>CAITJJ010000208.1 GCA_903892675.1 uncultured Hyphomicrobiales bacterium | reverse complement strand
GGCAGCAACGCGCCGATCGTGTTCCGCAATCCTTCGACTGTTCGCTTGGCCGCCTTGCGCAGGAGCGCCTTGAACTTCGAGAAGGCGTTCTCGATCGGATTGAAGTCGGAGCTGTGGGGCGGAAGATAAAGGAGGCCGGCCTCAACCGCTTCGATCGCGTTGCGCGCGCCAGCGCCTTTGCGGCCGCCAAGATTGTCCATGATCCCAATGTCGCCGGGCCGCGATTCCGGAACCAGGACCTGATCGACATAGGCCTGGAACGAGACGCCGTTGATCGGTCCATCGAGCGCCATCGACGCGACCATGCCCGTCAGACGAAGCCCGGCGACGAAGGTTGTCGTTTTCCAGTGGCCATGGGGAACGCCGATGAAAGCGCATCGGTCAGTCCACTTCATAATCGGTCAGTCCGCTTCATAAATACGTGGCTCGGGAACCGCCGTGACAAATTTTCCACCCCATTCCGAAATGTAGGCAAGGCTCTCGCGCACTTCGTCCGCAATGTTCCACGGCAGGATTACGACATAGTCCGGCTTGGTTTTCCGCGCGCACGCGGGATCATAGATCGGAATGTGGCTTCCCGGCGCCAATTTGCCCTGCTTGGTGGCGCTACGATCGTAAATTTCAACGAGGCGCGGCGCGCCGACGCCGCAATAGTTGAGAAAGGTACTGCCTTTGGCGGCAGCGCCGTAGCCTGCGACCACCTTGCCCTCGCCCTCTGCGCGCGCAAGAAACGCCAGAAAGTCAGCTTTTACTTTGGCGGCTCTCGTCTCAAAGCCGAGATAGCCGTCGACCGTGTCGAGTCTTTTGGCGCGTTCGCACGCGCGCAAACGATCCAACGCTGGCGTCGGCGGGTGGGCCGCTGCGTCGTGGCACACAAAAAGCCGCAGCGAGCCGCCGTGGGTCGGCAACTCATCGACATCGAACACGCGCAGGCCTTGCGATGCCATGATTTTTTCGACCGCATAAAGCGACAGATAGAAGAAATGCTCGTGGTAGATAGTATCGAATTGAACCTGATCGATCAGGTTCATCACATGCGGGAATTCAAAGGTCGCGACCCCTTCAGGCGCAAGTAGTTCGGCGAAGCCGCCAACGAAATCGCGCGTGTTCGGAGCATGCGCAAGCACATTGTTGGCGACCATTAAGTCAGCCTTGCGTCCCCGCTCTGCGATTTCCCGCGCGGTCTCCACGCCAAAAAATACCGCCTCTGTTGGCACGCCGGCAGCAATGGCAATGTCAGCGACGTTGCGGGCGGGCTCGACGCCTAGCACAGGAACGCCCATTTCGACAAAGTTGTGCAAGAGATAGCCATCGTTACTAGCAATTTCGACGACAATGGAATCCGCGCCCAGGCGAAATCGCTTGGCCATGGCGGAGCAATATGCGCGCGCATGCGCCATCCAGCCGCTTGATGTAGAGGAAAGATAATCGTAGTCGCTAAATATCTCGTCCGGCGCCGCGTATTCATCCGCCTGAACTAGCAGGCAGGTTTCGCAGACTCGCACAATCAACGGATATTTTTTTTCGGTCGCGACCTCATCCGCGCGCAGATTGCGATTGGCCAAGGGAGAAAGACCAAGGTCGATGAAGACATGACGCAGGAGAGCGTCGCAGAAACGGCAACGGGGTGTTGTGTCGGTCACTTGAGATAGTCCTCGATGGCCCGCGCGGTTGCCGTGCGCATGTCCTTGCCGCTGGCGAAATCCGCATACCAGCGCGCGGTTTCCTTGATCGCAGCCGTATCCGAAAGTCGGTCGTCAAAACCCAGATGGGCACGCGCCGCCGCCGTGTCGAGCGCCAGCAGTTTCATTTCGCGCGGGCGAGGCCCATCGGCCAGTCGCCAACCGCGCACGGCGCCGAGAGCCTTTTGCATTTCATCGACCAGGGCCGAAACCGGAAGCGAGGCACCCGATACCGGGCCAAAATTGAGCGCGTGCGGCGGATTCTCGCCCTTGGCCAGCGCCTCGGCGTAAACCAGATAGCCGGTGACGCAATCGAGCGCATGCTGCCAGGGACGCGTCGCATCTGGATCTCGCAGCACAAGCTGCTCGCCCGCGACATGAGCGCGAAAAACATCTGGCACGATCCGGTCTTCCGAAAAATCACCCCCGCCGATAACATTGCCGCCGCGCGCCGTTGCCAGTGGAACGCCGCGCGCATCGAAATAGGTGCGTGCGTAGGAAGCTACTACAATTTCGGCACAGACCTTCGACGCGGAATAGGGGTCTCGGCCTCCGAGCGAATCATTCTCGCGAAATGGGTGTCCATGCTCGAGATTTTCATAAACTTTGTCTGTCGTCACGACGAGGACGGCTTCAAGTCCATCCACCACCCGCAGAGCGTCGAGAAGACGAGCAGTCCCCATGGTATTGACGTCAAATGTCTCTATCGGCGCGCGCACCGATCGACGCACCAACGGCTGCGCCGCCATGTGCAGCACAATTTGAGGCTTTGAGGCGACCGCGACGGCGACATCGGCTGCGTCGCGTATATCGCCTATCCCGCCGGTGACGATCTCGTTGACTCGCGAGACGGAATAAAGATTGGGTTCGGTGTCAGGCGACAGCGCGAGCCCGAATATGTTCGCTCCCAGATGCGCTAGGTAATGCGCCGCCCAGCCACCTTTAAATCCCGAGTGACCCGTTAACAGCACGCGGCGACCGCGCCAGAATGCGGGATCCGGTCGCCTCACGCCCAGACCTTCCACGGCGCGGCGCCCCCGGTCCACAGGGCTTCGAGCGTTTGCTTGTCGCGCAAAGTGTCCATCGATTGCCAGAAACCTTCGTGGCGAAATGCCATCAATTCGCCATCGCGCGCCAAGCTTTCCACCGGCTCTGCCTCCCAGGACGTGTTGTCGCCCTTGATGCGCCCGATAACGTCGCGCTCAAGCACGAAAAATCCGCCATTTATCAATCCATCGCCGGTGCGCGGTTTCTCGACAAATTTCTCGACCCTATCTCCAGCGAGGGAAAGCGCGCCAAAGCGGGCCGGTGGAACGACAGCTGTCAGAGTCGCCTTCCTCCCGTGCGCTTTGTGAAAGGCCACGAGCGCAGTAATATCCACGTTCGAAACTCCATCGCCATAGGTGAAACAAAAGCTCTCACCGCTATTTAGGTAATGCGCAACGCGCTTCAGACGGCCACCAGTTTGCGTGTTCTCGCCGGTATCCACAAGCGTTACGCGCCAGGGGTCCGCGTTGCTTTGATGATAAACGGTCCGGTTCTCGCGCGCGTCAATGGTCACATCGGAATGGTGCAGGAAATAATTGGCGAAATACTCCTTGATCATATAGCCGCGGTAGCCCAGGCACACGATGAAATCGTTGACACCGTGATGGGCGTAGAGCTTCATTATATGCCAAAGAATTGGACGCCCGGCAATCTCGATCAGAGGCTTCGGCCGCAAATGGGATTCTTCCGATATGCGCGTCCCCATGCCCCCGGCCAATATCACTGTCTGCAATTGATATCTCCGCCAAGATCCGATCGTTTTCGATGGTCCATTCGATGCCCCAGGTTTGGTGACTGACAAGCGCCGGAGTTCAATTCAGACCCCGAGGTTTCCTCGAACGCGACCCCTTGACGAAAAAGACATTGAATAAAATCATTCCCGACCGACCCAACTCACACCTCCCGCCTAAAAGGAGACGCGCCCAAGCGCCATCAACGCGGTCTTTCTTAGCCGCTGCGAAGCGTGGCGCCAAGCCGATGGCGTCGGATTTGAGAGCACGCAGGACGACTAGCGTCACGGGGCGATAATTTCCTGCTTGCGCCAATAATCGAGCACATCCGCGAGTCCCTGACGCAATCGGCGTGGTCGAAACCCGACCTCCTCCGTCATGCGTCGGATATCGGCGGTAATGCGTGGTGGATCGTCCGGGCGATCCGGCAGGGTGCCTAGACGAACGAGGTCCGGGCGGCCAGCAAGACGACCGAGTTCGCTGGCTAAATCGGCGATCTTGGTTCGTTCGCCGCTGGCAATGTTCACCGCACCGCTCACGTCGCTTGTGGCCAGCGCCGCGAGCGCCGCGCCGGCATCGCGCGCGTCCATGTAGTCGCGCAAAGCGTAACCATGCGAACAATTGGCGGGCTTACCGGCGACCAGGGCGCGTGCGACACTTGCCACTAGACGGTCGGGGTGCTCCCCAGGGCCATAAAGATAAAACAATCGAGCCCAGCTAAGGCTGGGTCCATCGTGCCCGGCGATCTCCGCGATCGCCCGAAAGCAGGCGCTCTTGGCGCGGTCGTAGAGCGTGTGGCCGCCAAGCGGCGTTGTTGCTTCGTGGCAATCGCTGTTTTCCGGCCACTCATACTCGAAACACGTTCCCACCCCGCAAAACCGCCGTGCACCGGCCTCGAACGTCTCGCGCGCCAGTTCAATCGACGCGGCAATCCAAGCGTTATTCGCCTGATCGGTCCAAAAATAGCCGGGTTGCGCGGTCCATGCGAGATGCAGCGCCACGTCCGCTCGAGCCTCGCGCGCCAATCGCCGGGGCTCCCCCGCCACAAGCAAATCACGTTCCAGCCATTCGATATCGGGGGCGTCCCGAGGTCGGGTGCGACTCACCGCAATCGGAGTGTGTCCGCAAGACAGCAGAGCCGTAAGACAGTGGCGACCGAGGACTCCGCTCGCGCCCGTTAGCAAAGCTTTCATGCCAGTTGATTAAATACCAAAAACGACTTTGCCAACCCCACTGTCCCAGCTTCAAGACATCTTGATCGATGGAGCGAAGTAAGAGGGGCACCCCACCCAATCCCAATAGACGCGAAGGCGACGTTCCTTGACACGCTGTTGGTAAGCGCGAACGCGCGACGGCGTTGACGCGCCAAATGATTTCGCAAACCCCAGCGCGGGCGAACATGGTTATAGTCCTCCAACCATTTCGGCAGCGAGGGCAGGACGGTGCCGGTGCGGCAACATCGTTGCCAAAATACGACAACTCTTCTAAGAGCACGACGGATATCGGTCGGTGGGTTCCACTGACGAAATCGGGCGGATTCCGGATCGGAAAAGTTCCATGACCGACGCATCCAGGGACTTTGACGAACACTATTACCTCTCCAATCCCGACGTCGCCGACGCGGTCAGGCGCGGCATGGCGCCTTGCGACAACAAGGATGAAATCACCGCGTCCTGGCGCGAGATGGCGGCGCAGGCGGCCGACCTTCCCCCGCCGCGCCGCAAAGGAATTGCGCGATTGTTCGGCGCCGGACGGTAACGTGCGCGACGCAAACAAACCCACGACATCCACGACCGCCGCCAGCGCGACGCCCGTCAGCCCCGCGTCGCGACCGCCGCGCATCGCCCGATTGCCGACGATCATGTCGCGCCTGCCGGCGATGCGCGGCCCCGCCTATCGCTACTGGACGCAACGCTACGACACCTTGTCGGACAGTGACCGCGCCGCTATCGGCGCGCATATCGAGAGTTTTCAGCGCCGCCCGCTGATCTCGATCGTAATGCCGACTTACGAGACGCCGGAACGCTTGCTGCGCGAGGCTATCGGCTCCATTCGCGCGCAGCTCTATGACAATTGGGAACTCTGCGTCGCCGACGACGCCTCGCCCTCGCCCAACGTAACGCGGCTGCTCGTCGAATACGCGGCGCTCGACAAACGCGTCCGCTTCATGCGTCGGGATACGAACGGCAACATCGCCCTGGCCAGCAATTCCGCGCTCAAACTCGCGACCGGCGAATTCGTCGCCCTGATGGATCACGACGACCTTCTGCCCGCGCACGCGCTTTACGAAGTCGCCGCTCTGATCGATCAATTTCCCGACGCCGACCTCGTCTATTCGGATGAGGACAAGATTTCCGACGATGGAATCCGATTCGAGCCCTATTTCAAGACCGACTGGAACCCGGAATTGTTCCTTGGCCACAATATGGTCTCGCATTTTGGCGTCTACCGGCGGGCGCTCATCGAGACGATCGGAGGCTTTCGCGCGGGCTTCGAGGGCAGTCAGGATTATGATCTTGCATTGCGCGCCGCGGCCGCCACAAGTGCTTCGAAAATCCATCACATTTCCTCTGTCCTCTATCACTGGCGGCAGAGCAAAGGGAACCGCTCGTTTTCAAACACGCAGCTTGATCGCTGCATTCGCGCGGCGCGACGCGCCAAGGCCGATTATCTCGCGACGCGCGGCGTCAACGCGCGCATATTGCAATGTGAAACCTCCCCCTCCTGGGAGGAAGCGCGACGACTACCGCCCGATCCCACGCCGCTGGTGACGGCGATCGTTCCCGCGCGCCCCGCCCCCGCGCGCCTGCGCGCCTGCCTTCAGGGCCTGCTGTGGCGGACGGATTACGCGCCTCTCCAAATTATCGTGAGCGTTCCTTCAACGCTCGACAAGGCGACGCGCGAGACTTTGCGCGGGTTTGAAGCGGATGCGTGCGTCGGCGTCGTCGAAAGCGCCGACGCCCGATGGCCCGCGCTCGTCAACGCGGGCGCGGCGCAAGCGCGCGGCGACATTCTCGCGATTGTCGATCCGGATACCGAGCCGCGGGGCATAGACTGGCTTACGCAACTGGTTGCGCTCGCCGTTGATGAAGAGAACGGCGTGATCGGCCCCAAGCTTTTGCACGAGCGAGACAAGCTTCGCGGCGCGGGCCTCGTTCTCGGATTGAACGGCGTCGCGGCGCCGGCGTTCAGGAACTGGCGCGAGCGCGAACCAGGCTATTACGGCCGCGCCGTCCTGTGCTCGAATGTTTCCGCACTGTCGGAAGCCTGCCTCGTCGTGCGGCGCAAGCTGTTCGAAGACGTGGGCGGCATGAACGCGCGTGAGCTTGGCGCCGCGCACGCGAACATCGATTTCTGTCTCAGGCTTGCGGCAAAGGGCAAACGCAACGTCTGGATGCCGCAAGCGGTTCTCAGCCATGACCATCGCTCACGCGAGGCGGCCATCGAGGCGCCGGGCGCAGCGGCGATGGCCGCCGCCGACGCTTTTATGGCGCGCCACTGGGGGGCGCTTCTCGCCAACGATCCCTACTACAATCCCAACCTGTCGCTGACGGGAAGCGGCTTCGAACTCGCCTTCCCCCCGCGTCGCCACAAACCCTGGGCGGCCTATGCGGACGGGCGCCCCGCCCTTGCCAAGCGCGCCGCATCATCCTAACCTCCCCATCAGCCGAGGGGTGCCGTCCGCTGGACGGCTGAGATCACACCCATCGAACCTGATCTGGTTAACGCCAGCGGAGGGACGGCGACAGGGCCTATCGCGCCTGCTTCGCAACTCCCTTCGGCGTTATTTGGAAGCCAAGGGCGAACGCCCGCACGGAGGAAGTCATGAACGTTCAACCTAAGCGCGGATCGCTCATTCCGGAAACCGTCACCACGGGGCCGCTGACCGGCTCCCGCAAGATCTATTACTCGCCCGCCGACAAGCCGGAACTGCGCGTGCCCTTCCGCGAAGTCGTCCTGGAGGAAGGCGCCAACGAGCCCAACGTGCGCGTTTACGACGCCTCGGGCCCCTACACCGAAGTCGACGCCCGCGTCGACCTCTCCCAGGGTCTGCCGCCGGTCCGCGACGCCTGGCTGTCAAAGCGCGCCAGCTTCGAGGAATACACCGGCCGCGCCGTGCGGCCCGAAGACAATGGCGACGCCGCCGGCGACAAGCTGGTGCCGCCCTGCCCCGCCAACCGCCAGCCACGCCGCGGCAAGGACGGCGCGCGCGTCACTCAATACGAATTCGCCCGCGCGGGAATCGTCACCGAGGAGATGATCTACGTCGCGCACCGCGAAAACCTCGGCCGCGAGAAGATGGTCGAGGGCGCGGAGGCCCGCATCGCCGACGGCGAGAGCTTTGGCGCGTCGATTCCCGCCTTCGTCACGCCGGAATTCGTGCGCGACGAGATCGCGCGCGGCCGCGCCATCATTCCCTCGAACATCAACCATCCCGAGCTTGAGCCGATGATCATCGGTCGCAACTTCCTCGTGAAGGTCAACGCCAACATCGGCAATTCCGCCGTGACGTCTTCCGTGGCGGAAGAAGTCGAGAAGATGGTGTGGTCGATCCGCTGGGGCTCCGACACGGTGATGGACCTGTCGACGGGCCGCAACATCCACAACATCCGGGACTGGATTCTGCGCAACTCGCCCGTGCCGATCGGCACCGTGCCGATCTATCAGGCGCTGGAGAAATGCGGCGGCGACCCGGTGAAACTGACGTGGGAGCTCTTCCGCGACACGCTGATCGAACAGGCCGAACAGGGCGTCGATTATTTCACCATCCACGCCGGCGTGCGCCTCGCCTATGTGCCGCTGACGGCCAAGCGCGTCACCGGCATCGTCTCGCGCGGCGGCTCGATCATGGCGCGCTGGTGCCTCGCGCACCACAAGGAGAGCTTCCTCTACACGCACTTCGAAGAGATTTGCGACATCATGCGCAAATACGACGTGTCGTTCTCGCTCGGCGACGGCTTGCGGCCAGGCTCCGGCGCCGACGCCAACGACGCCGCGCAGTTCGCCGAACTCGAAACACTGGGCGAACTCACGCAAATCGCCTGGAAGAAGGGCTGCCAGGTGATGATCGAAGGCCCCGGCCATGTGCCGATGCACAAGATCAAGATCAACATGGATAAGCAGCTCAAGGAATGCGGCGAGGCGCCGTTCTATACGCTCGGGCCGCTGACGACCGACATCGCGCCGGGCTACGACCACATCACGTCGGGCATCGGCGCCGCCATGATCGGCTGGTTCGGCTGCGCCATGCTTTGCTATGTGACGCCGAAGGAGCATCTCGGCCTGCCCGACCGCGACGACGTCAAGACCGGCGTCATCACCTACAAGATCGCAGCGCACGCCGCTGATCTGGCCAAAGGCCACCCGGCGGCGCAATTGCGCGACGATGCGCTGTCACGCGCGCGCTTTGACTTCCGCTGGCAGGATCAGTTCAACCTCGGCCTCGATCCCGAGACGGCGCAGAAATATCACGACGAAACGCTGCCGAAGGAAGCGCACAAGGTCGCGCATTTCTGCTCGATGTGCGGGCCGAAATTCTGCTCGATGAAGATCACGGCCGATGTGCGGGAATATGCCGCGAATTTGGGCGCGAACGAAAGGGCGACTTTGGGTCTCGACGGCGAAGCGGGCTCGCCCGCCGAAGCCTTGGCGAAGGCGGGCATGAAGGAAATGTCCGACAAGTTCAACGCCATGGGCCAGCAGGTTTATGTCGATGCCGGTGCGGCGGGCGTGAAAGCGCCGCACACCACGGCGCTGGATACCGAAGCCGCGCACAAGGCGAAGAACGCGGTGCTGGTGAAGGAGAGCAATAGGGCGCTTTAAGACGCCACTTTTCCGTGTATCATGTCCAATAGATTGGATTCGGAGCCTCCAAATGAAGAAGGTAAAAAAAAGTCTCTAGTCACGGCAGCTACTTAGTCGTGCCCAATAGCAAATGGAAAACAGCCAAGTCGGGCTTTAAGAAGGCAAAGACATCCAACGTCGTCGGCCGGGCCGCGGAAGCCACAAGAAAAACTCGCAATTACGATGTGGTTAAGAGCAATCAGGGAACCTATTTCGTAGTCACGAGCAAAGTGAATGGTCAGCTAATTTCAAAATTCAAGCTGGACCACCCCAAGCAGGCAAAGACTGTTCGAAAATTCTCTCTAAAGCCAAAGCGCGGAACGATCTCCCCTGAGAGGATATTTAAAGCCATTTAATCGGTGAGACATGGCGAGCGCAGTATTTATTAATTGCCCGTTTGACGCACAATATCAGAGAAAATTCAGGGCCATCGTCTTCACGCTGGTGTATTGTGGATTTGAGCCACGTTGCTCACTAGAAGTTGCGGATGGGAGCCAAAATCGCCTCGACAAGATTATGGATATTATGGGTTCGTGTAGTCATGCAATACATGACATTTCGAGGACGCAATTAAGCAGCGGATTGCCACGATTTAACATGCCTTTTGAATTAGGAATTTTCGTCGGAGCAAAGAAATTTGGTGGCCGATCCCACTCATCAAAAACCTGCCTAGTATTGGACGCTGTATCCTACCGTTATCAACGAACATCCGATATTGCGGGCCAAGACATTCAAATTCACCAGAATAGTTTTGAAGAGGTAATTCTGGTCGTTAGAAACTGGTTGGCTCAATTCAATTCTCACACGCTGCTACCCGGCGACGTTCCGATCACCCAGGATTACAAAAGGCTTTTGCGACAATTCCCTCGCATATGCATAGAGTCAGGAATTACAACGCGTCGCATTCTTTACAATGACTTTGTAAATATTATTAAGGTTTGGATTGCGAAGAAAGGCAGCATTGTTTAGGCGGCATGACGACTAGTGAAGCGGAAGCAGCCTATTTACGAATTCCGCCTGCTGATCAAATGACAACGGCGATTTCTCCCTTGTTTCAATTTATGTCACAGCCCACCATGATCACCCACTTCCCTCCGCCCCCGAACATCAAAGCCCCGCCGCTGTCCTACGCCACGCGCGTTGGAGATCTCCTGTTCGTCTCCGGCATTCCGGGCGTTGACAGGCAAGCCGGCTAGTCCGCCCTCCGCGCGTCCGTGCTAGGATGGCTTCGGCACGCGGGCGCCGGGATGGCCAAACAAAACGACCACGGCAAGCTCGAAACCCGGCCTGCGACGCCGGCCGCGCCTCACACCTTCTTGAAAAGATTGCCAATGAGCAAGACCACGTAAGCGGCGGTCATGATCCAGAACACCGGCACGGCGGTAAACGGCACCACCCGCAAGAACACCAGCACCGCGAAAATGGCCAGCACAAGCGATACAATGAAAACGGGTTTGGTTGGCGCGCTCAGAAACATAACAAGCTCCTGTTTGGACGGGCGGAGGTTAACCGCCCAATCGTGTCATCCGAATAACGCGGCGCACGTGCAGACCGACGTCGCGTTTTAGTACTTCGTATTCTGCCCGATCACGTGCGTGATGTACATTACCTACCAGGAGAACGGAATGAAAGCCGGCTCCGCGAAATCCGGGTCAGTCGCCCACTAACGGTCCCGCATTCCGCTTCGCTTCATGCGGGCCACACGCCGCTGCCCCAATCAAAAGGCCCCCCATGATCACCCACTTCCCACCGCCCCCGAACATCAAAGCCCACCCCTCTCCTACGCCACGCGCGTCGGCGATCTTCTCTTCGTCTCCGGCATTCCGGGTTTCGACGGAAAATTTGCCCGCTAGTCCGTCTTCCGTGCGTCCGTGCTAGAGTCATGCCGGTATGTGGGCGCGGGGATGGCCAAGCAAAACGAACACGGCAAGCTCATCGCAGCGGCGGCGAAGGCCGCGTTGACGCCGCTTGGCTGCGTTCGCAAGGGCCAATCCCGGTTCTGGTATTCCGATCAACGCTTCTGGGCCATCTCCATCGAATTCCAGCCGAGCGGCTGGTCGAAGGGAAGCTATCTCAACGTCGGTGCGATGTGGTTCTGGTACCCGAAAAAGAGCTGGAGTTTCGATGTCGGGCATCGCGTCGATGATGCCGACTTCATCTCGTTCGAAAGTGTTGGGCAATTTACGCCGCTGATCGAGCGCATGGCCGAGCGGGCCGCGCAGGAGGTTATCGCGCTCCGCGAACAATTCAAATCGATAGGCGCGATTCACCGCTATCTCATTAGCCACCCCTTACGCGAAGGCGCGCCGGTCTATCATGCCGCGGTCGCCGCCGCGCTTGCCGGCGATATGCCCGCAGCGCGACAGTCATTCGATCGGCTGGCGCATTGGCCGACCGAGAACCTCGAATGGAGAAGAAGGCTGCAGTCGAATGGCGCCGCTTTGGCAACATTCCTCGACGATCCGCCTAAGTTTCGCTCCGAGGTTCTCGTCCTCATCGAAGGCGTCAGAGAACGCCTTCGCCTGCCCCCTGACCCACAATGCCTCGAAGCCATGGATTCCACAGGCGCAACGTGATGGTCCAGACATAATGTCCTTGTCCGGTTTTCGCTTTGAGCGACAGGCCGCGCTGAATATGCATTTCGATTATCGGGACAAGGGGCGATGCGCCCGTCTTTTCGCGCAGTTCTTGGACCCGCTTTGGACCTAAATATGCCGAGCCGGTTTTTACATCATAGATTGCAATGACATCTCCAATATTGTTGCGCAGGACAACGTCTGTTCGAACACTGTCCTTCGTTCCGTAGGGGACGTCTGGATTGTCGGGGTCAGGCCCAAAAGTCTGCTCGACGCCTTTCCTCCCGATACCAGGCAAATTTTCGGATCTCACCGCATTCGCAAAATCCGTATGTATCGCCGTGCCGTATTGCGATCCGGAACCCTCGGCTCTTGCGTTAACAACCTGCTCTAAGAGCGCCTTGAGCGATTCCGTGCGTGCGTCGACTGTCGATAACCCAGTCTGGGCTTCGTTGACGATGGTCACCTGACCGGCCCGGTAAGTCGAACTCACTCCATCTCCGGCGCTGGGAACGGGTACGTGCAGCGGCAATCTATCCTTGGGGCCGCGCGGACCGGCCGCATATTGTGCACCGGGCTTCCAGTCATTGTCCGGCGTGGCGTCCGAAATAACCCGCGAGTCGTTGATGCCGCCGCCGCCGCCCTCTCCACCTGTCCATTGCCCGCCTTCACGGCTGCCCGCCGGCACGCGCGGCTGATCGGGGCTGTATTTGCGCGCATAATAGGCCCTTACCGTGCGTATCAGGTCGGCGCGCAAAGCGTCGAGGTCACGCCGCATCTGAAGGACTTCCTCGTAATCATCCCGCGAAATCATGGCCGCTCCATTGAGAAATAGTATATATTCCTATCATGCAACGACTTCGCAGTCAAGCTTTTATTCCTATTAAAGATCATGGGGTTACAGGAGTGATGGCGGCAAGGCGTCGAACGCGCTTAAAGCCGACCGATCCAATCACAGCGCCGCGATAGGTTATGCTGGGATCGCCTCGCTTCGCCCACCCTGCCGTCCGCCCCGGAGCAATCCCCCTATGATCACCCACTTCCCTCCACCCCCCGCCATCAAAGCCCCACCGCTGTCCTACGCCACGCGGGTCGGCGATCTGTTGTTCGTCTCCGGCATTCCGGGCTTCGACGGCGACGGCAAACTGTCGGATGATTTCGCCACGCAGTTCGGCTTTGTCGCCGCCACCATCAAGCGCATCCTCGCCGAGGCCGGCACCGACACCGCGCATCTCGTCAAGGTCAACGTATTGCTAACGCGCGCGGCCGATGTCGCGCCAATGAACGCGCTCTATGCCGACGCCTTCGGCCCACCGCCTTATCCGGCGCGCACCACCTGCGTCATCGCGCAGTTGCCCGATCCGAAAATGCTGATCGAGATCGAGTGCGTTGCCGCCGTCCCTGCCCGCTGACGCGCCCGCATTCCGATTGCAGCGGCCGGCGCGGCTTGGGATACTAGGCAGGATCACAGCAAACCCACGGGAGCCGGACATGACCGCCTTCAACGCCGTGCGCTTCAAGGTCAAGCAAGGCCGCGAGCAGGAGTTCCTCGACGCCCACAAAAACGTCCATGCCGAGTGGCCTGGCCTGCGCCACATCAACATCGTCAAGACCGGCGAGCAGCGCTACTGCATCATCGCCGAATGGGACGGCGTGGAGTCGCTTGTTCAGGCGCGGCCGGCCATGATCGCGACGCTCAATTCGTTCCGCGACACGCTGGAAGACCTGGGCGGCGGCCTGGGCGTCACCGACGCAGTGTCCGGGCCGGTGGTGCTGGCGTTGAAATAGCGGCGCGGCGAATAGAGCGCGTCGCGAATTTACGACGGCGCCGCGTGCCGCTCTGTATCGAATCCCTTAAGCGTGTTACATTATGACAGCCGCGGCGGCGCGCTTTTCGCGCGCAACGCCTGTCCCGATAACGGAATAACAAGCCACCCTCGCTATTCTTGATGCAAGGCCCGCGACGGGTGAACCGTCGCAGAGCGACAACAAGGGAGCGGCTCCATGCTTGCAGAATTATTCCTGGTTCATCTGGAAATGTTGCGCGCCGCCATGCGCCGCGAGGAGGCATCGAGCCGCGCGCCGCGCTTCGTGCCTTACGTCGCCCGCGTCGCCTGAGGTCACGCGACGTCGGTTCCCGCAGCGCACCGGCGGTTGCCCGCCGGTTGCCGCACCGCAGTTTTCGCGGCGCGGCCATGACCTGTGTCAAAAGGCGCGATGTCCCGGCCGCGTATGGTCTATGCTATAGGCCTACTCAACGCCGAGGACCACCATGCCCAAAGACACGTCGATATCGCTGCCCGATCTCGAAGACCGCATCGCCATCGCACGCGACAACATCCGCCAGCTGACCGAACAGGCGGCCGCCTATTCCGGCGCCGCCGACGAGGAACGCGCGGCGAACCGCATCGCCGAGCAGCAGGATGAGTTGGACCGGCTGATCAAGCAGCGCGACGCCTTCAAGAAATAGCGCGCTCGGGGGACGGGTCCCGCGCCTTCGCGCAGGCCCGTCGCGCCCCGGGTTTATTTCACCCGCTTGTACAGGTTCGACGCCGAGCCGCGCCCGCCCGCCACGTTCGGATTGGTGTTGACGAATTCATCCTCCGTCAATTTGTCGATGGTGCGGACCTGCGCCTCGCCTTCCCAGTTGGGATAAGTCGCCGAGACGATATTGAAGGTCACCGTCTTCTTGTCCTCGTCCACCGCATAGGTGCCGAACACGGAGATGCTGCGTTTCATGATCGCGGCATATTCCTCCGCCGTGCCGGTCAGCCGGTTGTTCGAGGCGATCTTCGGCACGTCGCTGGCGACATGAATCTGGGCGAAGCGCCCGTCGGCCGTGAAAATGATAATGCCCTTGGGCGTCTCGCCGAACGGAAACGATTTTGTGCCGTCGGGCGCCTTCACCTCAGCGACGATGAAATTCCAGGTGCCGACGATCTGCTCCCTGAGCGGCTTTGACGGCTGCGCGGCGGCGGCGCCGATCGACAAGGCAAAGGCAAAAAAGGCAGCGGCGATTCTGGTCGGCGTCATGGTGTCCCCCCGGTTTATTTCGTTGGCGCGGATACTATCGCGGCGCCTGGCATTAAGCGATGGCCTTAAGCGCAAATCACGCACCCCGATTGAGCAGGGCTTCAATCCCGCCTAGGCTCGCCCTCGGCGAAGCTTGCGCAGCCGTCACACAAGCGCAAAGCCGCCCGGGGAAACGATCATGAACTCCACCTCAATCGCCGCGTCGCTGTTCGGTCTCGCTATGGCGCTGGCGCCCGGCGCCGCGCTGCACGCCGCCGAGCTTAAAGTTCTCGCCGGCGGATCGCTGACCGGCCCGCTCAATGCGCTGGCGCCGCAGTTCGAACGCGCCTCCGGCCACAAGCTCACCATTCAGTTCGACTCGACGCCGAACCTGATCAAGCAGGCAACGTCCGAGCCCTTCGATGTCGCCGTCGTGCCGGTCGATGTGTTCAAGAATGCCGACGCCAAAGCCAAATTTGTCGCCGGTCCGACCATCGACATTGCCCGCGTCGGCTACAGTGTCGCCGTGAAAGCCGGCGCGGCCAAGCCCGATATCGGCACGCCGGCCGCGTTCAAGGAGGCGCTGCTGAAAGCGCCGTCCATCGCCTTTCTGCCGGAAAGCGCGGTCGGCGCCTACATTCTGAAAGTGTTCGACCGCCTCGGCATCGCCGAGGCGATGAAGGCGAAGACCAAGGTCGCGGCGACGCCGTCGGCGATTGCGCCGATGGTCGCCAAGGGCGAAGCCGATCTCGGCATCTTCCTCACCAATGTGCTGACCGCACCGGGCGTCGATATCGCCGGGCCGTTCCCCGGCGATTTGCAGCAGGACCTGGTGTTCACGGCGAGCATCGCCGCAGCGAGCGGCAATGCCGCTGCTGCAAAGGCGCTGATCGATTATCTGAAATCGCCGGAGGCGAAAGCGGTCATCGTCGCCAAGGGGATGACGGCGGGCTGACCGCGCCTACAGCGCCGGCGCATTCCGCCGCCCCGCGATCAGCCAGGCGAGAAGCCCGAGCACCGGCAGACAGATGATGATCAGCACCCAGAACACCTTGGTGCCGCCGCTGTTGGCGCTTTTCAAAATCTGGATGATCGCCCAGATATCGAGGGCGAGAATGACCAGGGCGAAAATGTATTCGAGACCCATTGGATAAACCTCCTGTCGGCGCGCCAATGCGCGGTTCCGTCATCAACGGCCGGGCCGCGCCGTAGTTCCCGTTCGGCTCGTTCCTTGTCCGCTTAACCGCAAGCAAGTCCGCGTTTTAACCTGCCATTGACCAGATATTTTTCCATTGCCGTAATGCGGTTCGGCTAGACTTTTGTGTTCGCGATAGAAGGTCGCTGCATTTTCCCATTTTCCAGAAGGACCCGACAACGCGCCTATGCGGCGCCGTAGGAGTATTCCGCGTGCTTCAGGCTTCACTTGTCCTGCGTTTTCTCAAATGCGAGTCCGGCGCCACCGCCATAGAATACGGGCTCATCTCCGCCGGCATTGCCGTCGCCATCATCGCCGTCATTAACGGCCTTGGCACCAAGCTGAACACCAAATTCACCTCGATTTCCACGCAGCTAAAATAGGGCGGGGCCGCCCGATGCCCCGGAAAATCGCGGACTGCTGCCCCTCGACATCAATCCTAATCTAGGACTATATACGCAACATCCCGCCCCATCGACGAGGGGCGTTTGATCAGCGTCGTCAGATGCTGGGGCCGGGAGCGGTGGCTGGCGGGGGTGTCGGAGATTCGGCGCAACAAACCCGTCAGCGGTCCAAGCCGCTTGGTCCCGATGCGCCAGCCGCCTTCACCGGGGCGGAATCGCGCCTTCGCGCGCGTCGTCTAATGCAAAAGCCGGAATACCACCCGCCGGAGCCAGAGACGCGGCATGAGGCACACGGAAACCCCGCAGCGATGGATAGGCATGTCCTAAAGCAAGAGGAAGCCTGAAAAGGTCAGTCCACCGGGGGCCAAGCGGAGTAAACATATAAACAGCGCACGCGGAGCGCCGGGCAACCGGCAACCGGCAACCGGCAACCGGCAACTGCGTGGTGACTTGCTCGTGTGAATACTACTCAAAAATCACACGAGGCTGCGGGGTTGTTGTGACCCCGGCGTTCCGCGCGCCCTCGTTTTGTCGAGGGCGATGAAGGAAGGCGAACTTGGACGACGGCCTGCCCGGGGCCGCTAAAGAATACGGGCGATGAACCACGACTGCTTGCCTTCTAATCCCTCCCCCTTGTGGGGAGGGTCGGCGAACGAAGTGAGCCGGGGTGGGGTCTGCTGAAGACCGAACAATAAAACCCCACCCCGACTGCTTTCGCTGATCGCTCAAGCAGTCGATCCTCCCCACAAGGGGGAGAGTAAGAAGAAGCCCTCCTCTACAATCGAAATACCCCGTACCATCGCCCACCCGGGTTTCCCTCACACCGAACGAGTCGCCCCATGTCGAAACCGACAATGTCGCAACGCATCGCCGTCATCGGCGCCGGCACCATCGGCGCCAGTTGGGCCGCCCTCTTTCTCGCGCGCGGCCATGATGTCCAGGCCAGCGATCCGTCGCCCAATGGCGAAGCCTTCGCCCGCCGCTTCATCGACAATGCCTGGCCGGCCTTGCAGGCGCTCGGCCTGGTCGTGCCCGGTGCCGCGCCCGCGCGCTTTTCGTTTCACGCGTCTCCGGCAGAGGCCTGCAAGGGCGTCTCCTTCGTGCAGGAAAGCGGTCCGGAACGCGAGGATCTGAAAATCGAACTATTCGCCGCGCTTGACGCCGCGCTGCCGAGCGAGGTGGTGATTGCCTCGAGTTCGTCCGGCCTGCTGATCTCGCGCGTCACGGTCAAATGCAAACATCCGGAGCGCTGCGTCATCGGCCATCCCTTCAACCCGCCGCATCTCATTCCGCTGGTCGAGGTTGTCGGCGGCGACAAGACATCGCCGCAATCAATTGCCGCCGCGATGGAATTCTATCGCGCGCTCGGCAAGCATCCGATCCATATCAAAAAGGAAGTGCGCGGCCATGTCGCCAATCGCCTGCAGGCAGCGTTATGGCGCGAGGCGGTGCATCTGGTCGCCGATGGCGTGGTGTCGGTCGCCGATGCCGACGCGGCGATCGCTTATGGGCCTGGCCTGCGCTGGGCGCTAATGGGCCCGCACTTGACGTTTCATCTGGCCGGCGGCGAAGGCGGCATGGCGCATTTCATGGCGCATATCGGCCCGGCGGTGCAGGGCTGGATCGACGATCTTGGCAATCCCAGGATCGCCGACGTCTCCAGGATTATCGTCGATGGCGTCGCGCAAGAAGCAAACGGCCGCACCATTTCCGATTTGCAGAAATGGCGCGACCGCAAGTTGATCGATATTCTGAAAGTGTCGGCGTCGCCGTGACGGCGCCGGCTTTCAGATTAGCGCATCGACAGCGCAAGACCGCTGAGGTCGGCGCTGACGATCACGCCGCGCTGGCGGCCCGACAAAGTCAGCACCGCGCCGTTCTGGTTGGTCAGCACGACGGCCTGCGCGCCGCGGCCGACCGCCGCGCCGGCGCCGGCCTGGCCATAGACACCGGCCACATCGGACGCACGGCGGATGTTGCTCACGGTGCCGTAGAAGTTGGTTTCCGAGGCGCCGAAGGTGAAGCCGTAGCTGATGCCGCCGATCGACAGCGGATACTGCCGGCCGTGGAACGTCAGCGTGCCGCTGCCGCCCGAGCCACCGAGTACGAAGCCCGCCTTGACGATACGGATGTGGACTTTGCCGCTATCGGCCATCGCGGCGGTGGAGGCGCTGATCCCGACAAGAGCGGTGAGCGCGACGAGGCCGGCACGTAAACCTTTGGAAAGACGCATGGAAAATCTCCTGGCAACCGGCCTGCCGTATAACGGGCTCGGCCAGCAAGCAGCGCGGCATCCGTCTGAAGGTTCAAACGGTGCCGGAGGCCGCGGGTGGAATCGCAACGGAACAATACGCAGCGCCCAAAAAAGTTCCATGATTTGCGTCAAGACCCGGGCGGTCCGCTTACCGCTTGAACAGGCCCATGATCGCGGCCTTGGCCAGGGTCTTGAAATGCAGGTTGAAGCCGACCACGGCGGCCGAGGTATCGGCACCGACGTCGAGCGTGTCGCCGACCGCGAACACCGTGAAAAAATAGCGATGCGGGTGGTCGCCTTCCGGCGAACACGGCCCGCCATAGCCGGGCTTGCCGAAATCGGTGCGAGTCATCAGCGCACCCTTCGGCAGCGTGCCGCCGGCGCTGCCGGCGCCGAGCTTGAGTTCGGTCACATCGGCGGGAATATTCACCACCAGCCAGTGCCAGAAGCCGGAGCCGGTCGGCGCGTCGGGGTCGTAGCAGGTGACGGCGAAGCTCTTGGTGCCGGCCGGCGCGCCGGACCATGCCAGATGCGGCGAGGTGTTGCCGCCGGCGCAACCGAAACCGAAATCCGCCGACAGGATGAAGTCGCGGCCGAGATAGTCGCCATCCTTGAAACTGTTGCTGGTGACGCTGAAGGCCATGGCTTTTGTCTCCCTCGATATTGGTTGCGCAGAGCGTAGCCGAATCCGAACAAAGCGCCTACTCTCGCGATAATCACACTGGGCTTTGCCAATGAACGCGCTTCTCAATGCCGACCTGCCGGTCAATCTGTTCGACGGCGCGGTCTATCTTTTTCTCGCGGTCGCCATTATTTCCGGCTTTCGTTCCGGCCTGCTGCGGGCCCTCGCCACCATCTTCGGCTATGTCATCGCCGCGCCGGTCGCGGTCGCAGTCACGCCGATTGTCACGCCGATCCTGACCGAGCAATTCAAATTGCCGCCGGCGCAGTCATCGCTGACCGGCTTTGTCATATTTCTGGTCGTCGGTTTTGTCCTCGCCGCGTTGATGCGCCACGCCATCGGCGAGATGTCGGGCCAGCGTATCAGCGCGCCGGATCGCGCCGCCGGCGCCTTTCTCGGCGCCATCCGCGTCGTGCTGCTTGCAATCGTCATGGTGCTGGTGTTCGAGCGCATCATCCCACCGGGACGCGAGCCGGCATTCCTCACCGGCTCCAGACTGCGGCCGATTTTATCGGCGGCGGGACAGGAAGGCCTGCGCAAGCTGCCCCCCGATGTCACCGAATTCATCGATCGGATGAAGCGCGAGCGCGGGCTATAGTCGGATCATGACCCTGACACCTCAACCGAGACCGGCGCGATTGTCGGGCTGGCAGATTTTCGGCAAGGCCCTGCTCGGCGCCTTGCTCGGACTTATCGCCGCGCCGATTGCCGTTTTCGTCCTGGTGCTGATCCTGAATTCTTTCAACAAGGTCTGCGGCACGCCCGGCGACTCCGGCGGCTGTGAAATGGGGCTAGCCGCCGCCGTTATCGCGTCTGCTTTGCCTGGCGCAGCCATCGGCTTCGCGGTCAATTTGATCCGCGCCTTGCGGCGCCGTGCTTGACCGCCCCCGGATACCGGCCGATTTGGCCTGTGCAACCAACCGATGGCCCGCTACGTTGAAGCCTTGAGATTTCAGACCAATCCGAGAGGCAACCTATGTCCAAGGTTACTTATGAAATTGTCGAGCACGACGGCGGCTGGGCGTACAAGGTCGATGGCGTTTTCTCCGAACCTTTTCCGTCGCACGCGGCGGCGCTGAAAGCCGCGCAGCGCGCCGCCGCCGAGCAGCGGGTTCCCGGGCACACCGAGGAAATCCAGTTCGAGGATGAAAAAGGCCGCTGGCACACCGAGACCGCGCGCGGCAGCGATCGCCCCGACACCTCGGTCAAGGACAAGATCTAGGGGCGTCCGACGCGGCTGACTGACCGATGCGCCAGTGGGAGCGTCAAGCGATGCGAAAACTCGCCAGCCCTGCGGTCATAGCCGGCCTGCTGTCGTTCAACGGCGGCTTCGTCGACACCGCGGGCTTCCTCGGATTGCATGGCCTGTTTACCGCGCATGTCACCGGCAATTTCGTGACGCTCGGCGCGGCGCTCGTGCTCGGCAGCCACGGCATCATCAGTAAAATATTGGCTTTGCCGGTCTTCATCGCTGTCATCGCGCTGGCGCGCCTGGCCGGTGCCGCCTTGCGTAAACGCGAAAAACCGGTGCTGCGCATTCTGCTGTCCGCCGAGGTAACCCTGCTGGCGGCCTTCTTTCTGCTTGCCGTTATATTCGGCCCGTTCGAGGACCCCGACACGCTGGCAGCCTTGCTCACGGGCTTTGCCGGCATCGCCGCCATGGCATTGCAGAACGCCGTGCAGCGCGTGCATCTGGCAAGTCTGCCGCCGACAACCTTGATGACCGGTTCGACCACGCAGGCCACGATCGACGCCGTCGATCTGCTGAGCGGCGGCGATCCGGAGAATGCGGCAGTGATCCGAGCGCGGTTGGGCAGACTGGCTTTCAGCATTCTATATTTCGCCGCCGGTTGCGCCGCCGCGGCGTTGCTCTACTGGCTGGCCGGATTCTGGTGCCTCGCCGTGCCGGTCATTGTCGGGGCCGTGGCGGCGCTGATGCGGGCGGAGGCCACGCCGCCGCGGCCTTGAAGCCGGTCAATCGAAGAGGCCGTAGGTCGCCCATTTCGCTTCGGGAATTTCGCCGCCGATCGTGTACTGGAACGACAAGACCTGCATATGATCGGGCGTCGCCGAGCAGGTGTAGGCCATGCCGTACCATTTGCCGCGGCTGCGAAACGCGCCGGCGTTCGCCACGATCGTATCGTTCTTCACCTTGACCTCGGCGCCGGCATTGGCGACCGCGCGCTCGGGGCGGAAATTGCCGGCGTCCTTGCGAATGCTGGCCATCGCGGTGTAGTCGCACAACTGTTCAAGCCGCTCGGCCGGCGCCAGCATGCGCAGACTGCGCTCAAGGCGGGCATCGGCGGCGGCCGGAACCGAGATCGGCGCCACGGCTTGCGACAGCAATACAACGGCCGCGCCGGTCGCCACTTCCCAAACCCGCATTCGACTGCCCTTTCAACTAAAGGCCCCTGCGGGCGGATTTAAGCGGCGGCGACAGCAAACAACGATGACGATTTCCCGGTCAGGAATATTTCGGATCGCGGTCGAGCAGTTCGATCGAGATACCCTGCGGACCGCGCAGGAAGCAGATCTTAACGCCCGGCCGCGGAACGGTCGGTTCCATGGTGAACGCGACACCTTTGGCCTTGAGATCGGCGGCGACCGCGTCGATGCCGGACACCGTCAGTCCGAAATGATCGAGGCCCTGATAGGGCGTCACCGGCGGCGCATTGACGCCGTCGCCGGACTTCACCGGGGCCAGAAAAATATTGGCGCCGCCGAGCTTGAGGTCGATGCGCGGCGCTCCCTGCTGGGTGCTGCGGATCACCTCGGCGCCCAGCATGCGCTCGAACCATTGCGCGGTCGCTTCCGGATCCGGCGTGCGCAGATGGACATGATCCCACGTGTAGTTCGGCATGGCGGCCCCCGGTGCAACGAGGCGGCAATCTAGAACAGGCCGGGGGCAAAAGTCACACGGTCTGGTGCAGATTCTTCTGCAAACCGATCCGCGCCGCGAGGAAGAAAATTGGCGCGATAAACAGGGGCCCGAGACACAAGCCGGTCATATTGGCCAATGCCGCCGCCAGCAGAGGCAGGATCAGCAGCAAACCGGCGGCAACCGGCAAGGTTCGCTCGAAACGAGGGGCCGGCGCCTGCCAGAGCCAGACCACGATCAGTGCGCCGAAGACCAGATCGTAGTCCTGCAAATAAGGCGTCGCCAGACAGGTGGCGCTGAGCAGGACCGCGTTCTTCACGCCCAGCGGTGCTTCATTGCGCCACCACACCAGTGCGACAGCGATCAGCGCAATCGCAGCCGTGAGCGCCTGGATCGCGTAAGCGGCCTCGACCGGCGCGCCGAGCCTGCGGGCGGCAACAAATACAGAGACGAAGCGATGCCAGACGCCGGTGCCGTCCTCCAGGACGATCTGGCGCAGGACGCCGAGATTGCGCAGATAGTCGGTCCAGAGCCCCGGACCATGCCAGGCCATGCTGATCGAAATCAGGGCGCCGGCCGAAAGTCCGGCAAACAAAAAGGCGCGCCAGTGCCGGCCGGCCAGCAGGGCGACCGGCACCAGCAGGCCGAATTGCGGCTTGTAGATCAACAGTCCGAGGAGACCACCCGCCAGCGCCGGCCGCTTCTCGATCAGGCCCAGGCCAAAGCCGAACAGGGCCGCGGTCCAGGTGCCGTTCTGCCCGCCGACCGCGTTGATGAAAACGGCCGGCGCGCTCAGGCCAATAGCAGCGCGCCGCGTCCCGGCATGGCCAGGCGCACGGCGCGGTAGAAGGCATACCAGCCGCTAGCAAGCCAAAGCGCTAGACCGGGAATGTAGGGCACGAATGCAAGCGGCGCGGTCAGCAGCAAAAGCACCGGCGGATAGCTGTAATGATAGCCCTGGATCGGGGCGCCGGCGACGCTTTCCTGGAAAAGGTGAAACGCGACCGGATCGTAGATCTCGGCGGCGCGGCCGTGCCAGGCGAGATAAGCGCCCGACCAGTAATTGATGAAGTCGTCGCCGAACGGCCGCAGCGCGCCATTGGTCAGATGGTCGCGGGTTTGCTGCCAGAGATCGAACAAATAGATCGCCGCCGCGACAGCGATGAAACTGCGCGCGAGCGTGATCGTCAGGTCCGGCAGCGGGCGGCGCATGGCAGGAATGAAACGCCGGTCCCGGTTAGAATGGGGTTAAGGCAAGGCGCGGATATCCGGGAGTTGCCGGGACAGGGCCATTTCAGCGACACTGTGGCACCGTGCGAATCAAGCCGGCGTCACCCGAACCGCCTGGGAATACGACGATGCGATACGCCCCCGTCCCGACCACGGCCCCTCAACCGGCAGACGGTTCGAAGCGCCGCACGACGCGCATGCTGATGATTGTGGTGAGCGCCGCGGTGTTGCTGGGCGGCTGCCAGACCGATGGCAGTTCGCCGCTCTCGGATCTCGTGACCTCCAGCGACAAGAAGGCCGAACCGGCCACGCCGCCCGAGCCGCCAATGACCCGTTCGCGCGCCGCCATGGAATGCTGGATGAAAACCGAGAAAGGCCCGGCCGATGCCAATCTCGACAAGCGCGCCGACGTCGTCAACAAATGTATCGATGAAAAACTGAAGACGGCGCAGGCGCCTAAGACCTAAAGCCAGATGCCAGAAGCCAGAAACCGGCGAGGGCCTGAGCCGTATGGCCCAGGCCCCCTATCGTAACCGTTAAATCCGGTCAGCCAATTATTTGGCGTCGGAAACGCTGCACAAAGGCGACTGCGCCTGGCACCTGGCCTTCGCGTCGGCGCGATTTTTGCCGGTCTCGGTGCAGGTCGAATGGCTCAGCGGCAGCAAGGCCGGACAGGCCACATCGAATTTATAACCGGTCAATTTTTTCCAGGCGCGTTTGACTTTCTTCTTCACTTCGGCCGTTTCTTCCTTGACCTCGCGTTTGACCTTCTGCGTGGTCGTCTCGGGCTTCTTCGTCTCAGCCTGCGCCAGCATGATCGCCGGCCGCATGCCATCCGATGCCGCCGCTGCAGTGGCGGCATGCGCCGTATTGACCGTTCCCGCCGTCCCGACCGCCAGCAGCCCGATGGCCGCCGCACCCATGATCCAATAGCGCATGTCCCAGCTCCCTGTGCCGGCCTCCGGCCGCCTTGGTGAATCCAGGCGATCATTCGGACGCGGGCACGCCACTAACGGCTGATGGAACCCGAAAGTTCCCGCGCGCCGCGGCGAAAGATTGCGCCTGTGCATGGCGACCCGGGGGACCGGTAGCCCCCTCTTGCCGAAGGCCTCTCGCCGTACCACCATTCGGCGGTTCACCACCGTCATGATTCTCGGCCGTTTCCGGCTGACATCATGCGCCAGCCAAAATCAGGGGGTCGTCATGGCAAAGGGTCAGATGCGGGTGCCGAAGGAAAAGAAGAAACCGAAGGCCGACAAGGACAAACCGAAGCAAATGTCCGCCTACAAAGCCTCGCAGTCCTCGGGCTCACCCGGCAAGAAATAGCGACGACCTGCTGCTCGATGCGCGCGCCGATCTGGCGTTCGTCGGGCAGTTTCTTCGCAGCGCTGTCCAGTTTAGGACAAGTATTGCGGCCATGCTGTTCTCCTTCGGTTTACGTCGTGCCGGACAAAGCGCGCCGGGATTGCCGGTTCATTTCCAGCCATAGCGGCTCCACACCTTTGCCCAAGTTGCATGGGACAAACCGGCCTTGCGAACGGTGGGGTCATGGAATGCCGATCGGGTTGAAGGAGAGGCGCATCGCTATAGCGTTTATCGGGTTTTGCGCTGCGCTGCCGGTCGCCACGGTGGCGCAGGACGCCCCTGAATCCGTGTTCGTTTCACCGGACGCGAGTAGTCCTGCCCCGGACTTGCGGCCGACGATCGCCGACGATGGGCAAGCGCCCGGACTCTCGGCCGAAGACAATTCGATAATCGACAAGGCCCTCGCCGCCGATCCCGCCAGCTATCTGAACGCGCCGGCGCGGCCGCTGCGCCTGCCGGCGCTGGCCGGCACCAAAGGTCTCGACCTGTCACGCACCAACCGGCCGGATGGCTCCGGCACGGTCGTCGTCAAGAAACCGCTGGCGAGCGAATGGGATGCCAATGTCGGCGCCGATATCGGCTACGCCGCCGATATGCCCTACGGTCATGATCCTAAGAACCCGCTGGGCGTCACCCGTAACGAACGCGGTGGGGCCGCCTGGGCCTCGGTCGGCCTGCCGAATTTCGCCACCATCGACGCGCGCGTCGATCCGAATAACGAGCAGGGCCGCGTCGGCACCACGTTCAAGCGATCGCTGCCGGTCGGCGACAAATTCTCCGTCAGCGTGCAGAGCCGCTATTCGGTGACCGAAAGCCTGGGGCAACCGCAAGCGGCGGCAACCGATATTCCCCTGCGCGTCGCGCCGCCGAGCGAGCCAACGGCAGCGGCGGTGCCACGGGTGTGGGGCAATGAAAATTTCGCCAAATTCAGCATTCTGCCGACCGGCACGACACTCGGCGCCGGTCTGAACTCGACCAGCACCGATCCGGTCACGCACAACACACTCAGCGCCGAGCAAAAAATTTATGGCCCCCTCGGCGTCACCACCGCGGTGACCGATGTCGGCCGCGTCAACGAGAACAAGAGCGTCACCGCCCGTTTCAAGCTGACCTGGTGATCGACGCGCCGCTGCGCGCAAAAATCCCGCCGCGAAGCTGCCCTGCCCCGGCCCCGCGCCGGCCCCATCGCCGCCCTACTCGCATGCGGCAATCGTTGCCGCCGGGGGGCGTCAGCGCAATCGACTTTGCGCCCGTGCAGGAGTTGACCATGACGGCCATCAGACCCGATCGGTTTGGAGCGGATAGAATTGTGCCGGATAAATCCGTTGCCGATAAATTCGGCCCGGAAAAATATGCTCCGGATCGGCGCGCGGCGGATAGACCGACGCCGGAGCGATTTCCCGGCGAACGCATCGTGCCCGAAAGGCTCGGCGACATCGATCAGGCCGCGGCCAATGCCTTTGAAGGCGAAATCCGCGAATTCGTCCGTCGTGACGTCACCGCGCTGCGCCGGCCAAGAGCCGATGTGGAAACCGCCGGCGATCCGGTGGCCGACAATCTCAATACGTTGATCCGGCGCGTCTCGGGCGCTTCGATGGAGGAAATCGACCGCGTCATTCTCGAACTGCAGAGCGTGCGCGACATGTTGCGCGACGAAGGTGACCGGGTGAGCCGCGAGGTCGCCGGTTACGCAAGCCTGAGCCACGCGGCAATGACGGCGATGACCGTGATCGCCGACAGCTTGACGCAATGGAAGGGCGAGCCGCCCAAACAGGCGACAAAATCCAATCCGGCGCAACGCTCCGCCGGCTGAGCAAGCACGAGCCTTTCCGGCTTTGATAGGATCAAAGCCGGGGCTCTAGCTCTTGCTTTGACGCGTTTTCTTCACGCGAACCGGTACCCACTTCGCTCGAAAACGCTATTAACGCGAAACGCCATCGCCGGATTGCGGCGATGGCGTCAGGCGTTTTCTTTGTCCAGCGCTTACAGCGTGATCGCGTCGACCACGATGCGTGTCGCCGGCCACACCAACAGCACCTTGTCCTTGGCCTTGATGTAGCGCAGCCCCTTGAGTAGATCGATATCATTGAGGCTTTCCGGCAAGGCCTGCGTTTCATTGAGCGCCTGTTCGGTGGACAGGATGGTTGCCGGCGCTAACGCTTGGGCATCCGCCCTCGGCTGCTGCGCCGTGTCGGCCATGACCGACTGATAGATACGCTGCCGCTGCGGTAGCGTCAGCGCCATCGGCATCGCCATGATCGGGACGCGGTCGAGAATGTCGTTTCGTTGTGAAAATTTCGACGGCATGGTCTGACCGGTCGCGCCGATGGGACCGGGACGGCTGTCCGCCGGTGCGCTGGCCGGACGCGCGCCTGTTGTTTCCGCCGAAACTCCGCCTGTGCCGGAGGAACCGGAAGCCCCGCCCGGAGTGGACGTGTTGGCGCCGCCTGCGGAGGCGCCCGGTGACATTGCGCCGCCGACCGCCGCCTGGCCGCCGGTCTTCGTTGTCGGATCGCCGTCGCCCGATGACGTCGCCGGTTTGTCACCCTTGCCGTCGCTCGTGGCCGGGACCAGGGCCTGCCCCGGAACCGGGTTCGGGTCGTCCGGCATGAGTTTGGCGGCGCGCGCTTGTTCCGTTGTCGGAATCTTTTCGCCGCCGGCGGTCGTGTCGATGGCGTTCTTTGCGCCTTCAGCCGCTTGCGCAATGCCAAACGTCAACGGCGCGGCAAGGATCACGGCCAATGCCGTTGCCGACAGGAGATTGAGATTTGATGATTTCACGGGAGCCTCCACGGACTGTTGTTGGATGACAACGGCCGGGAGGCGCGGAAGTTGCGTAAATTTCGCGGAAATGTGGCGACGTGAGGCAGCAAGCCACCAGGGAAGAATGGGCGCTCAGCGCTCCGTCAAGGGCTGCGCCACGGCAAGCCCGTCGTCGAGATGCAATTTGCCGGACAGGTGGTCCGCGACCACGACGGCGCCCATCATCATGACGAACAATGTGGTCGCGCCGAACAACAGGCCGATCATTCCAAGTGCATTTCTATCGGCCATCGTGGGTCCAGACTATTTAAATGACATTGCGCTAAATGCGCTTTAGCGAAGGCGTCGTTATCACCGGGTAAACGCGGCCAAAGCATGGCGGTTCCACAGTTTTCAGGCTGTGCCGGCGATCACGAAAATAATAGGCAAAATGGGGAATTAGTTGGCGGCGACGGCCTTGTCCGGCTTCACCGCCTTGCGGGGGAGCGGATAGTCGGCGCTGTCATAAAGCTGTCGGATGCCGTTACCGTCGAAGCGCTTTTCCTCGACTTCCAGATAGGCCCCGAGCAGCAATTCCGGCGGCAATTCCTCTATCGCAAAGCGGATTGCTTCCGCCGCGGTCGGAAAACGCTTGTAACCTATGGGACGGCGGGACTTGCGGCTGCGGCTCGGAAACAGTTCGGACGGCGCCCGGTAGTTGATCATCGACATCAGAAGAAACTCCTCGGAGCCTAATATGGCCCTTTAAGCCCGGAAAATCCAGCGCTAGTGGTCCGATTCTAACATTCGCATCCCGTCCGCGGAGCCACTTTTGCGAATGTTAGAATCAAAGGACCACTAGTAAGTTATTGTTGCTAGTGGAGCTTTGGATTTGACGTTCGCATAAGATATGCGCGGCAAACGGGTAGCGAACGTCAAATCCGCTCCACTAGTGGAGCCGCGCAAAGCATCCCGCCGGCGAAAAGGTAAACCATTGCAAGACGCGAAAATCCGGGACGACGCGGCTTTGCCGCCACACCGCGCCCTTCCCTGGCGTCGCCGGAACACGGGTGCCAAGAAAATAATCAACCGGGACCTGCGGCGGCCACCGCCCGCGCATGATGTGCGATAAGCCCTCCACCGCCGACGCCGCGACCCTTGCCAACGTGGCGCCAGCGCAGCGCCGCCGGCCAAACCGGTTAGCGGTGCATTTCGTTGGCGCGTTCAAACTATTTACTGCGGGCCGAGAGGCGCTGCGTTACCAAAGAGGTGTCTCTGATTCGCGGGTCCCACAATGATCGTCACATCCCTGTTGGGGTTGTCGCTTGTGTTGAATGTCTCGCTTGATACTCAGATGCCGATGCCGACAGGCGCGCCGGCCTGGGCGCAAATATCGGTACGCCAGAAAGAATCCGCGCTCTTGCCGCTGGTGCTGCGCGCCACCGACTGCATCGTGCGCAAGGTGTCGGCCGATCGCCGCTACAGCAATGACATCCGCGCGGTCGATATCAACGACCTGATCGTCGATTCAATTACGGCCTGCGCGCGGCCGGTGCGGGCGATGATCGATGCGCATAACCGCATGTATGGCGACGGCTCCGGCGAAGCCTTCCTGCTCGGGCCCTATCTCGATGTGCTGCCGGCGGCGCTGGTCAGGCAGGTCAAGGTGAAAATCAGGCCGTAAGTCAAACCGTCAGGTGCTTTATTGTTCGCGCGTGATCTTATCCGAAAACCTGTGCCCACTTTTCGGGATCACGCGCGCAGCGCCGGCCGCAGCACCAAGGTAATCGGCAACGTCAGCAACACAGCGGCGGCGACGACCAGCAACGCCGTGTTGATGCCGACGGCATCGCCGAGCAATCCGTACAGAAATGGCGACACCGCGCCGGCGCCGATCGTGCCGGTGTAGAAAATGCCGAAGGCGCGCTGGCGCTTTTCCGGCGCGACCAGTTCGGGCACCGAACCGTACAGCACCGACGACGTGCCGTTGAGGGCGATGCCGACGATCGGCAACAGCACCATCGCGCCTTGAAGCGACAGCGGCAGAATCGCGACGATAGCGACCGCGGTGATCGTCTCGGTCAGCCACACGGTCGCCACCGCGCCGATGCGTGCGCCGATGAAGGCGCAGACCAGTTTGCCGACGGCGCCGCCGGCGAATACCAGCGTCAGCGCCACGCCGATGGTCTGGATGCCGGCGCCTTTCGCGGTCAGCACGAAAGGCAGAAAAGTCAAAAACGCCATGCGCGTCGCGCTGTCGATGACGCCGACCGACAGCAGCAGCGAAAAGTCATAGCGGCGCACCGCCCGCGCGCCACCGGCAACACTATTCTTTTTCTCCGGTGCGGCCGGCTGATCGCGAAAGCGGGGGATGAGGATATAAATGGCAACCGCCGCCAGAATGCCAATGCCGCCGAGCAAGGCCACCGCCTCGCGCCATGGCAGAATGAGAAACAGCAACGAGGCGGCGACCGGCACCACCATCTTGCCGATGTCGCCGGCGAAGTTATAGGTGCCGAGCGCCTTGAGTGAGCGCTTGCCGGAGAAGGCATGCGCAATCAAGGACGACGCCAGAGGATGCTGCGTGCTGGCGCCCAAGCCGCCGACCAGCAAGGCGCCGACCAGAAGCGGGAAGCCGTGGCTGAAGCCGGCGAGAATATAGCCGACGCCGGCCAGCGCGGTGCCGAGCGCCAGCACCAGCGGCGTACCATATCGCTCGGCGAGAAAGCCCGAGGGTATCTGAAAGACCGATAGCGCGCCGGAGAAGACAGATTTCATGGCGCCGAGCGCAGCATAGCCGAGACCGAACTCGCTCTGCCAGATCGGCAGCATCACATAAATGAGGTCGGTATAGCCATCGTGCAGCGCATGCGCGCCGCAGGCGACGCCGATGGCGCGCCTTTCCTGGTGCTTTCGTTGCGGATCGTCGGCGATGCCGGTCGCGGTGCTCACGGCTTCTCCTGGCGGCGCGCGACGAAGGTGGTGCTGACAAACGAGATCACCGGCGCGCCGTTCTGATTGGCGCCGCTGGTCAGGACCGTCACCAGGCCGAAACCGGGGCGGCTGTTGGACGCCCGCACTTCCAGGACTTCGCTTTTGTAATCGATGGCGTCGCCGGCATAGACCGGCTTTAGCCATTTCAGATCGCGGAAGCCGAGCGCCGGCCCGCTGGCAGCGACGCCTTCGCCGCGCGCGCGCGCCGCGTCGTTTTCGGCGCGGCGATAGTCGACCATCAGCCGCATCCACGCCGACGCGGTATGCCAGCCGGAGGCGCACAGCGCGCCGAAATGCGAACGCGCCGCTTCCTCTTCATCGACATGAAAAAGCTGCGGATCGAAGCGCGTTGCAAACGACTTGATTTCGCCCGCGGTGAAGGTGTGCCGGCCGGTCATGACCACATCGCCGATCCTGATGTCGTCGAAGAATTTCATGGTGTCCCGCCCGGCGCGCGGCGGCCCATCATCAACGTATTGACCTGCCTCATGATGACGGCATCGGCCTCGTCGATCATCTCGAATTTGAATTTGACCAGGCCGACCGCGGGCTTGCTATTGGAGGCGCGCGTCTCCAGCACGGTCGCCCGCAGACGGATACGCGCGCCGGGTCGCAACGGCTTGAGCCAGTTCACCTCGTCGACGCCGGGCGCGCCCATCGACGACGAATTGAGGACGAAGCCATCGGCGATCAGGCGCATCAGCAGGCTGCACGCATGCCACCCAGAGGCGCCCAGGCCTCCGAGCAGCGTGGCGCTCGCCGCTGTCTCGTCGAGATGCATCGGCTGCGGATCGAACTCGGCGGCGAAGGCGACGATTTCCTCGCGCGTCACCAGCCGCGGCCCATAAACGGCGACCGCGCCCGGCTCGAAGTCTTCCCAATGGAGTTTCTGTTGCGGCACGGCGACGCTTTTACCGCGCAACGCGGAGCTTGTCACATGCCTGTCATCGTCGCCGCACGCAGGGCCGATGCGCGAATTTAGTTGGCAAAGCGGAAATGCAGCACGTCGCCGTCGGCGACCACATATTCCTTGCCTTCCAGCCGCATCTTGCCGTGCTCCTTAGAGCCGACTTCGCCGCTGAAGCGGATGTAGTCGTCATAGGCGATCGTTTCGGAGCGGATGAAACCCTTCTCGAAATCCGAATGGATCACGCCGGCCGCGGCCGGGGCCTTGGTGCCCTGGATGATGGTCCAGGCGCGCGTTTCCTTGGGGCCAACGGTGAAATAGGTCACCAGATGCAACAGCGCGTAGCCGGCCTGCACCAGCTGGTCGAGCCCGGTTTCCTTCAAGCCGACCGCTTCCAGATAATCGGCGCGTTCACTCTCGGGCAGCGCCGCGATCTCGGATTCGATCTTGGCGGAAATCACCACCGCGACCGCGCCTTCTGCCTTGGCCCGCGCTTCGACCTTGCGGGAGAAATCGTTGCCGATGGCGGCCGACGCTTCCTCGACATTGCAGGCGTACAGCACCGGCGCCGAGGTCAAGAGCCCAAGCGAATGGAACAGCTTCTCCTCGTCGGCCTTGCGCTCGACCAGACGCGCCGGCTTGCCATCCTGCAACAGCGCCAGCGAGCGCTTGACCAGATCGAGCATTTCCTTGGCCAGCTTGGCGTCCTCGCCCGAGCCCTTGGCCTTCTTTTCGAGATTGTCGACGCGCTTTTCCAGGGAGTCGAGATCGGCCAGCATCAGCTCGGTCTCGATGATCTCGATGTCGGCGATCGGGTCGATCTTGCCTTCGACATGCGTGATGTCGGTATCGACGAAGCAGCGCACGACATGGACGATGGCGTCGACCTCGCGGATGGTTGCGAGAAACTGATTGCCGAGGCCTTCGCCTTTGGACGCGCCGCGCACCAGGCCGGCGATATCGACGAAAGTAATGCGGGTCGGAATGATCTGCTCGGACTTGGCGATGGCGCAGAGTTTCTCAAGGCGCGGATCCGGCACCGCGATCTCGCCGACATTCGGCTCAATCGTGCAGAACGGATAATTCGCCGCCTGCGCCTGCGCCGTCTGCGTCAGCGCGTTGAACAGGGTCGATTTGCCGACATTCGGCAGACCGACGATACCGCATTTGAAACCCATGGCGCCTTGTCCTTAACTGTCGTCTGCCGCGTCGCCGCCGAATCCTTTGGCGTCCATGCTCAGATGAATCTTGTTCTGAAACGTCGAATCCTTGCCCGCGGTCAACAGCCCGGCATTGTCGGCGACGACGTCGCACAATGCCTCGACCCAAGCCCACTCGCTCTTGGCGAAATCCTGCAACACGTAGTTCTCGACCAGTTTCTTGTCGCCGGGATGGCCGATGCCAAGCCGCACGCGCCGGTATTCGTTGCCGACATGCGCCGAGATCGAGCGCAGGCCGTTATGGCCGGCATTGCCGCCGCCGGTCTTGACCCGCACTTTGCCCGCCGGCAGTTCAAGCTCGTCGTGAAACACCACGATGTCACCGACGCCGAGCTTGTAGAAACTCAAAGCCTCGGCCACGGCGCGGCCGGACTCGTTCATGAATGTTCCCGGCAATAGCAGCATCACCCGGTCGCCGCCGACCGTGCCTTCCACCGACACGCCCTGAAAGCGTTTGCGCCACGGCGCGATGTTGTGGCTGCGCGCGATCGCCTGCACCGCCATGAAACCGATATTGTGGCGGTTGCCGACGTAGCGCGGACCTGGATTGCCGAGGCCGACGAAAAGCAGCATGTTTTTAAACGGCGTTGCCGCCTTTTGGGCTTTACCGGCGTTGCCGCCTCATGACTTGTCTTTGAGAAAAACCCGCCCCGGAAAATTCCGGGACGGGCATTATCAGGTTCACGCTTGCGTCGAAGGACGTTTGGCGAAAGACGCCGGACGTTACTTCTTGGCGGGCGCGGCGCCGGC
>CAITJJ010000207.1 GCA_903892675.1 uncultured Hyphomicrobiales bacterium | reverse complement strand
TTGCTGCCCTCCTAGCGATGTAACATCGCGGGTGTCGCATTAGTGCGGTCGGGAATCGACCTGCACTGCATTCCGTTTACTACAGCACAACGAAAAAAACAGTGACTCCACCGCGGCGTTGTGTGTAAGCGGCGCAAAACCCTCACGAATAACGGTCGCGCGCGTCGCAAAAAACAAATCGGCGGCGCTTGACAACGGGTTTGCGTGTCGCAGCGGCGCGAAAACACCGGTCATGCAAATAACGCGATGAAATAAGGACTTTTTGTTCATCCGTTTTCCCCGGCAAAGCGCGCGGCGACGCGAACCCCGGCGCAAAAATGGATTGTCGACACGAAATTTTTGCGCGCCGATACGCGCGGTGCACAACGCAAAAATTATTTTCAAAAAACGGTGCGCGCGACGCCGTCGGCGGGCGTGAATCGACAAAAATCGAGCGAATCAGTGCAAGTGATTCGCGAAACGCATCGTCATGCGTCGAAAATTTTCGCGCGTCGCACGCTCATGCACACCGTCGCCGGCCGTCTCGATGGGAAAAATTTGCCGGCTGACGCCCGGACATGGCGGCTGCGCGGCGACATGCGCGCGCTTTGCCGCAGCGCGGCAAAATTATCGAACGCGACGCGATAACGCCGTCGCGTTCAGACGCCGAGTTTGGATTTTAAGAGTTCGTTTACCGCTTGCGGGCTGGCCTTGCCGCCGGATGACTTCATCGCCTGGCCGACGAACCACATCATCGCCTTCGGATTGGCTTTCGCCTGCGCCACCTTGTCCGGATTTTGCGCGATCAGGTCGTCGACGATGGCGCCGATCGCGCCCAGATCGGTCACTTGCGCCATGCCGCGCGCGGCAACGAGCGCGCGCGGGTCCCCGCCTTCGGTCCACAGTATCTCGAACAAGTCCTTGGCAATCTTGCCGGAAATCGTCTTGTCGGAAATGAGTTCGACAAGCCCGCCGAGCTGCGCAGCGGAGAGCGGCGACGCTGCGATGGTCCGCCCGTCCTTGTTCAGCCGGCCGAACAATTCGTTGATCACCCAGTTGGCGGCGAGCTTGGCGTCGCGTCCATTGGCGACGGTCTCGAAATACTCCGCCGTCTCACGCTCGGCCACCAGCTGCCCGGCGTCATACGGCGACAGGCCGAAGTCACGCACGAAGCGCGCTTTCTTCTCGTCGGGAAGTTCCGGCAGCTTCGCTTTCAGCGCCGCGACGGCCTCCGGGTCAAGTTCCAGCGGCAGCAGATCGGGATCGGGGAAGTAACGGTAGTCGTGCGCTTCTTCCTTAGAGCGCATCGAGCGCGTTTCGCCCTTGGTCGGGTCGAACAACCGCGTCTCCTGCACGATCGTACCGCCCTCCTCGATGATCTCGATCTGGCGGCGCGCCTCATGCTCGATCGCCTGACCGATGAAGCGGATCGAATTGACGTTCTTGATCTCACAGCGCGTGCCGAGCGGGCCGCCCGGCTTGCGCACCGAGACATTGACGTCGGCGCGCAAGCTACCTTCTTCCATATTGCCGTCGCAGGTACCGAGATAGCGCATGATCGAGCGCAGCTTGGCGACGTAGGCCTTGGCCTCCTCGGACGAGCGCAGGTCCGGCTTGGACACGATCTCCATCAGCGCCACGCCGGAGCGGTTGAGATCGACCGCAGACATCTGCGGATGGCGGTCGTGCAGGCTTTTGCCGGCGTCCTGCTCGAGATGCAGCCGCTCGATGCCGATGGTCACCGCCTCGCCGTCCGGCAGATCGACCACGACCTCGCCCTCGCCGACCACCGGCTGCTTGTACTGGCTGATCTGGTAGCCCTGCGGCAGGTCGGGATAGAAATAGTTCTTGCGGTCGAACACCGAGCGCAGATTGATCTGCGCGTTCAGCCCCAGCCCCGTGCGCACCGCCTGAGCGACGCATTCGGCGTTGATGACCGGCAGCATGCCGGGCATCGCCGCGTCGACCAGCGAGACGTGGCTGTTCGGCGCCGCGCCGAATTCGGTCGAGGCGCCGGAGAACAGCTTCGACTTCGACGAGACCTGGGCATGGACCTCCATGCCGATGACGACTTCCCAGTCGCCTGTCGCGCCCTTGATGAGCTTTTGCTGGTTCGCCTGCTGGTTCATTGCCGCTTCCGCCACATTGTGACCTTCAGATCGCGCGCGCGGGCGGCGGCGTCAAGGGCAGGACTTTGCAAGGGCGCCGGGCGGCCGCTCAGAACCGGAGAACCGCGCCGCTTTCCCGCTCAAGCGTGTCGAAGCTGTCCGTGAACCCGCGATAATGGGTCAGCAGGCCGCTTTGCGCGCGAAAGAACGAGGCGATCCGGCAGCGGATCGCGCGCCCGCCATCGCGCTCGACCAGAACGACATCGGCGACGCCGGCGGCGCGATCGCCCTCGGCGATCACATGGTCGGTGACATGGCTCTCGACATGATAGCGGGCGACCAGCGCGGCAAATGTCCCGCAGACGGCGGCCTTGCCGCGACAGCGGCCGACCTCGGGGAAAATCGACGGCGGCGCCTGAAACAGCCAGTCGATGTCGTCGGAAAAGCGCGCCGCGATCCGCGCGAAATCGCCCTTGCGATAGGCATCCTGTATATCGGCGACGACCGTGCGCACATGGTCGGCGGCT
>CAITJJ010000206.1 GCA_903892675.1 uncultured Hyphomicrobiales bacterium | reverse complement strand
GCCGGCGCCGGCGCCAATATCGCGCTCGCCTGCGACATCGTACTCGCGGCTAGAAGCGCCAAATTCGTGCAGGCCTTCGCCAAGATCGGACTCGTGCCGGATTCCGGCGGCACCTGGTTTCTGCCGCGGCTGGTCGGCGCGGCGCGGGCGCGCGCGCTGTCGCTTCTGGCCGAGCCGCTTCCGGCTGAAACGGCGGAGCAATGGGGCCTGATCTGGAAGGCGGTCGACGACGACAAGCTCATTCCTGACGCTGAAAAGATGTGCGCGCAATTCGCCGCCGGGCCGACCTTCGGTTTCGCGCAAATCAAGCAAGCGCTTGATGCCTCGGAGACCAACGGTCTCGGCGCGCAGCTTGAGCTGGAGCGCGATCTGCAGCGCAAGGCCGGTTTTTCACCGGATTACGCCGAAGGCGTGCGGGCTTTCATGGACAAGCGCGCGCCAGTCTTCACTGGCAAGGGGGATTAAGTGACCGCCGACGAATTGGCACAGGCCTGCGCCCAGGCGATGTGGACCGACGACGAGGCCAGTCGTGGACTCGGCATCGAGCTGATCTCGGTTGCGCCCGGCCGCTCGGAAGTGGCGCTGACCGTGGCCAAGCGCCACGTCAACGGCCACAACATCTGCCACGGCGGATTTATCTTCACGCTGTCGGACTCGGCCTTCGCTTTTGCCTGCAACACCTATAACCAGCGCACCGTCGCGCAGCATTGCGCGGTCACGTTTCTGGTCGCCGGCAAATTGGGCGATCGGCTGACGGCGCGCGCCACTGAGCGCCATCGCGCCGGCCGCTCCGGCATCTATGACATCACGGTCACGCGGCAGGACGGCACCGTGATCGCCGAATTTCGCGGTCATTCACGCACCATCGAAGGCGAACTCGTGCCCGGCCTTGCGGCCGGCTGAGAGGGGAGGAGGCCAACATGCTCGACAAGTCCTACCGGCCTTACGGCCTCGATCCTATTGAGACGGCGTCGCGCGACGAGATCGCTGCGTTGCAGACGCAGCGGCTGAAATGGTCGCTCAAACACGCCTATGACAATGTCGCCGCCTATCGCGGCAAGTTCGACGAAGCCGGCGTCCATCCGGACGACTTCAGGACGTTGAGCGATCTCGCCCGGTTTCCGTTCACCACCAAGCAGGACCTGCGCGACAACTATCCGTTCGGCATGTTCGCGGTACCGCAGGACAAAGTTGCGCGCATTCATGCCTCGTCCGGGACGACCGGCAAGCCGACCGTGGTCGGTTACACGCAAAAGGACATCGATACCTGGGCCGACATGATGGCGCGCTCGATCCGCGCCTCCGGCGGCCGTCCCGGCATGAAAGTCCACATTTCATACGGCTATGGCCTGTTTACCGGCGGTCTGGGCGCGCATTACGGTGCCGAGCGGCTCGGCTGCACGGTCATCCCGGTGTCGGGTGGCATGACCGAGCGTCAGGTCCAATTGATTACCGATTTTCAACCGGAAATTATCATGGTGACGCCGTCCTATATGCTGGCGATTCTCGATGAATTCCGCGCCAAGCAGATTGATCCGCGTGATTGCTCGCTCCGCATCGGAATTTTTGGCGCCGAGCCCTGGACAAATTCGATGCGCGCCGAAATCGAGAAGGCGTTCGACATGGACGCGGTCGACATTTACGGCCTGTCCGAGGTGATGGGGCCCGGCGTCGCCAATGAATGCGTCGAGACCAAGGATGGGCTGCACATCTGGGAAGATCATTTCTATCCGGAGGTGATCGATCCCGAGACCGGCGCGACGCTGCCGGACGGCGAGCGTGGCGAACTGGTGTTCACCTCGCTCAGCAAGGAAGCGATGCCGGTGATCCGCTATCGCACCCGCGATCTGACGCGGCTAATGCCTGGCACGGCGCGCAGTATGCGGCGGATGGAGAAGGTCACCGGCCGCTCCGACGACATGATGATCGTGCGCGGCGTCAACGTGTTCCCGACTCAGATCGAGGAGCAGCTTCTACGTTGCGACGGCTTGAGTCCGCATTTCCTCATCGAGCTTGACCGCGAGCAGCGGCTCGATGTCGTGCGCCTGCATGTCGAAGCGCGCGCCGACCGTGCCGACGAAGCGTCGCGCGCCGCGCAGGCCGCGCTGCTGGCGACGCATATCCGCAATGTCGTCGGCATCGGCGTCGACGTCGTCGTCGCCGATCCGGGCGGGATCGAGCGGTCCGGCGGCAAGGCCCGCCGCATTGTCGACAAGCGGCCGAAGGAATAGCGCATGATCCCGCAAAGTGGGCACCGGTTTTCGGTACAGATCATGCGCAAAGGAGAGAGACGCTAATGGCGCGTCCACGCTCGGCTGATTACGACGGCAAACGGCAGGCGATCCTCGATCGCTCGGCTGCCGTCTTCGCCAAACACGGCTACGACCGCGCCTCGATGGCGCAGGTCGCCAAGGCCTGCAAAGTCTCCAAGGCGCTGCTGTATCATTACTATGTCAACAAGGCGGAACTGCTGTTCGATATACTGCAAGCTCACTTGCAGGAATTGCTTGACGCGGTCGCCGCCGTCAGCAAGACGTTGCCGCCGCGCCAGCGATTGCGCGCCTTGGTCGGCGCGCTCCTCGAAGTTTATCGCGACGCAGATGACGAGCACAAAATTCAGCTCAACGAACTGAGCAAGCTACCAACCAAGCGAAGGAACCTGCTCACCGACATGGAGCGCGACCTGGTACGCGAGTTCGCCGACGCGATCGCCGCCGTCAATCCGGCCATCGGCGCCGACAAAGTGCTGCTCAAGCCGGTGACCATGTCGCTGTTCGGCATGATCAATTGGCAGTTCATGTGGTTTCGCGACGGCAAGCCGCTGACGCGCGAGGATTACGCCGATCTGGTGACGACCTTGCTGGTTGAGGGCGCCGCCGCGCTGACGCCGGCACAGGCTTCGCCGAAGCGCGCGGCGCGCGGGTAAGCGCGCTACACCTGATCGTAGTCGAGTGTAACCTTCGGCGTGACCGGATGCGCCTGGCAGGTCAGCACGAAGCCTGCTTCCAGCTCCCACGGCTCCAGCGAATAATTGATGTCCATTTGGACGGAGCCTTCCGTGATCTTCGCTCGACACGTGCAGCACATGCCGCCGCGGCAGGAGTAGGGCATTTCCAGCCCGGCGCGCAGCCCGGCATCGACGATGGTCTCGCCGGAACGCACGGGAATCTTGTGCCGCGCGCCGTTGAGCATGATGTCGGCGGTCGATTCTCGCCCGTCCGCGGCCATCTGGACGGCGGCGCGCGTCGCGATCGGCATGCCGTCGGTCGAGAAGTATTCAACATGAACACGTTCGGGTGCGACGCCAACTTGCGCCAGCGCCGCCTTGCCGCTTTCGACCAGCCCGCCCGGTCCGCACAGGAAGGCGTGGTCGATGGAACCCCGCGGCAGCGTGCGCACAAGCGCCGATATCTTATCGGCATCGATGCGGCCGTCGAGCATGGCGATTTCCTGCGGTTCGCGCGACAGGACGTGATGGATCGTCAATCGGGACAAGAACCGGTCCTTAAGATCCTCGAGCGCCTCGCGGAAAATGATGCTCTGGGTTGTCCGGTTGCCGTATATCAGGACGACGCGGCTCTTCTTCTCATGCGTCAGGATGGTGCGCAGCATCGACATCAAGGGCGTGATGCCGGAGCCGGCGGCGATGGCCACATAAGTGCGCGCGGCGTCCGGATCGAGCGCGACGCCGAAACGGCCTTGCGGCGTCATCACGTCGATCTCGTCGCCGACTTTGATCGAACTGTTGGCCAGCGTCGAGAATACGCCGCCATCGACCTTCTTCACCGCGACGCGCAATTCGCCGTCGTCCGGCGCAACGCAAATGGAGTAGGAGCGCCGCACCTCAGCGCCGCCGATCTTGGCGCGCATGGTGACGTGCTGGCCGGGGGTGAAACGATAGGCCTCGGCCAGTTCGCGCGGTACCGCGAACGCGATCGACACCGCGTCCGGCGTCTCGCGCCGCACATCGGCAATCTTCAAGCGGTGGAATTCGACAGCCATGGCGTCCTCAGATGCATTTGAAATAGTCGAACGGCTCGGCGCAGGCCTTGCAGCGCCACAGCGCCTTGCAGGCGGTCGAACCGAATTCGGAGATGCGCGTTGTGTCGGCCGAGCCGCAATGCGGGCAGGCGACCTTGTCTTCGCCAAACAAAGCGCGGCGTCCGGCTTTCGCCGCCGGCGGCGCAATGCCGTATTCGCGCAATTTGGCCTTGCCGGTCTCGGTCATCCAGTCGGTGGTCCAGGCCGGCGACAGCACGGTGGTTACCTTCGGCCTGGCGAAGCCGGCATTCTCGAGCGCGACTTCGATCTCGAGCGCGATCATGTTCATCGCCGGGCAGCCTGAATAGGTCGGCGTGATGATCGCCTCGACGACGCCGTTCTCGATCCTGATGTCGCGCAGCACGCCCAGATCGGCGATACCGAGCACCGGAATTTCCGGATCGCAGACGCTTGCCGCGGCGGCCCAGGCGCGCTCGCGCAGCGTCGTATCGGCGGCGGTGGGCGCCATCGCGCTCACCAGGTCGCGCCCGGATAGGCGCGCTGCAGGAACTGCAATTCGGACAGAATGTGGCCGAGATGTTCGCTGTGATGGCCGACGCGGCCGCCGCTCTGCATATAGCCGTCGCGCGGGCGCTCAAGCGTCGCTTCGCTCAGCACCCGATCGAGCGTCTTGTCCCAGGTTGCGCGCAACGACGTTGGATCGATGGCGACGCCAGCCTCGATCAAGGCGCGCTCGACCTGATCGGTCTCGAACATCTCGGCGGTGTAGGGCCACAGGTCGTCGAGTGCGTCCTGCGCGCGCCGGTGGCTTTCCTCGGTGCCGTCGCCGAGCCGGATGATCCACTCGGCGCTGTGGCGCAGATGATAGGCCATTTCCTTGACCGCCTTGGCGGCGATGGCGGCGAGCATGGCGTCTTTCGAGCGCGCCAGCGCCTCGAAATACGGATGTGCGAAGGCGGCATACAAAAGTTGCCGCACCATGGTCGTGGCGAAATCGCCGTTCGGCTGTTCAACCAGGAGGATGTTGCGATACTCGGGCGCGTCGCGCAGATAGGCCAGCGCGTCCTCGTCGCGGCCTTTGCCCTCGATCTCGCCGGCATAGCTGTACAGTGAGCGCGCCTGGCCGATCAGGTCGAGCCCCATATTGCCGAAGGCCAGGTCTTCCTCGATCACCGGCGAATGCCCGACCCATTCGGACAGCCGATGGCCGAGCACCAGCGCGGTGTCGGCGAGCCGCAGCGTATATGGGAGCAGGGGCGTTTCGGTCATGGTCACGATCTCGTTTGCTTTCACCTCTCCT
>CAITJJ010000205.1 GCA_903892675.1 uncultured Hyphomicrobiales bacterium | reverse complement strand
TTCTCAAAGACTTGGCCGGGCGGCCGTTCCGAAGCAAGCGAAGCTCACCGCCTGCCGTTAAGTGCCGCGTATGTATCGGCCTGATACCCCCAAGTCAAGGCGAAAAGGGCCGAAAAACCGGGGCTCCGGAGCGGTTGCGGGCCCGCGCGGCTAGCTATCGGGCGATATGATTAGCCCCTCATGCGGGCGCAACGTGAGCCGCCCGGCGATCGCCTCTCCGGCCCGGCCGGGCATTGAGGACAGCAGCACGGTACCAAGATAAGCATCTGGCAATATAACGTTATTTTCTGTTTCGCCGCCGAAATTGAGCGCCACCAGGAGCGCCTCGCCGCCTGCAACTCGTTCAAAGGCCAACACAGTCCCGGACTGGGCCACTGGCCTATAGGCACCTTGTGTCAGCGCCGGTCGCGCGCGGCGCAGGGCGGTCAACCGCCGATACAGCGTCAAAAGCGAGTTCGGATCGGCGCTGGCCGATTCCGTGTTGGAAGCTCCCGAATCGGCGGCCAAAGGCAGCCACGGCTCCACGTTCGAAAATCCGGCATAAAAGGAGGCGTCCCATGGCATCGGTGAACGGCAGCCATCGCGGCCCTGCCCCGAGACATTGATGCCCCAAGGGTCGCGCACCATGCCCGGCGGAATTGGCACCTGGATCATGCCGATCTCGTCGCCGTAATAGAGCGTCGGCGTACCGCGCAAGGTGAGCAGCAGCATCGCCGCCACCCTCGTCTGTTCGGGCCCTATACGGCTGACGAGCCGCGGCCGGTCGTGATTACCCAGAACCCAGTTCGGCCAAGCGCCGGCTGGCAACGATCCCTCGTAGCGATCGATCAGCGATGCGACCGCGTCGGCCCGCCACGGCGTCTCGATCAGCGCGAAGTTGAACGGCAGATGCGCGCCGGAAAGCCCCTCACCGTAATAGGCGGCAAGCTTCTCGACCGGCAGATAGATCTCGCCGATCAGCACGCGATCGGCAAATTCATCGACGACCGCGCGCAACCCGCGAATGACCTCATGAACCTCGGGCCGGTCGGTCGAATAAAGCGGCAGCAGCGATTTGTACGCCGGATCGCCGTCGCGGTAGTCCGGGTTGGGCGGATTGTCGCGGAACGCCTCGTCCTTCATCAGATGCCAGATCACATCGACGCGGAAGCCATCGACGCCGCGCCTGAGCCAGAAGCGCATGACCTCGTGCATGGCGCTGCGCACCTGCGGATTGCGCCAGTTCAGGTCGGGCTGCTCGCGCAGGAAGGCGTGATAGTAATACTGGTCGCTCGCCGCATCGTATTCCCACGCCGAGCCGCCGAATTCCGACAGCCAGTTGTTGGGCGGTCCGCCTTGCGGCGCGCCATTGCGCCAGATGTACCAGTCCCGCTTGGCCGACTGCCGCGACACCCGGCTTTCGATGAACCACGGATGCCGGTTCGAGGTGTGATTGGGGACAAGGTCGATAATCAGCTTCAGGCCCAGCGCGTGCGCGCGCGCCACCAGTGCATCGAAGTCGGCAAGCGAGCCGAACAAAGGATCGATGCCGGTATAGTCGGAAATGTCGTAACCGAAGTCGGCCATCGGCGAGGGAAACACCGGCGACAGCCAGATCGCGTCGACGCCAAGCTCAACCAGATAAGGCAGCCGCTCGATGATGCCTTTGAGATCGCCGACGCCGTCGCCGTTCGTGTCCTGAAACGAGCGCGGATAGATTTGATAGATGACGCCGGTTTGCCACCAATGCATCGCGAACCTTTATCCGATCGAGCGTAACGGCCGTATGACGGCAACCGCCAACGAAAAAGGGCCGCCCTTGCGGACGGCCCTCTATCTTGTTCGCGTCAGCCGGATTACTCGGCTGCCGGCAGCGCCGGAGCAGCCATCGCTTCGGCGGCAGAAGCGGCCTTGGCCGCGTCCTTCTCGCGCTCTTCCAGGATGAGCGCGTCCCGCTTGATGGCGATCTCGCGCAGACGGTTCATCATGGCGCCGGTGCCGGCCGGGATCAGACGGCCAACGATGACGTTTTCCTTGAGGCCGTCGAGCGTATCCGCCTTGCCGTTGACAGCGGCCTCGGTGAGCACGCGCGTGGTCTCCTGGAACGACGCCGCCGAGATGAACGAACGGGTCTGCA
>CAITJJ010000204.1 GCA_903892675.1 uncultured Hyphomicrobiales bacterium | reverse complement strand
GCTTGCTCCCGCCGCCTCCCTGATCGACCAATCCGCCCTCACCGACCGCGCCGAGCGTCTCGTTAAAGCGGCGCTGGCCGCCGGCGCCGATTCTGCCGACGCGGTCGCCGTGCGCGGGCTATCGCAGTCGATCGAGGTGCGCGACGGCGCGGTCGAGGAAAGCGAAAGTTCGGAGGGCGACGATCTCGGCCTGCGCGTGCTGGTCGGCAAGCGACAGGCAGTGGTTTCCACCAACGACATGTCGGGCGACGGCTCCAAGATGCTGGCCGAACGCGCGGTGGCGATGGCGCGCGTCGCCTCGGAAGACAAATATGCCGGTCTCGCCGACGCAGCGCAGCTGGCGACTTCATTCCCCGAACTCGATCTGATCGACCGCAACCTGCCGAGCGTGCAGCAACTGGAGCAGATGGCGCGCGCCGCCGAAGAAGCCGGCCTCGCCGTCAAGGGCATCAGCAAATCGGGCGGCGCCTCGGCCTCGGCCGGCATTGGCGGCATGGTGCTGGTGACCAGCCACGGCTTTCGCGGCGCCTATCTCGGCTCGAGCCACGGCGTGTCGATGACGGCGATCGCCGGCGAGGGCACCGGTATGGAGCGCGACTACGATTACTCGTCGGTGCGGCACGCATCCGACCTGGAAGCACCGGAAAAAATCGGCCGGACAGCCGGCGAGCGCGCCATCGAACGGCTCAATCCGCGCAAGGTGACGACGCGCAAGGTGCCGGTGGTGTTCGATCCGCGCGTCGCCAACTCGCTGGTGTCGCATCTGGCCAGCGCCGTCAACGGCGCCTCGATCGCCCGCAAGACCAGTTTCCTGCGCGAGAAGATGGGCGCGAAATTATTCGCCGACGGCATCCGCATCATCGACGATCCGCATCGCGTGCGCGGCCTGCGCTCGCACCCGTTCGACGGCGAAGGCGTCGCCGGCAAGAAAATCGCGCTGATCGATGACGGCGTCCTGATGTCGTGGATCCTCGATTGCGGCACCGCGCGCGAACTCGGCCTGACGACAACGGGCCATGCCTCGCGCGGCGTCTCGTCGTCACCGTCGCCAGGCGCGTCGAACCTGCATCTCGAAGCGGGCACGATGACGCCGATCGAACTCATCGCCGACATCAAGGACGGCTTCTACGTCACCGATCTGATCGGCTCGGGCGTCAACATGGTGACCGGCGATTACAGCCGCGGTGCGTCCGGTTTCTGGATCGAGAACGGGCTGCGCACTTATGCGGTGAGCGAAGTTACCATCGCCGGTCATCTCAACGATATCTTCAGCAGCATGACGCCGGCCAACGACCTTACGTTCAAATACGGCATCAATGCCCCGACCGTGCGGCTGGAGGGGCTGACCGTTGCCGGGCAATGATCCGATCCAGATACGCGACGCGCTCGAGATCGTCATGCGCGAGGCCGGCGAACTGGCGCGGGTGACCTCGCGCGGCGAATTCAAACGCTGGACCAAAGGCGCCGACCATTCGCCGGTCAGCGAGGGCGACATCGCGGTCAACAACTTTCTGCGCGCGCGGCTCGGCGCATTGGCGCCGCAAGCCGGCTGGCTGTCGGAAGAAACCGAGGACGACGTTGCCGGCCGCGATGTGCAACGCGTCTGGATCGTCGATCCGATCGACGGCACGCGCGCCTATATCGCCGGCAAGCCGGACTGGACCATTTCGGTGGCGCTGGTCGAGGCCGGCCGGCCACTGGTCGCAGCACTCTACGCGCCGGTGACCAAGGAAATGTTTCTTGGCGTTGCCGGCGCCGGCGCCACCCGCAACGGCGCGCCGATGACGGCGAATGCGGGCGCGGGACTGGACGGCGCCAGACTGGCCGGGCCGAAGCGCTATCTCGATCGGATGGCGGAACTGTCGCCCGGTACCTTGCCGCAGCCGAAGGTGCATTCGCTGGCGCTGCGGCTGACCCGCGTCGCCCATGGCGGTCTCGATCTGGCCATTGCCTCGCCCGGCAGCCATGACTGGGACCTTGCAGCCGCCGACCTTTTGGTGCACGAAGCCGGCGGTGCAATGACCGACCTGACCGGACGGCCGTTACGCTATAACCAGCCCCACACCGCGCATAGCGCCCTGATTGCCGCCGGGGGCGCCCGGCATGTTACAGTCATCCACCTGATGCGCGACCGCCTGCCCGAGTTCGCTTAAGACTTAACGGGCGTCATGTTAAACCTCGTTTCAAGTCCACCGCCGGGACTTCCACGAAGGATCGATCCATGTCTCGACAAGCCTTGTCCGACCAGCCTGCCAAGCAACTGCTCCATCTCGTCATCGGCGGCGAACTGACCGACCTTTCCGGCACCGAATTCAAGGATCTCGACAAGGTCGAGATGGTCGGCGTTTATCCGAATTACGCCACCGCTTATGTGGCATGGAAGGCAAAAGCGCAGCAGACCGTCGACAATGCTCATATGCGTTATTTCATCGTCCATTTGCACCGTCTGCTCGACCCGGATCATCCGGCCGCGAACAAGGGCTAACGCAGCCCCGGATTGCGGCTGCCAAAGCGGGACAACATATCCGTTTGGAAAAATGCTAGCCCTCTCATTGATTCAGTCCGGAATGAAGCGGTTAAAAGGCGGGGCCCGATGCCACTATTGAAGCGGATCGTCGCATCGCCCGCGTTCTTGTCGGCCGCCGGCTCGGTGGCGGCCAATTATTTGCGGCTGGTCTGGTATTCGAGCCGCCGGACGCTGGAGCCGTCGAATTTTTACGAAACCTTCGAGACGCCGGCGATCGTGGCGATGTGGCACGGCCAGCATTTCCTGACGCCCTTCATCAAACGAGCGGGCGCGCGGTACCGCGCCAAGGTGATCATCTCGCGCCACCGCGACGGCGAGTTCAATGCCCGCGCCGCCGAGAAGCTTGGCATCGGCACCATTCGCGGCTCCGGCTCGCATAGCGGCGATTTCCATCGCAAGGGCGGCGCCACCGCCTTCACCGCGATGCTTCAGGCGCTGACGGAAGAATACAATGTCGCCCTGACCGCCGACGTGCCGAAAGTATCGCGCGTCGCCGGCCTCGGCATCGTCAAGCTGGCGCAGCATTCGGGCCGGCCGATTTATCCGATCGCAATCGCCTCGAGCCGCCGCATCGAACTGAAAAACTGGGACCGCACGGCGATCAATCTGCCGTTCAGCCGCATCGCCATGGTCGGCGGCAATCCGATCAGCGTGGCGCGCGATTCCGACGACGCGACTTTGGAAGCCAAACGGCTCGACGTCGAGCGTGAGATGAACCGGGTGACGGCGCGCGCCTATGCGATCGTCGACCGGACCGGGAATTCCCCGCCGTGACCGCTCGCCTCACCGGAGTGTTGCGCGCCTACCGGCTGCTGGCGGCGGCGGCGGCGCCGTTGGCGCCGTTGCTGCTGGCGCGCCGCCTCAAGCGCGGCAAGGAGAATGGCGCAAGGCTTAATGAGCGGCGCGGCGACAGCCGGACTGCGCGGCCGCGCGGCGCGCTGGTCTGGCTGCATGCGGCCAGCGTCGGCGAACTGGCCAGCGCTCTGCCGCTGATCGACGCTATCGCCCGACGCGCTATCAATGTTCTGGTGACCACCGGCACGGTGACGTCGAGCGAACTGGCCGAGCAGCGGCTGCCGCAAGGCGTGATCCATCAATTCATCCCGCTCGACGCGCCGCGCTTCATGCGCCGCTTTCTGGCCTGCTGGCAGCCGGATCTGGCGCTGTTCGTCGAATCCGATCTGTGGCCGAACATGATGATCGAGACCTCGCGGCGTAACGTGCCGATGATCCTGATCAACGCGCGGCTGTCCGACAATTCATTCCAGCGCTGGCGCCGATTGCCGAAAACGATCGGCAACCTGTTGCAGCGTTTCGATCTGTGTCTTGCCGGATCGGCCGATGACGCCGCGCGCCTGAGCGAACTGGGCGCGCCGCGCGTACTGACCAGCGGCAATCTCAAGCTCGACGTGCCGCCACCGCCGGCCGACGCTGAAAAATTCGCCGAACTCAAAGCGGCGATCGGCGGCCGCCCGGTGATCGCCGCGACCTCGACGCATGACGGCGAGGACGCCCTGATCGTCGAGGCGCACCGGCGGCTGCGGGCGAATTTTCCCGGCCTGCTGACGGTGATCGCGCCGCGTCATTCCGAACGCGGCACGGCCATCGCCGCTATCGCGCAAGCGGCCGGACTGACGCCGGCTTTGCGGTCGCTCGGTGCGCTGCCCGGCAACGACACCGACATTTATGTCGCCGACACGATGGGCGAACTCGGCCTCCTGTACCGGCTGGCGCCGGTGGTCTTTGTCGGCGGCTCGCTGGTACGCCATGGCGGGCAAAATCCGATCGAGCCGGCCAAGTTAGGGGCCGCCATCCTGCATGGACCGCATGTGTGGAATTTCGCCGATATCTATCAGGCGCTCGATCATGCGCAGGGCGCCGCCGAGGTTGCCGATGCGGACCGCCTGACCGCCGCGCTCGCGGCGATGCTCGCCGATCCGCAGGCGCGCGCGCGCAGCGCCGCGGCGGCGCGCCAGACCGTCGATGCGCTCGGCGGCGCGCTTGACCGCACGCTGCAATCGCTCGATCCTTATCTGATGCACCTGTTGCTGCCACGGCGGGATCATCATGCGTGAGCCGGCATTCTGGTGGCGCCAAAAGGGCCTGGCGTCGGCCGCGCTGGTGCCATTTGCAAAAATCTATGGTGCGATCGCCGAAAGCCGCATGGCCAAGACCGGCACGCGCGCCGGACTGCCGGTGCTATGCGTCGGCAATTTCACGCTCGGCGGCGCCGGCAAGACGCCGACGGCGATGAAGCTGGCCGAGTGGCTGCGCGCGGCCGGCGAAACGCCATTCTTTCTGACGCGCGGCTATGGCGGCAAAGTCATCCGGCCGCGGCTGGTCAATCCGGAGACCGATGCGGCGCGCATTGTCGGCGACGAAGCACTATTGCTTGCGAGGGTCGCGCCGACAGTCGTTGCGCGCAACCGTGTGCTCGGCGCGGCTTTCGCCAGGGCCAAGGGCGCCAGCCTCGTCGTCATGGACGACGGCTTGCAGAATGCTTCATTGGCCAAGGACTTCACCGTCGCCGTCATCGACGGCCGACGCGGCATTGGCAATGCCTGCGTGTTTCCGGCGGGTCCGTTGCGCGCGCCGCTTGCCATTCAGATCAAGCGTTGCGATGCGCTGCTGGTGATCGGCGACGACATCGGTGCGCGCTACGTCATCGCGCAAGCCGGCGCCTTGCCGGTCTTTCACGGCCGGCTGGCGACCGAGCCCGGCGTGGTGGCCCGCTTGCGCGCGCGCAAAGTGCTGGCCTTTGCCGGTATTGGCGATCCGGACAAGTTTTTCGCCACCGTCGAACAGGCCGGCATCACGATCGGGGCGCGCCGCGCTTTCGCCGATCATCATCGCTACAGCGCCGAGGAAGCCGCCCAACTGGTGATGGCGGCCGAACACGAGACGCTGACTTTGCTGACGACCGAGAAGGATCATGCGCGCATGACCGGCGATCCGGCGCTGTCCGCGCTCGCCACCCAGGCCAAGGTGCTGCCTGTGACGCTCGAGGTCGACGAGAGCGATGCGTTGCGCGCGCTGGTCCGTGACAAGCTGCGGCGCTAGGCGCAATTCAACCTTTGGTCATTTCCTTGTGCCGCTCCAGCACCGCTTCGGGCGACGCATAGGCCTCCTGCCGGTCGACGCTCCAGTATTTCAACTCATCGAGCGCGATCGGGACGCCGGTCACCGCGCAACGCACGAACCCGCCCGGGCGCACGACGCGGAAATCGCCGTCGAGGTATTTAACCTCGGCCTCGCCATTCGGCGGCAGGGATCGATCGTAGCGATTGAGCAAGCAAGCCTCCGTGGCAGTCCGGCGCCGGTGAAGGCGTCAATGTAGTCGTTCGATATCCCCGGCGATACCCTTTCAGCCCGGCGACGCCGATCCGGCATGATCCTCATTCAAGTCCCGGGCGGCCGGACGAAGCGCCCTGCTTGACTCCACGTTCCGGTTCCGTAATGTTATATTATAACATTACTCGGCCAGTGGCCGTATCGCTCCGTGTCCCAGTACCGAGGTGCCCTATGTCGGCTCGTTTCCGTCGCGGTCTGCTGTTGTCTTTTTTCCCGCTGCTGTGCGGCACGCCGGCGCAGGCGCAAGTCGCCATGCCGCAAGTCGCATTGCCGGAAGTCGCCGTCAGCGCCGCGAGCCCCATCCAGCGCGACAGCGCGCCACAAAGTCCGGATGCGCCGCAAGGGACGCTGCCGATCGTCACCGACCAGTTCGCCACGGTGACCGTGGTCCCGAATGAAGAAATCCGCCGCAGCGGCGCGGCGACGTTGGGCGATCTCTTGTTCGCAAAGCCGGGTATTACCGGTTCAAGTTTCGCGCCGGGCGCCTCCAGCCGTCCGGTGATCCGCGGTCTCGACGTCAACCGCGTGCGCATCCAGGAAAACGGCATCGGCGCCAATGGCGCGTCCGACCTCGGCGAGGATCATTTCGTGCCGGTCGATCCGCTCACCACCGACCGCGTCGACGTGATCCGGGGGCCCGCCACCTTGCGCTTCGGCTCGCAGGCGATCGGCGGCGTGGTTGAAGCGAGCAACAACCGCATTCCCACCGCGCTGCCGCCGCGCGGCATCGGCGCGGAATTCCGCGCCGGCCTCGGCAGCGCCGATAAAGGCACGGACGGCGCCGTGTTGCTCGACGCAGGGGCCGGCAATTTCGCGCTGCATGCCGACGCCTTCGGCCGCAACGCGGACGATTACCGGATACCCGGCGGCGGCCAGTTGAATTCGGCGACGCGCAACAACGGGCAGTCGCTCGGCGGTTCCTACATCTTCAACGACGGCTTCCTCGGTCTGGCGGTGACGCAGAACAATGCGCTGTACCGCATCCCCGGCAGCGACGGCGAAACAAACCAGACGCGCATCGACGCCCGGCAGACCAAGCTGCTCAGCAAAGGCGAATGGCGCGCGCCGAATTCGGCCATCGACGCCGTCCGCTTCTGGGGCGGCGTCACCGACTACAAGCATAACGAGATCGGGCTCGCCGATGTAACCGACCTGTCAAGCGCCGGCGTGCGCCAGACTTTCACCAACAAGGAGCAGGAAGGCCGCGTCGAGGTTCAACTCGTGCCGTTCGATCTGCGCTTCGCCGCGCTCACCACCGCCATCGGCGTGCAGGGCGGCCATCAGGAATTGAATGCACCGAGCCCCGACGGCATCGGCTTGTGGGATCGCAATGCCAACAATCGCATGGCCGGTTACATCTTCAACGAGTTCAGGTTCAGCGAGGCGACCAAAGCGCAGATCGGCGGACGCATAGAACAGGTCGATCTTTCAGGCATCGGCCGCAGCTTCGACGCCGTTGGCACGCTGACCACCGCGCCGGCGTCGCTGTCCTACACGCCGAAAAGCGTCAGTCTCGGACTAATCCGGAATTTGCCGCTCGACTTCGTTGGCAGCCTGACCGCGCAATATGTCGAGCGCGCGCCCAAGCCGGCCGAATTGTTTTCCGGCGGCGTTCACGACGCGACGGTGACTTTCGACAAGGGTAATACCCAACTCGGCATCGAGGCCGCGCGATCGCTTGAAGCGGGCCTGCGCCGTGCTCAGGGTCCATTCCGCTTCGAGGCGACGGCTTATTACACGCGATTCAAGAGATTCATCTACAGGCGGTTGACCGGCAACGCTTGCGATGAAGCGGGCAACTGCACCGCCCCGGCCGAACTCAACGAAGCGATCTATTCGCAGGCCGACGCTACATTCCGCGGCGGTGAATTTCAGAGCCAGTGGGATCTGGCGCCGCTAGGCCACGGCATGTTCGGCATCGAGAACCAGTTCGATGTCGTGCGCGCGACCTTCAGCGACGGCAGCAACGTACCGCGCATCCCGCCGCTGCGGCTCGGCGGCGGCGTTTACTGGCGCGACGCCAACTGGCTGGCGCGCGTGCGGCTGATCCATGCCTTCGCGCAGAACAACATTGCCGCCGTCGGCGAAACCACGACGGCCGGTTACGACGATCTGCGCGCTGAACTCAGCTATAATTGGAAAGCGGTAAAGCCGCGCGTCGACCAGTTGAGCGACGTGACGGTCGGCATCAGCGGTTCAAACCTTCTCAACCGCGATATTCGCAACAGCGTGTCCTATTCAAAGGATCAAGTGCTGATGCCCGGCGCCAGCGTGCGGCTGTTTGCGAGTGTGAGGTATTAGCCGAATAAACTGCCCTGCCCGCCGCCCTCGCCGCCGCCTTTGGCGCGGGGCTTGGGACGAGCGGGGGCGGCCGGGACTTCCGCTGTGCGCGGTTGCGACGCGGTGTCGCGCGGCGCGCCTTCGCCATCCGCCGTCGCAGCGACGCGGCCGTCGGCGAATTCGATATCCAGCCGCATGCCGCTCGATACGCCAGCCGCGGCGCGCAGCGGATAGCCGTCGCCGTCGCGAACCAGCGCGAAGCCGCGCTTGAGCACTTCGCGATAGGAAAAGGCGGAGAGCAGCCGCTCGGCGCGCTCAACGCGCACCTGATGCTGCTTCAAGAGCGCCAATGTCGCACGCTGCGACCGCTCGCCGAAAGCGGCGACGCGCTCGCGCGCCCGTTCGATGCGCGCCACATGTGCCTGCGCGTTGGCGACGAGGCTCGCCTTCAGCCTCTGGTTCAGGCTGCTGTAGCGCTCGCGCCGGCGCTCGACCGTATTCGACAGCAATTGCGGCGCCAGCCGCGAGGCAATGCGCGAATACTGCGTGTGATGAACCTGCGCATTGGCGCGCAGCGCGCGCGGCAGACGTTCGGCGAGACTATCGAGCGACTGGCGCGGCTCAGCCAGAATGTCCTTCGGCAGCGCGCGTGACAGCATGGTCAGTTCGCGGCGATGCCGCTCCAGCCCGCGCTGCAAGCCCGCATATTTGCGATTGCCCAGCGCGTTGAGCGTCGACAGCAACTCGCTGCGCACCGGCACCGCCATTTCGGCCGCCGCCGTCGGCGTCGGCGCGCGCCGGTCGGAGGCGAAGTCGATCAGCGTAATATCCGTCTCGTGACCAACCGCGGAAATCAGCGGGATCATGCTGGCGGCTGCCGCGCGCACGACGATCTCTTCGTTGAAGGACCACAGGTCCTCCAGCGAACCGCCGCCGCGCGCGACAATGATGAGGTCCGGCCGCGGGATAGGCCCGCCCTCGGGCAGCGCATTGAAGCCTGCGATGGCATTGGCCACCTCGCCGGCCGAGGCTTCGCCCTGCACCCGCACCGGCCACACGACGACATGGCGCGGAAAACGGTCGGCGAGACGATGAAGGATGTCGCGGATGACGGCGCCGGTCGGCGAAGTGATGACGCCGATGACCTCGGGCAGGAATGGAATAAGCTGCTTGCGCGCCTCGTCGAACAGGCCCTCGGCGGCGAGCTTCTTCTTGCGCTCCTCGAGGAGCTTCATCAGCGCGCCGACGCCGGCCGGCTCCAGACTGTCGATGACGATCTGGTATTTCGACGAGCCCGGGAACGTCGTCAGCTTGCCGGTGACGATGACGTCGAGGCCTTCCTCGGGCTTGACGCGCATGCGGGCGAAATTGCCCTTCCAGATCACGCCTTCCAGAACGGCCTTGTCGTCCTTGAGCCGGAAATAACAGTGGCCGGAGGGCGAGGCGCCCTTGAAGCCGGAAATCTCGCCGCGCACCCGGACATATCCATAGGCGTCCTCGACCGTGCGCTTGAGCGCCGAGGACAGCTCGGAGACGGTCCATTCCGCGATGTTACTGGGGGCAGCCTCGGGCATCGGGTCCGAATCTCTTGCAGGGGTCGGGGGGCATGTTACACCACACGCCGATCATCCCATAAAGACCGGCTTTTCCATGAACATCCTCATTCTCGGTTCCGGCGGTCGCGAGCACGCGCTGGCCTGGAAAATCGCCGCCAGCCCGCTGACCACGAAGCTCTATTGCGCACCGGGCAATGCCGGCATCGCGCAGGAAGCCGAGTGCGTCGCGCTCGATCTCGCCGACCATGCGGCGGTGATCGCCTTTTGCAAGGCGAGCAAAATCGACTTCGTCGTGGTCGGCCCGGAAGGCCCGCTCTGCGCCGGCATCGTCGATGACCTGGAAGCGGCCGGCATCAAGGCCTTCGGCCCGAGCAAATGGGCAGCAAGGCTGGAAGGCTCCAAAGGCTTCACCAAAGACCTGTGCAAGGCCAACCGGATTCCAACAGCCGCTTACGAGCGCTTCAAGGGCGCAGACGCAGCGAGGCAATATGTTCGCAAGCAAGGCGCCCCGATCGTGGTCAAGGCCGACGGTCTCGCCGCCGGCAAAGGCGTGGTGGTCGCAGGCACCGTCGCGGAAGCGGAAGCCGCCATCGACATGATGTTCGATGGCGGGCTCGGCCAGCCTGCCTGGGAAATCGTCATCGAGGATTGCATGGTCGGCGAGGAAGCCTCATTCTTCGCGCTGTGCGACGGCGACACCGCCATTCCGCTGGCGTCGGCGCAGGATCACAAGCGCGTCGGCGACGGCGACACCGGACCGAACACCGGCGGCATGGGCGCCTATACGCCGGCGCCGATCATGACGCCCGACATGAACAAGCGCGTGATGGACGAGATTATTTTTCCGACCGTCAATGCGCTAAAGAAAGCCGGTGCGCCGTTCAAGGGCGTGCTGTTCGCCGGCCTGATGATCACCAAGGATGGCCCGCAGCTGATCGAATACAATGTCCGCTTCGGCGATCCGGAAACGCAGGTCATCATGCTGCGGCTGATGTCCGATCTGCTGCCGGCCTTGATAGCGTCGCGCGACGGCCAGTTGAAAAGTTTCGACCTGCGCCTGTATCCCGATGCCGCGCTCACCGTGGTGATGGCGGCGAAAGGTTATCCAGGCAGTTACAATAAAGGCACCGTGATCGAAGGCCTAGAAGACGCGGCGCAGGTGGAACGCGTCGAAATATTTCATGCCGGAACCAGACGCGATGGCGATCATATTGTCGCGAATGGTGGCCGGGTGTTGAATGTGTGCGCGCGCGGCAACAGCGTTGCGCAGGCGCAACAGCGCGCTTACGCAGCGGTCGACAAAATCAAATGGCCCGACGGATTTTGCCGCCGCGACATCGGCTGGCAGGCCATCGCGCGCGAACGAAAATGAATTCGAATTAATGTTGGCAATGTTTGCCGCGAATTTGCGCGGGCGAAGTTCCGGCGCATAACCGCGCCATAAATCAAAAAGGTAATTTGAATGGCTCCTATGCGCGATGCGTAGTGGTGCAGCGCACTCAGGCGCTTATGTCGGGCGAACGGGCGACACGACACTGGAGACACGACATGAAGAAATATTTCCTCACCGCTGCGTTCGCCGTTCTCGCCGCCTCGCCGGCACTGGCGGCTTCGACTCATCACGCGCGCAACAGCGCCGTCATGCAAGCGGCTTATGGGTCCGTGGAAGGCTCCTATGCCTATGCCCAGCCGGGCGCCGACACCGTCGTCCTCGACGGCAAGGTCATTGGCCGCGACCCGGATGCTTTCATCCGTCAAAGCCTTCTGCGCGAAGGCGACCACGCCGACGCATTGAGCGACTGATAATCGCGAAAATCCGAATGCAAAGCCCGGCCCTATGCGCCGGGCTTTGTTTTCCCGGGCTCCTGAGGTACTGCTAGGTCTCCATTTGACTGTCATTCCGGGGCACACCGGAAGGCCGACAAGAACGAGGAGACGCCCTGCATGCATCCGGTCCTGCGCCTTTACGAAGATGTCCTGTCCAGCGCCGAGAATGTTGAATTCCGGCTGGCGGCGCTGCCGCGTTTTATCTTCGTCGTGCACGGCTCGGTTTCGATCGATGGCAAGGCGCTGAATGAAGGCGAAGCCTGGCAAGGCTCGGCCGCGACCACTGTCAAACCGGGGCCGGATGGCGTCACCTGCTGGCGCTGGGAACTGGCGCGCGGCGATCAGGGCTCAACTGTCGCCTGCGCACCCGGCATGATCACGCACGAGAAATTTTCCGCCTATCTGGAAACCATGCCGAAGGGCGAGTTGCTGATGCGTGGCGACAGTGTTGCCTTCCCGCCCGGCGGCTGCGCCTACAAGCACAGCCACCAGGGTCCGGGCATCCGCTGCCTGATCGAAGGCGGCATCCGCATCGACACGCACGGCCGCTCGACTTCTTACGGCGTCGGCGGCGCCTGGTACGAAAGTGGACCCGACGCGGTGTTCGCGCAAGGATCGAGCGACAAGCAAAGCCGCTTCATCCGGGTGATGATCCTGCCGCGTGAATTGACGGGCAAAAGCTCGATCCAGTATGTGAACGAAGAAGACAAGGCCAAGCCGAAGGCGCAGAGCTACAAGATATTCGCCGACGCGCCGATCGAATTTACCGGCAAGAGGTGAACCCTCGGTGAGCATGGCACGCAATCCATGACCGGCATCGACCGCCAGCAGGCGTTTTCCGGCACCAAAGAAGCGGCGCCAGCGCTGGCGCTCGACGCGGCGCGGCTGGATGCCTATTTGAGCGATCATGTAAATGGCTACGCCGGCCCGCTGACGGTGCGGCAATTCAAAGGCGGCCAGTCGAACCCGACTTATCTTCTGGAAACGCCGGCGCGGCGCTATGTGCTGCGGCGCAAGCCGCCCGGCAAACTCTTGCCGTCGGCGCACGCAGTCGACCGCGAATACCGCGTCATCGGCGCGCTGCACGTGCAAAAATTTCCGGTTGCCGAGCCACTGTGCTTATGCGCCGACGAGAGCGTCGCCGGCACGCCGTTTTACGTCATGGACTTCGCCGATGGCCGCGTCTTCTGGGAGCCGCAAATGCCGGGCTCCGACAGAAGCGAACGCACCGCCGTCTATGACGCCATGAACGCTACCATCGCGCGGCTGCACGGCTTCGATCCGGCCGCGATCGGCTTGAGTGATTTCGGCCGTGGCGAAAATTATGTCGCGCGCCAGGTCGAACGCTGGTCGAAACAATATCGCGCTTCCGAGACGGAAAAAATCGACGCCATGGAGCGGCTGATCGAATGGCTGCCGCGCCATATTCCGCCAGCCGGCACACCGCGTCTGGTGCATGGCGATTATCGCATCGACAATCTCATCATCGACAAGCAGGCACCGACGGTGCTCGCCGTGCTCGACTGGGAATTGTCGACGCTCGGCGATCCGCTGGCCGATTTCACCTATCACCTGATGGCCTGGCACATGCCGGCAACCGAAAGCGCGGCCGGCACCGCGACATTGGCCCGGCACGATTTGCCGGCGCTCGGCATTCCGTCGATGGCGGATTATGTCGCCGCATACGTCGCGCGCACCGGGCTCGATCCGCGGCCGCATCTGCCGGTCTATCTCGCCTATAATTTCTTTCGCATCGCCGCCATTCTGCAAGGCATCATCGGCCGCGTGCGCGACGGCACCGCGACGTCGGACTTCGCGCCGAAGAAGGCGGCCATGATCAGGCCGCTCGCCGACACGGCGTGGCAATTCGCGCGCGACGCCGGCGCGCGCTGACCGATACGGTCAACGAATCCTTACTTCCGACTCCTGTTATTCACCGTTGACAGTTGTAGATCGTTGAGACCTGCCGGCTAGCCTCGGAGGTATCATGACGACCATTTCAACCTCCGGCCCCAGCCTCGGCGTTGCGGCCATCAACGGCAAGACCGGCACCTCGCAACGGTCACGGCCGCGCGACCATGACAAAGGCCGCGAAGGCGACAATAGTGCCGATACCGAAACCGAAACCGACACGCCGCTTGCGCCAGCGCCCGGCACCGGCAAACTCGTCGACAAGACGGTGTAGGCTGAACCCACTTCGGCTGGAAACGCTTTAGCGCCGCGCCTGGAAAAACTCCTTCAGAAGCGCTGCGCACTCGCTTTCGCCGATGCCGCCATAAACCTCCGGCCGGTGGTGGCAGGCAGGACTTCCAAAAAACCGCACGCCATTGTCGACCGCGCCGCCCTTCGGATCGGCGGCGCCGAAATAAAGCCGCCGCACCCGCGCGAAGGACATCGCCGCCGCGCACATGGCGCAGGGCTCCAGGGTCACATAGAGATCGCAATCGGTCAGCCGTTCCGAGCCGAGCGCCTTGGCCGCCGCGCGGATGGCGATGAGTTCGGCGTGGGCGGTCGGGTCCCTGTCGGCCAAAGTTCGGTTTCCCGCGCGGGCCACGACCTCGCCGTTGCGGACGACGACGCAGCCGACCGGCACCTCGCCACGCGCCGCCGCGGCACGCGCTTCGTCGAGGGCCAGTTGCATGAAGCTTCGGCTGGGCGGGACAGAGGCCATCAGGTCTGCTATCAGGCGGCCATCATGCCCGACAAGAGCCAAAAAGAGATTCCCGGCGACCGCATCGCCAAAGTCATGGCCCGCGCCGGCCTGGCCTCGCGGCGCGACGCCGAGGTCTGGATCGCGCAAGGGCGCGTATCGGTCAACGGCAAGGTGATCGCGTCGCCGGCGCTCAACGTCACGCCGTCCGACCGCATCGTCGTCGACGGTACGCCGATGCCGACCGCCGAACGCACCCGGCTGTTCCTGTATCACAAGCCGCGCGGCCTGGTGACGACCCATTCCGACCCGGAAGGCCGGCCGACCATTTTCGCGGCGCTGCCGAAATCGATGCCGCGCGTCATCAGCGTCGGCCGGCTCGACATCAATACCGAAGGCCTGCTGCTGCTGACCAACGATGGCGGGCTGGCGCGCGTGCTGGAATTGCCGGCGACCGCGTGGCTGCGCCGTTACCGCGTGCGCGCCAATGGCCGCGTCGATCAGGCGATGCTCGACGGCTTGCGCGGCGGCGTGACGGTCGATGGCGTGCATTACGGACCCATCGAGGCGACACTGGAACGCGAACAAGGCGCCAATGCCTGGTTGATGTTCGCCATTCGCGAAGGCAAGAACCGCGAAATCAAGAAGGTACTGGAGTCGCTCGGGCTGCGCGTCAATCGACTGATAAGAGTCGCCTTCGGACCGTTCATGCTCGGCGATCTGCCCGAGGGCACCGCTAAGGAAGTCGAGACCGCGGCGCTGCGCGCCGAACTCGGCGAAGCAATCGTCGCTTCCTCCGGCGCCAATTTCGACGCGCCGCTCATCAGCGACGACGAGAGGGTGCGCAAGCCGAACGCCAAGCGATTGCGCGAGGAGCGCCGGCCCGGCCGCGACGGACGACTGCCGCCACGACGCGACGGCAGACAAACGCTCGATTCCGGCGCGCGCGCCGATGCGCGCGACCGCAACGACAATGAAAAGATCGCGGCCGGGCGCAACGCGCTTCCGAAGAAAAAGAAAACGCGCCGCGACCGCAGCAAGAGCGGGCCAAGGCCGAAGTATCCGCGAGCGAAGGAGTGAGAGTCGTCGGCGGCAAACTCCGCTCGCGCCCGATCGCCGGGCCCAAGGGCGACGGCAAGTCTGAGGGATTGCGCCCGACCGCCGATCGCCTGCGCGAGTCGCTGTTCAACATTCTCATCCATGGCTATGACGATCCGGTCACCGATGCGCGCGTGCTCGACCTGTTTGCCGGCACCGGCGCGCTCGGTATCGAAGCCTTGTCGCGCGGCGCGGCTTACGTCCTGTTCGTCGATGAAGGCGTCGAGGCGCGTTCGCTGTTGCGCAACAACACCGAGGCTTTGGGTCTCGGCGGCACCAGCCGCATTTTCCGCAGAGACGCCACCAGGCTTGGGCCGGCGCATCCGCTGGAACCGTTCACGCTTGCCTTCCTCGATCCGCCTTACGGCAAAGGACTGGCCGAGAAGGCGCTCGTCGCCGCGCGCGAGGGCGGCTGGCTCACGAAAGATGCGCTGGTTGTCGTCGAGGAGGCAACCGCTGCGAAGTTTGTAACGCCGGAAGGCTACGAGGAACTCGAGCGGCGCGATTACGACGACAGCGAACTGATTTTTTTGCGCGTCAAGACGCCGTAAATAGAATTGGAAAAACCAGGTGTTCGAAATCCGGACGCGGCGCAGCCGCCGCGTCCGGATAGCGTCAAACGTTATTTCTTTTTCCAGACTTCAGTGCCCTTGGTGCCGGCGTCGGTGCGGCGCCACCATTTGCCCTCAAGCGAGCCGTCGGGCTTGATTTCCATGACGGCGATAACGACACGGCCGTCGGCAATAGAACCGACCGCAAGCTGATTGCCGATAACCTGGCCGATACCGACGTACTTGCCACCGTCCCACTTCAATTCAAGCGCGCCTGACTTGTCCATGGTGACTGCAAGCGTTCCTTCGCCGTCATATTTGGCGCCATCCGTTTCAGTCCCGCTGACAACGTAGTTTCCGATCAGGCTGGCATTGGTGGCCTGGGCAAAGCTCGGCGCCGTCCAGCCGACAAGCGCTACAAAAGCAAGCGCAACAATCCGCATCATGAATAACCCCCGTGTGTGTAATCCGCAGTACCCGCTCAGCCTAGCGTACCAGCCTTTTTTCGGCTAGCGCCTCCCGAACAACCTCTCCACATCCGACAGCTTCAGTTCGACATAGGTCGGGCGGCCGTGGTTGCACTGGCCGGAATTCGGCACGTCTTCCATTTCGCGCAACAGCGCATTCATCTCTTCAGGTTTCAGTCTGCGTCCCGCCCGCACCGAACCGTGGCAGGCCATCGTCGCCGAGACATGAAGCAGGCGCCGCTCCAGCGGCAGTTCGTCATCCCACTCGGCCATGTGTTCGGCCAGATCGGTGACCAGACCACGCACGTCGATATCGCCCAGCATTGACGGCGTTTCGCGCACCGCGACCGCGCCAGGCCCGAACGGCTCGATGACGAGCCCGAACCGCGCCAGATCCTCGGCGCGCGCGGCAAGACGCGCCGCGTCGGCCTCGTCGAGTTCGACGATCTCCGGGATCAGCAATATCTGGCGGGCGACGCCTGACTTGTCGACCGCCGCTTTCATGCGCTCATAGACGATGCGCTCATGCGCGGCGTGCTGATCGACGATGATAAGCCCATCGCGCGTCTGCGAGACGATATAGGTCTCGTGAATTTGCGCGCGCGCCGCGCCCAGCGGACGCTCGACAAGTTCGGCCGCCGGCTCGAAACTTTCGACCCGCGCATCGGCCGAGGGCGCGCCGACATCCAACGCCCCTTGATATGCGGATTGCTCCGGCTCGGAAAATCCGAGCGCGACATTGCCATGCGCCGGCGACCACGGCATTGGCCGCGCCGGCGAATTGCGCCATTCATAGGCGCCGCGCCGTGGCATCGTCACCGGGCGGAACGCGGCGATGGTCGCGCCGCCGCCGGTCGACGCCGCGCGCTGGCCTTCGCGCACCAGCGCATCTTTCAAGGCGCGCACGATCAGGCCGCGCACCAGCCCGCCATCACGGAAGCGCACCTCGGTTTTCGCCGGATGCACATTGACGTCGACCTCGCGCGTTTCCAACGTGACGAACAAAGCCAGCAGCGGATGGCGGTCGCGCGGCAGATAATCGGCGTAGGCGCCGCGCACGGCGCCGACCAGCAATTTGTCGCGCACCGGGCGGCCGTTGACGAACAGATATTGCCCGAGCGTGTTGGCGCGCGACAAAGTCGGCAGACCGGCAAAGCCGGTGACGCGCACGCCGTCGCGTTCGGCGTCGATGACAATCGCGTTGGCGCGAAATTCCGGACCGAGTACATCGCCGAGCCGCGCCAGTTGATCGCCGGCCGGCGCGGCGGACCATGTCACCGGCGCGCGTTCCTCGCCGGCAATGGTGAAGGCGACGTCGGGCCGGCTCATGGCGAGACGGCGCACCACTTCGCGCACCGCCTCGGCTTCGCTGCGATCGGTCTTGAGAAACTTCAGCCGCGCCGGCGTGGCGTAAAACAGATCGCGCACCTCGATGGTCGTGCCCTGCGACAAAGCCGCCGGCTTGATCTCGGATTTTTCGCCGCCATCGACTTCGAGCGTCCAGGCATGCGGTTCGGAGGCGTGCCGGGTGGTGATGATCAGCCGCGCGATCGAGCCGATCGAGGGCAAAGCTTCGCCGCGAAAGCCGAGCGTATCGATGCCCAGGAGATCGTCGCCGTCGAGCTTGCTCGTGGCGTGGCGCTCGACGCACAGATCGAGATCGGCGCGCGTCATGCCTGAACCATCGTCGGTGACGCGGATGAGGCGGCGGCCGCCGCCGTCGGTCAAAACGTCGATGCGCGTGGCGCCGGCATCGAGCGCGTTCTCGACCAGTTCCTTCACCACGCTCGCCGGCCGCTCGACCACCTCGCCGGCGGCGATGCGGTTGACGGTTGCTTCCGATAATTGGCGGACGGGCATGAAAAGGAACCTGATTCGCGTGAGGACAAACTGTAGTGGCGGGGTTGGGCGCTTGCGAGGCGGTGCGCTGGCTTGTGCCCGCTATTCGCGGGCGCGGGCATGCGTCATCGCCCGCATTTTTTGCGGCCCCGGGCAAGCCAACGTCTATTTTCGCTTCCCTCGAAATAATCGAGGGTGTGGCGCGCCAAAGGGCGCTCCATATTTCCGTGTGTGAGCGCTCTGTTGCCAAAGCGCCCGCGCCTCTCGGCGCGCCACGGCGGCGTCTTACGGCAGCCGGACCGCGCTTCTGGCGGCTATTGGCCTTCCCGAAGAACCCTCTGACACGGCCCTTTTGGGCACCGCTCATTGAGCATCGGGCAAAGCCAAGGGCTTCGCACCATCAGCGAGCTCCTCGCGGCAGGTCCTATTGCCTGCGGGCATAGCAGTTTGCTTTTGCGCAAACTGCGTAAACTTGTTTG
>CAITJJ010000203.1 GCA_903892675.1 uncultured Hyphomicrobiales bacterium | reverse complement strand
GCCCGGCGACCAACAGGTCATCGCATTCACTGACTTCGGGATCGAAACCCTGGTCGAGTTGATCAAGATCCACAAAGAGCTGTCATCCACCCAATCCTGAGACCGCAATCGTCACACCTGCGGCCTACGGCGAATGGGTACGGTAATCTCGCTTGCGACGGTAGTGAAAACCACGCCGACCAATGCTCCGCGTCAAGAAGATCAGTCGCGTATGGCCGAATGATCTATTCGGGGAATTCAAATGGAGCAGAAGTTTTCCGAAAACGGAGCGATCGGCATCGCCCCCCCATGATCGCCGGTTTATTTTGTCGGGTTCTCGGGCGGCGGCTTCAAATTGATCTCGGAAAATCGAATTGCTGTTCTGCAAGCGTTGCGCGCTCTGCCGTCCTTATTAGCTTGAAGCCTAGCCTTGTTGGGCATGACCTCGACTCTAGGCAACCGCGCTTTTGTTGAACGACTGGATGCGTTCAAAGAGTGTATTGGCTCGTTCATCACCGAAGACCGCCTCGGGCCCGGTTGGGGCTATATCCGTGAACGGCGATGAATAGAGCAGTTCGGGCGCCATAAGGCCCTGATGGGTCAATTGCTCGACGACCATGTTGATGAATTCAATCTGCGCGGCGGTTGCCGTGCCGGCGGCGAGGAAGTCACCGAAGGCTGCCTGGACCGCGGCGCGATCGAGGCCGACCAGCGAACGGACGAAACGGCCAAACCCCTGGCTCGCCTCTCGCGCCCGCGCGATGTCGTCGGGTTCGCCGATGCCGGCGTCTAGCAACATCTTTTCGAGCTCGCCGAGGTCGGTCGCAGTCAAGGGCCGCCCCTGCCGCAGCTTGTGCAGCACGATGTGGTCTTCGTGCGCTTTGAGGAAATGCCGGGCTTTGGCCTTGAAGCAGGCGAAGTCCGCCTCGCCGACCTGGGGCAGTGCGTGCTCGACGCCGTCGCCGATTTCGTCGGCGAAATTTGAATAGACGATCGCCTTCTTCGATTTCTCAATGTGCTGGACGAGGTCGCGCAGGCGTAACCGGACAAATTCAAGAATGGGGACGGTTACACCCTCCCACCATTGATCGGCCCTGGAAGTCCTTATAAATCAGCGGCCAAAATCATCCGACAGAGCGCGCCGGTCGCTCACGGCACTCCTGGGCCACACTATTTGCATGATCCACCTATTCCTCGCGCCGCGGCGTCACCGGCGCGCCGATAGCTCTCTCGTCTTTATCAACTCGTGCAGCAAACCAAGATTTTCCGGCCCCGGCTTCAGGACACCCTGCTCTATCCGGTGCGCCAATTCGGCGATCGCGGAATTGACCGGCGTCGAAAGACCCAGCCGCCTGGCTTCATCGACGATCTGGCCATTGAGGTTGTCGACCTCGCTGCGGCGGCCCTTCATCCAGTCCTGCAACACAGTCGTCAGCGTGCTCTCGATGGTGAAACCCTTGACCAATGTGTCGAGTAGCGTTTCCACGAGACGGTTGGACTGGCGAATGTCGTCAGGTTTCATTCCGAAGATCGGCACCGCCGGGTGGCCTATTGCCTTACCCGTATCGAACGCTTCCTGACCAGACATCAACATGATTTCACGCATGGCCGGTGTCGTCGCCGCGCCGTGGATCGATTGACCGAGGATCGCGGTCGTCACCAAAGTGGTGCAATTGCTCACCAGCTTCATCCATTTGCTGGCGCGAATATCGCTGACATATTCAACCGTGCCTGCGTGCTTCAGTAAATCACCGATCTCCGCCTCGCGGCCCGCGACGCGCTTGTCGATACCGCCGACGGCGAACCAGGACCGCGACGGCGGTGAGTCACGCTGCACGACACCGGGGTCGAACATTGTCGACGAAATTTCGATCACGCACCCCATCGTGCGCTGCGGCCCGACGACGTCGGCGATAACATCGGTGGTCATGCCATTTTGCACACCGGCGACAAGACCGCTGGCCTTCAGATATGGCTCGATCAATTGGCAGGCCCACCGCGTATCGTAGGCCTTCATCAGTAGCAGAACGACGTCAAAAGGTTCCGTGAAAGTGCAAACGTCGCAGAGATTAAAGGCGCGAACCGCCGTGGTTTGCGTCTCCCCGGGCATGTCGATGCGGATTCCGTTCTGGCGCATGGCCGCGACGTGCTCCGGCCATTGGTCGATCAGCACGACATCGACGCCGGCGCGCGTGAGATCGGCGCCGATAGATGCGCCATTCGCGCCGCTGCCGAGCACCGCTATCCTCTTGGGCATTGTGGAAATCCCTTTGCCCGCGTCGAAATCAGGCCGGCGGCGCGTTCCGCGATTATGATGGTGGTGAGGTTGGTATTGGCGCTCGGCACATCCGACGCCCACACTGCACCCTCAAGCATTGCGGCGGTGCTTTCCCGATCGGCAAGCACCGCCGCCATGATGTTGTACGCCGTCGCCTGAGTTACTTGGCCGCGACGTCTTCGAGCTTCGGGCACGAACGCGATGCCACCGGCACGTCGTATTGCTTCAAGTTGCTGCTATCGATGATCACCGGGGTCACCATCAGTTCCTTCTGCACCGGCATCTTGCGCAACGCGCGCACGGTGGTCAGAAGGCCGAGGCAACCCTGCATGAACGGATCGGACGAACCCGTTGCATGCATCTTGCCGGCCTTGATCAGATCGATCGCTTCCTGGCTGCCGTTGATGCCGACAACGAAGGCCTTGCGGTTGGCGGCGGCCATCGCCTCGACCGCGCCGGTCGCCATCGCGTCATTGGCGGTGTAGACGCCGTCGATCTGCGGATGGGTCTGCATGATGTTCTCCATGACCTGGAGCGCCTGCAGACGCTGATAGTTCGCCGGCTGGGTGGTCAGCAGCTTGACGTTCGGGAACTCCTTCAGCGCGTCGTTGAAGCCCTTCATGCGGTCGGTGTTGCTGATCGAACCTTTCACGCCTTCCAGCGCGACGACGTTGCCCTTGCCGCCCATTGCCTTGAGCAGGCTTTGCCCGGTCTCAAGACCGAGGCGGTAATCCTCGGCGCCGATGAAGGACACCAGCTGCCCGCCGGCCAGCCTGTCGGTCAGGCCGGTCACCGGAATGCCGGCGGCATTCACCTTCTCGATCGCCGGCACCATGGCCTTGTAGTCAACCGGGATGAACAGCAACGCATTCGGCTTCTTGACGATGGCGTCTTCAACCTGGCTCGTCTGTTCCGGGATGCTGTCGGGCTTGATCGGCACATACTGAATGAGCTTTACTCCGACGGCTTTCGCGGCGTTGGCCGTGCCGACGCGAACCGACTCAAAGAATGGATTGGTCTGGTTCTTGGTGAAGACGGCAATTGTCTCATCAGCGGCGGTTGCCGGGCCGACAAAGCCTGCAACGTTCAGCATCGAGATCAATAAGACTGCTTTTTTCATGTTTCACTCCCGTTTGTATCGTTCAATTTTGGTTGCTTTAGTTGCTGTCAGTTTTGGAACGCGTCTTCATGTCCAACCACACCGCGAGCAGCACGATCAGACCCGTCACCAACGGCTGCCAGTTGGCGTTGAGATTGAGCAAATTCATTCCGTTCAAAATCAGCGTCAGGATCAAGCCGCCGATGAATGTGCCGAACAGCGAGCCGACGCCGCCGAACAACGATGTCCCGCCGATCACCACCGCTGCGATGGTCGGCAGCGTCAGCGTTTCGCCAATGTCACCTTCGGCCGAGTTCAGGCGAGCCAGATAGATCAGCGACGCCAAACCGGCCATGGCGCCGGAGAGCACGAAAACCAGATTGAGGCGGCTGTTGACCGGAATGCCGGATAGCCGCGCCGCGACCGTGTTGGCGCCGATGGCATAGATTTGCTGGCCATAGGTCGTGCGCTTGGTGAAAAAATACCCAATCACCAGGAATGCGACCATCAGATAGATCGGGATCGGGATGCCGAACAGATAACCGCTGCCGAGCGCCCGGAATCCGGTCGGGAAGCCGTAAACCGATTGGCCGCTCATGTAATAGTAAGTCGCGCCCTGCGCGACCCAGAGCATGCCGTAGGTGGCGATGAAGGACGGGATGCGCAATTTGGTCACCATCAACCCGTTGCCCAGGCCGACGATGCTACCAACGCCGATGGCCGCGGCGGCGCCAAGCCAGGGCGAGCCGGTCGACTTGATCACGGTTGCCGCGACGCAGGCGCTGAGGCCGACGGTCGCACCGATCGACAGGTCGATCTTGCCGGTCAGAATGACCAAAGTCAGCCCCGATGCCATAAAGAAGACCAGGCTCGCCTGCCGCAACACATTCAGCAGGTTGTTGGCCGTCAGGAACGCATCACTGACCAGCGACAACGCAATGCAGATCAAAGCGACGGCCAGCAATCGATAGGCGACATCGGTCAAGTCGCGCGACACCGTCAGCTTGAATTTGGGAGCGGCCGCTTCAATCTGGCTCATTCTTGTGCCTTCCGCATGCCGTCGAAGAACAGCGCCACGATCACCAGCAGTCCGACGCAGATGACCTGAATCGACGACGGCATCGCCAGGAGATTGAGCCCGTTGCGCAGGACACCAATGGTGATGACGCCGAGCAGCGTGCCCAGCAGCCAGCCCTCGCCGCGTTCGAATTGCGTGCCACCCACCGCAACGGCGGCAATGGCGTCGAACTCCATGCCGATGGCGGCGGTCGGATGCGCCGAACTGATACGTGAGGTCAGCAGCAGGGCGGCGATGCCTGCCATCAAGCCGCCAATCCCGTAGATCACGGCCAGCACCACGCGGTCGTTGACGCCGGCGTGCCGCAGCGCCTCTCGATTGCCGCCAAGGGCCGGCACATAGGTGCCGAGGCGCGTATGGTAGAGGATGCCGTGCATGACGGCGTATGCAATCGCGGCGATGACCAGCGGAAACGGAATGCCGAGGAAATAGCCGGAATAGAAAAACTGTAGCCCGCTCGGCAGACCAACGATGCTTGTGCCGTCGGTGATGACGAGGCACAGGCCCTGCGCGACGCCCAATGTGCCGAGCGTCGTGACAAAGGGCGGGATGTCGAGCCATGCGATCAGCCAGCCGTTCAGCAGCCCGAAGGCAAGACCGATGGCGAGGGCGGCGATGAAACCAACGGTTAGCGATCCGGTCGCAAGGGCGACCGCGGCCAGCACGACCGAACCCAGCGTCAACACCGCGCCGATCGACAGGTCGAGACCTTCGGTCATGATGATGAAGGTCATCGGCAAGGCCAACAGCAGCAGAATCGACGACTGCACAAGGATGTTCGTCAAATTAGGCGCGGTCGAAAACCCGGGACTCATGCTGGCGAAAACCGCAATCAAAGCGACCAGAACGAATGCCACGCCCGGCACGCGCCCGAGCACCGACATGCCTTGCGCGAGGGCGCCTTCACTCATGGTGCATTCCTAGCTGCAAGATGTTTTCTTCGCTCAGCCGCTCGCGAGACAACTCGCCGGCAATGATGCCCTCGCGCATGACATAGGCGCGATCGCAGACATTGACGATCTCGCTGAGTTCGGAACTGATCATCAGAATGGCCGCGCCATTTTCGACAAGGTCGTACATCAGCGCGAAGATTTCCGCCTTGGCGCCGACGTCGATACCGCGAGTGGGTTCGTCGAAGATGAAAAGCCGCGCATCGGCGGTGAGCCACTTGCCGATGACGACCTTCTGTTGATTGCCGCCCGACAGCACCTGAACGGCACGTCGCGCTGACGGCGTCGAAATGCGCAACTTCTTGATCATCGCCTGCGCGACTTTACCCGCCTTTCCTGGGTGAAACACATGCGAGGGAAACAGTCTATCCAGCGCTGCTACGACAATGTTGTCGCCAACAGACCTTATCAGCGCCAAGCCTTGCAACTTGCGGCTTTCCGGGATCAAGGCGACACCCCTACGGGTGGCTTCATCTGGCCCGCCGGTGAAGCGCTTACCAAAAAAGGTTACCTCGCCAGCGGTCACGCGATCAGCGCCGAATATAGCGCGCGCAACCTCAGTGCGGCCCGAACCGACCAGCCCGCACAGACCGACGATTTCGCCGGCACGCACGTTGAGATGAATATCGGATATGCCGCTCGGCCCGCTCAGGCCCTTGACGTCGAGCGCAACCTCGCCGGCCTTGATGTTGGCGCCGCGGCGATGAATGGCGTCGACCTTGCGGCCGACCATTTTCTGCACGAGATCGCCTGGCGAGGTTTCGTCCGGCAGCAAGGTGGCGACCTTCTTGCCGTCGCGCAGAATGGTGATCCGGTCGCCGAGCAGGAACACCTCGGCCATACGGTGCGAAATATAGACGATCGCGACGCCGGCGGCTTTCAGCCGGCGCATCATGCCGAACAGGTGTTCCGTCTCGGTGTCGGACAAAGCCGATGTCGGCTCGTCCATCACCAGGATGCGGGCGTTCTGCGACAGCGCCTTGGCGATTTCGACGATCTGCTGCTGCGCCACGCCGAGAGTATGGACCGGCGCGTCGATGTCGATATCGGAGCCGATCATGCCAAGCACGCGCTGGGCTTCGCTCCTGATCTTCTGGCGATCGATGGTGCCGAGGACCTTTCCGGGGAATTCGCGGCCGAGATAGATGTTCTGCGCGACGCTCAAATACGGCACCAGCGAAAATTCCTGGAAGATCACGGCTATGCCGAACTTGCGCGCATCCAGCGTTGACTTGATCTCGATCTTCTCACCGTGATGAAACAGTTCGCCTTCGTCGGCAACGTAAGCGCCGCACAGCACTTTCATCAGCGAAGATTTGCCGGCGCCGTTCTCCCCGCACAGCATATGAATTTCGCCCGGCCAGATCGGAAACGATACGTTGTCGAGCGCGCGCACGCCGGGGAATGTCTTGCAGATGCCGCGCAGCTCAAGCAGCGGCGCGCGCGCATCGCCGTCCACCTTAAGAGGCGCCATGGTCGTGACGCCTACCATGCGCTCAACTGGGCATATAGCGAACGGCGGCACAGCCACGCCGCGCCGGTACTCATGCAGATGATCGTCACTACGCCGTCCTCGCTTCTTCCCGACATAGAATTTCAGGGTGGATCTTGCCGTCCACATTGCCGGGATTTCCCGCCCGTGGTAAAACGATTTACGAACTGGCCGATGAATGCAAGTGAAATTGCGTCGCAGCCTGAAAAAGCGCCTCTGACGGTCTATTTGGGGCATTTGTGCATAGCAGCATTTGCGAAGCAGTCATTCGGCACCAAGGAATGCGATGGGAGGAAAGCGCCGGAAACCACCAGCAGGCCGTTCGTCGCCGACCATCCGCGACGTGGCCCGGCGCGCCGGCGTCTCGCCCGGCACCGTTTCCAATGTGATGATTGGCGTGCGCGGTGTCCGCTCCGACAGCCGACTCTCGGTTATGAAGGCGGCAGAAGCACTCGGCTACAAATCCAATCACATGGCGTCGAGCCTGCGGCGCGGCCACACGCGGACCATCGGCGTCGTGGTACCCGATCTGTCGAATGAGTTCTTTTCCGGCCTGGTCATGCATTGGGAAGCGCAGGCCGCCAAAGCCGGATACGAAATCCTTGTCGTTTCGAGCGGCGACAATCCGGACATCGAGTCGCGCCGCATCCAGTCACTGATTGCGCGCCGTGTCGACGGCCTGCTGATCGCTGCGGCCCGCGACGATTTTGGCGCAGCACCCGGCTTTCCGGCAACCCTGCCGCCGGCCGTCCTCGTCGACCGCGCCTCCGGCCACAAACGCTTCGATACTGTTTCTTCCGACAATGTCGCCGCCGGTTACGAAGGCACGTCGCACCTGATCAAGCTCGGCCATCGCGACATTGCCTGTCTCACTTCGGCCGACAGCCATGTCCACCTGCGCGATCGTGTTCGAGGCTATCGCAAGGCACTCAAGGACAACGGACTGTCGGGACGGGAACGTCTGGTCATTGGCGGCCGCAGCGTCGATGCGTGCCGCGTTGCAATAGAACGGGAATTCCGGCTGCCGGCCCGGCCAACGGCGATATTCGCGACCACATTCTTTTCGACCCTCGGCGCAATCAAGGCCATCCACGCATTCGACATCGCGCTGCCAAAAGACGTTTCGCTCGTCGCCTTCGAACATTCCGAATGGATGACAGTGTTCCAGCCCTATTTGACGGCGGTGGCGCAACGCCGCGACGAACTGGCGGCAAACTCCTGGAGCGTACTGATCGACCGCATCGCCAGTCCACACGCCACATTCCGGCGCCTGAAGATCCCGATCACGCTGAGCATCCGTGAATCGGCGCGGCCGGTCAGCAATTAAAGCTGCGCGGGGCCTATATAGTCGCGCGTGATGTCAGGCACCGTTCGGCATCCAATCATCGCCATCGTGTAAGCAAGATCGGACTGGAGGATTTCGATGGCGCGCCGCGCACCGCGCAAGCCGCCTGCTGTCACACCATAGATCGTGGCGCGACCGGTAAAGCAGAAATTGGCACCGAGCGCCTTGGCGACGACCAGATCGCTGCCGCGCCTGATGCCGCCATCAAAAAACAGCCGCGCATCACGGCCAACCGACGCCCTCACCTGCGCCAGCGAATCCAGCGCGCTCTGCATGCAATCGAGCTTATTGCCGCCGTGATTGGAAATCGTCACGGCATCGGCGCCGGCTTCGAGCGCGCGTGAGGCGTCGCCGGCATGGACCAGGCCCTTGATGACGAGTTTGTCTTTCCAGAGCGAACGGATTTTATCGAGATCGCGCCACGTCTGGGCGTTATTCCAATGCTTGACGTAATACGCGGCCACCTGGCTGGCGTTGCTGCCGGCCGGCGCATAGGCGGTCCAGCTTTCCAGTTTCGGCAGGCCGCCGCCGCGCAAGTATTCGGCGGTCCAGGACGGATGCCGCAGAGCGTCGAGAAACAGGCTGGGAAATGTGCGCAGCGTCGGACCGGTCGCCATCGACACACCGGTGCGCGCGGACGCTTCCGATCGCGGCGCCAAGGGATAATCGACGGTGTACACCAGCACCTTGACGCCGGCGTCGCGTGCCCGTGTCAACATTGCCTCCGTCACTTTCGGCATATGCGCGCCGTAGAGCTGATACCAGGCGTGGTCCGGCGCAATGCGCCCAATAGTCTCTATCGTTGCATGCGAGGCGCCCGACAAAATGAAGGGAATGTTGGCGTCGCGCGCGGCTTGCGCCAGCAACTCGTCCGCATGGCGGCGGTAAATGCCAGCAATGCCGACCGCCGAAATGCCGAACAGACTGGCATATTTTCTTCCAAACAGTTCGACGCCGGTGTCCACCGGCGTGACGTCGGCCAAGCCGCGTGGGACAAATTGATACTTGCGGAATGCGTCGACGTTGCGCCGGATTCCGCCGCCATCGCCGGCGCCGCCTTCGAGATAGTCGCTGACAAAGTGCGGCAGACGCCGCAATGCGAGGCGGCGCAAATCTTCGATACTCACAGCCCGATCAACCGCCACCATTGTCCCGTGTCCCCCGTCCGACCAAACATCGCGCCATAACTTGTTCCACCGAGCCTTACAATACTGTGCCCCAAACGATCGGAGCGCGGCATATATTTTTCGGGATAGTTGGCGGCGGCCGGCGGTCGACAAAAATGTCGGCGCAAAGGGAATCGCGCTTTGGTCGCTCATGCCGCTTCTGTATGTCCGCTTTGGGACAGGAACGGACAACTGCGTTGACGCGCAGGCAGCGCGCAGAATGACTATGCCCGCTCTTCTCTTAATTCGCCTACAGAGCGTTGCCTCAACACGACCCGACCCATCCGAAGCGCGCGGCGGAGAAACTCCTATCGGAACATGCGCTAAAGGATGCCCGTTTGTGGCAGGAACACGCATCGCCACAGCAGTAACGCTAACTCGAAGATATTTCGAGCTGCCGCGGCCTTTCGCACTTGCCTTTTCGAGATTTAAATCCGCAGTCGTTACGCCTCCGAATAAGGAGCAGCCGGGAGCGCAGCGACCGAATGCGAGTTATTCAGGGATTTAAATGGGCCTGCGGGCGCAGCGATTATAAAATTGCATTAGCCCTCTTAGCTGCTGGTTCTTCTAAATGCCCCGGCACGCTCCCGGCACACGGGAGACCGGCGCGCCCGAGACGATTCGAACGTCCGACTTTTGCCGCAGGAGCCACCCGCCTACACCAATCGAGCAAATAAAGGCCCGTTGCCGATGCGGCCGGTTTGGTCTATGCCATCCGCAGGCGCCCGTAGCTCAGCTGGATAGAGCGTTGCCCTCCGAAGGCAAAGGTCGGACGTTCGAATCGTCTCGGGCGCGCCACTCCCCACATCCCGGCAATACTTCAGCCGATCGGGAGCGTCAGCCGATCGTGCGCTCAAGCACATTGAGCCAGTTGCCGGAACCCAGTTTGCTCAGCAGCGGCTCGGAATAGCCTTTGGCGCGCAAGGCATCGATCAGCACCGGCAGGCCGGCGGCGGAACCGATCGCCTGCGGCACAGTGGCACCGTCGAAATCGGAACCCAGGCCGACGCGGTCCTCGCCCAGCCTGTCGATCAGATAATCGAGGTGGCGGACCATCACGTCTATACCCGTATCCGGGTTCATCGCCCCGTCGGGGCGAAGAAAGCCGGTGGCGAAATTCAAACCGACCATGCCGCCGGTATCGCGGATCGCATCAAGCTGCCGGTCGGTCAGATTTCTCGCCGACGGGCACAGAGCATGCGCGTTCGAGTGCGTCGCAATCAACGGCGCCTTCGACAGACGCGCGACATCCCAGAAACCTTTTTCGGTGATGTGCGACAGATCGATCAATATCCGCATCTCGTTGCAGACGCGCACGAGACTTTCGCCGGCTTGCGTCAGGCCATCGCCGGTATCCGGGCTTGAGGGAAAACCGAACGATACGCCATGGCCGAAAATATTGGTGCGGCTCCAGACCGGACCCAGCGAGCGCAAGCCCGCGCCATAGAGCACGTCGAGAAAATTCAGATCGGCATCGATGGCGTCGGCGCCTTCGATATGCACGACCACCGCCAGCGCGCCGCGCGCGATGGCCGACCGGATGTCCGCGACATTGCGGCAAATGGCGACGGCGCCCTTCGACGCCCGTTCGATCTTCAGCAGTATCGCCAATTCGCCGACGATCGAATGACGCGCCTCGTCCATGCTCAAAGGCGGCGGCAAAGTCGGCGATAGCTGGCCGTCGGGCAGCCGGGGTTTCGCCGGCGACGGCGAATAGAGCGCGAACAGGCCGCCGGCCAGCGATCCGGCTTTGGCTTTTTGCAAATCGATATGGCCGGCTGTTTCGCCGTCGAGGAAATCCTTCACCGGGTCTTTCGACGGCGAGCGGTACAGACGCAGCAGCACGTCGTTGTGGCCGTCGAAAATGGGGACTTGCTGCGTCATGGGATCGCCTCCTCAGCCGGTGCTTTCGGCAATCGCCTGTTCGGCCTCCGTGATCGCCTCGGGCGTGCCGACATGCATCCACAGACCTGCCATGCGCAAACCATGCAGCCGCCCGGCCTCGATGGCGCGTGTGAACAGTTTGGTGAGCGAGAAAGCGCCTTGCGGCGCGCCATCGAACAGGCGCGGCGACAGGATCGCGGCGCCGGCATAGACAAAGGGCGCGACGTCGCGCTCGGGGCGCGCGCGCAGTCGGCCATCAGAGGCCATCAGAAAATCGCCGCGTCCGGCATAGCCGATGCTGCCGGCGCCGGGCGCCAGCAACAGCAGCGCGTCCATCGTCGCGGCATCGAAGCTGTCGGCGAGCCGCGTCAGATTGGGAATGACGCCGTCGATCCAGATCGTGTCGGAGTTGATGTGGAAGAACGGCGCATCGCCGAGAAGCGGCAACGCCTTGACGACGCCGCCGCCGGTGTCGAGCAGGACGCCGCGTTCGTCGGAAATCGTCACGCGCGGCGCTGTGCGCGCGGCGACATGGCGTTCGATCTGTTCGGCGAGATAATGCACATTCACCACGGCGCGGGCGACGCCGGCATCGGCGAGGCGATCGAGAACATGATCGATCAGCGCTCTGCCGGCGACCTTGACCAACGGCTTGGGCATCGTGTCGGTGAGCGGGCGCATGCGCTGGCCAAAGCCGGCGGCCAGCACCATGGCGGCCTGCGGTATCTTCTCACTCATGACGATTTAACCTTCGGCGCCGGAACATGGGCGCGATACCAGGCGCCGAGCGGCGCCAAAGCCGGATGCGCCAGCGATCGCTGAAGATAGGTCCATACCCGCGGCATGTGACGCAAATATTGCGGCTTGCCGTCGCGCCGGTCGAGCCGGGCAAAGATGCCGAGAATCTTGGACGCGCGTTGCGCGGCCATCGTCGCATAGAGCTGCGCGAAAGCCTTTGCGTCGAAGCCAGGCTCGGCGGTCAGCCGCGCGCGCGTGTAGCGCGACAGCAAGGCTATCTCCAATGTCTGCGGCACGGTGACGCGCGCGTCCTGCAACAGCGACGCGACGTCATAAGCCGCCGGGCCCATCATCGCGTCCTGAAAATCCAGGAGGCCGATGCGCGCGACGCCATCGCGCTCCGGCAGCCACAAAAGGTTCGGCGAATGATAATCGCGCAAGACCCAGGTCTGCGGCGCGGCGAGCGCCGGCGTCAGCGCCTTGCGCCACAGCGCGATATAGCTGTCGCGCACCTCGTCGGACGGCGTACTACCGAGCAAAGGCAGGAACCAGTCGAGCAGCAGCTCGGTCTCGATCAGCATCGCGTCCATGTCGTAGCGCGGCACATGATATTGCACGCCAGGCTCAACCGTCAGCGTATCCGGCGTGCGCTCGCGATGCAGCGCCGCCAGAAGATCGGCGGCTATTTCGTAGCGCGCCTCGATCGGCGCCGGCGGATCGCCTTCGACCACCAGCGCGTCGCCGAGATCTTCCAGCACGAGGAGCCCCGCGTCGCGGTCGGCGGCATAGATGCCTGGCGCCGACAGGCCGAGCATACGCAGGCCCCGCGCCATGGCGACGAACGGCGTCACGCTTTCGGCCAGATGGGCGATGGCGCTGTAAGGTTTGCCGTCGCGCACCGGCGGCCCGTCGGGGCGGCGCGGTGAATTCATCAGGATGTAGCTCTTGCCGTCATGCGTCAGCCGCTCGTAGGAGCGGCTCGAGGCGTCGCCCTGGATACGGCGGCGCGCCGCCAGACCAAAACCGCTGTCATTGAGGAAGCGGCGGATCTTGGCGATGCGCTCGGCGCGCGCGGCGAAGCTGCCGTAACCGGTGACCTGGGCGTCGCGATAGGTCTCGCCGCGCGGCGGCGACAAAGTGAGCGCGATATCGAGCCGGTCGGCGGGCAACTGATTGCCGGCGCGGTCGGGCCATTCCAGCAGCATCACGGCGGTTTCAGGCGCGTCCTCGAAGCCAAGCTCGTTCAGTTCGCCCGGATCGGTCAGCCGGTACAGATCGGCATGCACCACCGGAAAGCGCGGCAGGTCGTAACTTTGCGTCAGCGTGAAGGTCGGGCTCGGCACTTCGATGGTGTCGTCGCCGGCGATGTGGCGGATGAAGGCGCGGGCAAAGGCGGTCTTGCCGGCGCCGAGATCGCCCGACAGTGTGATCAGGTCACCCGGCTCGATCAGCCCGGCAATGTCCGCCATCAGCCGGTGCGTGGCCTGCTCGTCTTCGAGCGCCGCCGTGAAGCTGTAGCCGCCGGGCTGTGAGGGAGACATCGAATCATCCGCAAAGGAGCTTCGTCCTTATAAACGCGACTGTGGCTCAGGCGCCAGACCGCAGGCGGGACAAGCCACTATTCGGCGGCAATGCGCGTCTCAGCGGCGATCATGTCG
>CAITJJ010000202.1 GCA_903892675.1 uncultured Hyphomicrobiales bacterium | reverse complement strand
TGGCGATGATGCGCGGCATGCGCGGGCAGTCGGTCAGCACCGCCCAGACGGCGGCCGGCGTGGCGGCAATGTCGATCGAGGCGCGGATCTGCGCCGCATTGGCGGCGGCATCGGTCTTGACGTGGACCACCGGCTCGCCGGCGCCGGCGCGCGCGGCTGCGGCGCCGTAAGACGCGGCGATAAGCAAAACGCAGGATAGTCCGGCTGCGATTCGTGTCGGCGCAATCATGCGCGGCGTCCCTTTCGATTCGGACAAACCTACCGCAGTTTTGTGACACGCCTTTGGCGGATGGAACCGCTCAGGTAATCGCCGGCACCGCCAGCAGCGGGCAGGGCGACCGCCGCAGCACGCGCTCGGTGGTCGAGCCGCGCAGCGCATCGAGAAAGCCGTGGTGGCCGGCGGTGGCCATGCCGATCATATCGGGCGGCCAGTCGGCAGCGGCATCGAGAATCGCCTGCACCACGTCGCCCTTGCGCAGCGCGACCGGGGCTTGCCGGTGTGGCGCGCGGTGGTGCTGCAGTTCGGGCGGATTGCCGCCGACATGCAGCAGCCGCTCCTCGACATCCGGGCCTGCCAGCATATGGGCAAAGCCCATGATGGTATTGACCGCCGCGGCCGGCGCCGGCGCGCGGTCGACCGGGATCAGCACGCGCTTGAGATGAACCTCGCCGCGCAGGGGATCGACGAAGCTGCGCGAGTTTTCCGGCACGAACAAAGTTGGCGTCTTGGCATGGCGCGCCAGTTTCTCGGCGGCCGAGCCGCGCAGCCAGCGCGCCACGCCGTCGCGTCCTTCGGTGGCGAGCACGATCAGATCGGCCGGGTGCTGGTCGATAAATTTCAAAACGCCGTCGACCGCCGATTGCGCTTCAAGTTCGACCTTGGCGATGGTGACGCCGAGCTTTGCCGCTATCGCGGCGGGCGTGTCGGTTGCCTTCGCCAGACCCCAGCCGGCAAGCGCCACGCGGATATGCGGGAATGCGGTCCATTCCACGGTTTGGCTGCCGGTGGCGACATGGACCAAAGTCAGCCCGCATTTGGCGTTGAGCGCGATGCGCAAGGCATGGACGAAGGCCTGTGCGCTGGCATCGGAAAAATCGGTCGGATGGACGATGGAGCGTAAGGGCAGCATGGATTGCAAATAGCCTCCGGCGGCAATGGCGAAAGCCTAGCAAAGCCCGGCAGAAAGGCCTTTGCGTCAAATCAACTCGGCGGCGCCCGGCAGGGTGGCCGGAACCCTTGATCCGACAGCCTTTCCCTGCCACATGCGGCGCATGGATATGCCGCTTTCAACCCCGGATTCGGGCCCCAAACTGAGCAATGCTTCGCCGCTGGCCGCCGAGGTCGAGCGCCGCCGTACCTTCGCGATCATTTCGCATCCCGACGCCGGCAAGACGACCCTGACCGAAAAGCTGCTGCTGTTCGGCGGCGCCATTAACCTCGCCGGTCAGGTCAAGGCCAAGCGCGACCGCCGTTCGACCCGCTCGGACTGGATGAGCATCGAAAAGGAACGCGGTATCTCGGTGGTCACCTCGGTGATGACCTTCGATTACGAGGGCCGCGTGTTCAATCTGCTCGACACGCCGGGCCACGAGGACTTCTCGGAAGACACCTATCGCACGCTCACTGCGGTCGACTCGGCGGTGATGGTGATCGACGGCGCCAAGGGCATCGAGGCGCGCACGCGAAAATTGTTCGAGGTCTGCCGGCTACGCGACATTCCGATCGTCACCTTTATCAATAAAATGGACCGCGAGAGCCGCGACCCGTTCGAGATTCTCGACGAGATCGAAAAGACGCTCGCGCTCGACACCACGCCGATGACCTGGCCGATCGGGCAGGGGCGCGATTTCGCCGGCACCTATGACATCAAGCGCGGCGACATGCGGCTGATGACCGAGGATTCAAAAGACGCGGCGTCACAGCCGCTCGATCTTGCTTTGCTTTCGGCGAAGAACGCCATGCTGGACGCCGGCGCCATCGCCGAAGAATTGGCGATCGTGAAAGAAGCCTGCCGGCCGTTCGATTTCGCCGCGTTCCGCGAGGGCCATATGACGCCGGTCTATTTCGGCTCGGCCCTGAAGAATTTCGGCGTCAAGGATCTGCTCGACGCGCTGGCGGCGTTCGCGCCGCCGCCGCGTGCGCAGACCGCCAATACCCGCAAAGTGGACCCGCACGAAGACGGCATGACCGCCTTCGTCTTCAAGATCCAGGCCAACATGGATCCCAACCATCGCGACCGCATCGCCT
>CAITJJ010000201.1 GCA_903892675.1 uncultured Hyphomicrobiales bacterium | reverse complement strand
GGCCGCCGCACCGCCGACAGCGCCTACGGCGCCGGTGGCGATGTAAAGGAAATCGCGGCGCGTGTGCTCCGCAGAAGACACGGTCGTCACGTCTGAATCCTCTCCCCCGGCTGGCTTAAATCGACCGCCCACGGCTGGAGCCGGAGACTAGAGTCCCGCGGTGGCGGGGCGGACCGGTCACGGCAATCCTGTGAAAGGCAGGATGGCGTTTTCGGTGGGTTCTATTGGCACCCTTGCGGTGCGAGTGCAAGCCGGATATCGCGCTGCACGCCTCCCGGTGCATAAATCATTCGTCTAGAGCGGCTTAGCCCGCCTCCTGTAGCAATTCCATTCAGGCCAAACGACGATGCGGATCGCCCTCTATGAGCCCGATATTCCCCAGAATACTGGAACGATTCTGAGGACTTGCGCCTGTCTCGGGGTGGAGGCCCACATTATCGAGCCGGCCGGATTTCCGGTCACCGACCGGGCCTTCCGTCGGGCAGGAATGGACTACCTCGACCGTGTGACCATCGTGCGCCATGCCGACTTCGCCAGTTTTGAAGATTGGCGCCGCCAGGAACGACTCAAACTGGTGCTGATGACCACTGCCGGCGCGCAGAATTATCTCGACCATGCCTATCAGGACGACCAGATCGTCCTGTTCGGCCGCGAGAGCGCGGGGGTGCCGCAAGCCGTGCACGACGCCGCCGAGGTGCGCCTGCGCATCCCCGTCGTTGCGGGCCTGCGCTCGCTCAACATTGCCGTGTCGGCCGCCATGGTGATGGGCGAAGCGCTGCGGCAGACGGCGGCATTTCCCCGGTGATAGCATTCGCCGCCACAACCGAATAAACCCTCGCCGATGACCGACGACCTGGACACCCACAAAGCCAAAGCCCGTACCTGGTTCGAGGCCTTGCGCGACGATATCTGCGCTTCGCTTGAGGCCGTCGAGCACGCTCTGCCCGTTTCGGCGCCTTTGGCGGAGCGCCCGGCCGGGCGCTTTGTGCGCACGCCGTGGCAACGCGCGGCCGGCGGCGGCGGCGTCATGTCGATCATGCATGGGCGCGTGTTCGAGAAGGTCGGCGTGCACTGCTCGACCGTGCACGGCGAATTCGCGCCGGAATTCCGCAAGGAAATCCCCGGCGCCACTGAGGATCCGAGTTTCTGGGCGTCCGGTATTTCACTGATCGCCCACCCGCATAATCCGAACGTGCCCGCGGTCCATATGAACACGCGCTTCGTCGTGACATCGAAGGCGTGGTTCGGCGGCGGCGCGGACCTGACGCCGGTGCTCGATAAAAGGCGCACGCAGGACGATCCGGACACGCTCGCCTTCCACGCGGCGATGCGCGCGCCATGCGAAGCGCACAAGAACGTCGCCGACTACGGCAAGTTCAAGACATGGTGCGACGACTATTTCCACCTCAAGCACCGCAACGAGCCGCGCGGCATCGGCGGCATTTTCTACGACTATCTCGAAACCGACTGGGACAAGACCTTCGCCTTCACGCAGGACGTCGGCCGGGCCTTTCGCGAAATCTATCCGAAGATCGTCGAGCGGAATTTCACCACGCCGTGGAGCGACGCCGAGCGCGACGAGCAACTGGTCCGGCGCGGCCGTTATGTCGAGTTCAACCTGCTTTATGACCGCGGCACGATTTTCGGCTTGCGCACCGGCGGCAATGTCGACTCGATCCTGTCGTCGATGCCGCCGGTGGTGAAGTGGCCTTGATAGCCCGCTACCTGAACGCCGCGACGATCATCATCGCGCCGCCGAGCAGCACGATGAAGTCGAGAATCGCGGTGTGGACATGCACCGGCATGCGCTCGACGAACAGCCGCGCCAGGAATGCGCCGGGAAAGGCGATGACGCCGATCAACAGCGCCAGCGCGATGGTCTGCGCGCTCAACACGCCGGCAAAGCCGAACACCAATACCTTTGTCACACTGACGACGATCGAAATCGCGGCGTCGGTGGCGACCACCGCCGCGCCTTCCAGCCCGGCCGCCATCAGGAGGGATAGCATGATGACGCCGGAGCCGGCGGTGCCGCCGACGACGACGCCGTAGCCGACCGCGCCGAAGGCGAAGCCACGATCGCCGACGCGGACTTCGTGGTGCTTGAGCAGACGCCGCAGCGGCACGCTCAGGATCAGCATCGAACCGATCACCAGAGCCGCGCCGTTGCCGGTGAGAAACGTATAGCCCCAGGCCCCGAGCACGCAGGTCGGCAGCGAAGCGGCAACGCCGATGATCGCGCGCCGCCGGTCGAGATACTTGAAAAAGGCCGAGACCCGGCCGAAATTATTAAACAGCGCGGAAATCGCAATGATTGGCACGACTGGCGCCGCGCCGACCATCGGCACCAGTATCAGCGGCATCAGCGCGCCATTGCCATAGCCAGAGACGCCGCCGATTACCGAAGCAACGAGCGCGACAACGGCAACCAGCAGCAATTGCGCCAACGAAATATCGGCAAAGCCTGAGAGAATGTCCATTCAGCGCACGAAGGCCAGATCGGCCGGCGAGATCAAGACGCCGAAGCGCTCGCACCAGATCACGACGCTCGGATAATTCTTCAGATCGACGCCGGCCGGAATGGCGTAACGCTGGCTGCCCTTGAAGGCGCGCAGGCGGCCGAGATCGACATACATTGCGTCCTTCACCGCCGCTTCGTCGCGGATATTGGCCTTTGGCACCAGATAGACATGATAGGCCGGCCCCGGCCCCACTTCGAAGTCGGGTTCGAGAAACACGGTGCGCTCATAGACGCTGACATTGCCGCGTCCCCAGTGCACCGGGTCGGACGGCTTGGCATGGATGAATGTGCCGGCCGCCACCGTTGCCGCCTTGACGTCAGCCGGCGCAACGGGCGGCGCCGCGATGCCGACATCGGCTTGCGTGAGCTGCTCCATCGCCGGCGGCGGCGGAAATACAAAGGGAAAGAAAAAGAATCCGAGCGCGACACCGAAGCCGGTACCAAGAATGCCGCCCGCCAGGAAGATTGCCACCCCGCGCCAGATGTTGCGCATAAAGCCTCCGATTTATACAATCCAGCCTGCTAGCTGGACGCCGTCGCCGCCGTGTCCGCGATTTTTTCAAGCACGCCTGCGTCATCGGGAAAGCCTTGCGCGATCCAGGACGCTTCCGCCGCGCGCAACGCCGCGCCCAAAGGCGGGCCCTTGGCGAGACCGCGTTTGATGAAGTCGGCGGCCTTGAGCGGAAACTCGGGCGCGGTGAAGCGCTGCGGCAATCTCGCCAGATCGATCCAGGACGGATCGTTGGCCGAGTCCCATGAACGCGCCCAGCCGAGCAGCGCGTGATCGGTGAAGGCGTCCGGCCCGAGCCGATAGATCAGGGCGCGCAACCCAATCTCGCCGATCGCCGGCGACAGGCGCCGCCAGCCTTCGGCCATCGACGCCAACCGCGCGTGCTCGTTATTGGTCAGCCGCAGTCTTTGCCACAGGCGCTCGGCGTCCTCGGCAACCGATACGGCCAGCGCGCCGAGCCTTCGCACCGGACAGGCTGCAAGACCGATTGCGGCCTCGACCTTGGCCATGTTCTCGAATGACGCGAGATAGGTAACACCGCTCAAGATTCGCAGCGCCAGCCCGGCGTCGGCCATGACGATCAAGGTCGGCACGGCATGCGGCGCGACCAGAAGCTTCATGATTTCCATGCGCAGTCGCTCGCGCGACAATTGGTCGAGCCCGTCGCGGCCTTCGATGCAGGCGGCAAGGCCTTGCGGATCGGGAGGACCGCCCGGCCCGTAGGCGGCGTGAAAGCGGAAGAAGCGGAGAATCCGCAGATAATCCTCGGCGATGCGTTTGTGCGGATCGCCGATGAAGCGCACGCGGCGCAGCGCCAAGTCGTCGAGGCCGCCGGTGTAATCATAGACCGTGCCGTCGCGCGTCACCGACAAAGCGTTGATGGTGAAGTCGCGCCGTTCGGCGTCTTCCTGCCAGTCACGGCCGAAGGCGACCTTGGCGTGACGGCCAAAGGTCTCGACATCGGTGCGTAACGTCGTCACCTCGAATGGATGCTTGTCGATGACGACGGTGACGGTGCCGTGCTCGATGCCGGTTGGCACCGCCTTGAAGCCGGCCGCCTTGACGCGGCGCACCACTTCCTCAGGGATCGCCGTGGTAGCGACGTCGATCTCGTGGATCGGACTATCGATCAGCGCATTGCGCACCGCGCCGCCGACCACGCGCGTTTCCTCGCCGTCGCGATCGAGCACGTCGAGCAGCCGCGCCAGTTCGGCGGCGAAGGGCCAGGCGGCGATATCGACCTTGCGCGCGGTCGCGCCCGGTTTGGTCATTTGGTCGCCCCCGGCACGAACTTGCCGTTCTCCAGATGCGCCGGCACATATTCCGAGCCGGGCTTCGAGCCGGAGAAGTGCGCGAAGAACACAAAGCTGCCGACCACCAGCGCCAGCGCGGCCATGGCCAGCCAGGCGAGACGCGACAACGGCCAGGATCGCGTGTCCATGACGCCGGCCTTGGTTAGCCACAAAAACACCGCGTACAAAACGAACGGCGCGGCGAACAATGCGATCTCGGTCAATCCTACGCGGATCATGTGTAAATCCTGTCGTGCAGATTGCGCAGAATGCCCGCGGTGACGCCCCAGATATAACGCTCGCCGAACGTAATCGCATAATAGTGCCGCGTCATGCCTTGCCAGTCGCGCGAATGGCGCTGCACATTGGCCTGATCCATCAGAAAGGCGAGCGGCACCTCGAAGGCGACATCGACCTCGCCGGTGTTGAGCTTGAGCGTGAAACCCGGCTTCACCCGCGCAATGGTCGGCACGATGCGATAGCCGAGCGTCGTCATATAGACATCGAGATAGCCGAGCGGCTCGACCAGCGAACGGTCGAGCCCGATTTCTTCTTCCGCCTCGCGCAACGCGGCACTGAGCGGATCGGCGTCGCTCTTGTCGATCTTGCCGCCGGGAAACGATATCTGCCCCGGATGATCGGGCAGATGCTGCGCGCGCTGCGTCAGCAGCACGGTCGGCTCCGCATGGTCGACGATGGCGACCAGCACCGCCGCCGGACGAATCGGCCGCACCTCGGCGATCTTCTGCGTCACCGGGTCGGCATCGTGATCGCCGCGCTTGGGCGTCACATTCGGGTCGGCGATGCCGGCCGGCACTTTGAGCGACAGCCTTTCGCCGACGCGGGCATAGAACTCGGTCGAATTCAGCGCCGGTATCGCTTGCGCGCCGTGCATTAGATTAAATCCTTCAGCACGCTGGCCTCCGCCATTGGATAAAACTCACCGCCCGAGGCGACGCCGAACATGAGCTTGCCGCCGACCTGGCGTTCCTGCCCGAGTTCCACCAGATCGTAAAACAGCGCCCGCGTCACCTTGGCCCACAGATCGGCGCGGACATGCAGCAGCGGCTTGAGCCCGCTGTTTGTCGCGTCCTCCTCAAAGCGCAGCGCATGACCGGGGCCGGCCTCGACCCAGTCGTCGACATTGGTGCGGAATTTCAGGACGGGACCCGCGGCATTTTGCGCGACCGCCAATTCGACGGCCATGAACGGCGCGTCCTCGACAACGATGCCGACCTTTTCCACCGGCGTGACCAGGAAATAGCTGTCCCCCTCGCGCTTGAGCACGGAGGAAAACAGTTTGACCAGCGCCGGCCGGCCGATCGGCGTCTTTTGATAGAACCAGGTGCCGTCGGAGGCGATCCGCATGTCGATATCGCCGCAAAACGGCGGATTCCACAGGTGGACGGGGGGCAGCCCCTTACCGGCTTCGCGCGGCAGCTGGGCTGCTATACCGTCCAATCCGGACTTGCGCGTTTCCTGCCCTGTCTTCGCCATTGTTTCCCTACGATAATCAGCAACTTCGCACCTGTTCGCAACTTCGTGACCGGCCCGGACCCCGACTGCAAGATAGCGTAGGCAAGATAGCGTACACTGGCGAAATAATGAGGCAGATTCGCCGCAAAGCCCGCAGCAAATCCGGTGTGGTGCGTTTGTTGCATAGCCTTTAGGCAACCCAACTTTCGATAAAAGGAACCTGGGATCATGGCGTCGCCAAGCGGTGAAAACCTGGAAAAGCTCGAGGATATGATCGTGCGCGCAGCGGAATCGACCGCCACCCATGTGCGCGCGGCCAAGGAAGCCATCGGCACTGTCATCTTCGGCCAGGAACTGGTTGTCGAGCGCGCGCTGGTCACGGTCTTGTCCGGCGGCCACGCGCTGCTGGTCGGCGTGCCCGGTCTCGCCAAGACAAAGCTGGTCGAAACCATGGGCATTGCGCTCGGCATGGACGCCCGCCGCGTCCAGTTCACGCCAGACCTGATGCCGTCCGATATTCTCGGTTCCGAAGTGCTGGAGGAAAACGCCAGCGGCAAGCGCAGCTTCCGTTTCATCCCCGGCCCGGTCTTCGCGCAATTGCTGATGGCCGACGAAATCAATCGCGCCTCGCCACGCACCCAGTCCGCACTGCTGCAGGCGATGCAGGAGCAGCATGTCACGGTCGCCGGCGCACGCCACGATCTGCCCAAACCGTTCCACGTTCTGGCGACCCAGAACCCGCTCGAACAGGAAGGCACCTATCCCCTGCCCGAAGCACAGCTCGACCGCTTCCTGATGGAGATCGACGTCGATTATCCGGATCTCGCTTCCGAGCGCAAAATCCTGTTCGACACCACCGGCGCAGACGATAGCCGCGCCAAGGCGGCGATGACCGCCGACGACCTGATCGCGGCGCAGCGCCTGGTGCGCCGTCTGCCGGTCGGCGAGAGCGTGGTCGAGGCGATCCTGCAACTGGTGCGCTCGGCGCGGCCCGGTCCGGAAGCCGGCGATCTCGGCAAGCTGATCTCGTGGGGGCCCGGTCCGCGCGCCAGCCAATCGCTCATGCTGGCGGTGCGCGCTCGCGCGCTGCTCGACAACCGTTTCGCACCGTCGATCGACGACGTCCTCGAACTCGCCGAGCCGATCCTCAAGCACCGCATGGCGCTCACATTCGCCGCGCGCGCCGAAGGCGAGACCATCACCAACATCATTTCCCGCCTCAAGTCGCGCATCGGATAAGAGATGGCCGAGCCGAGCCTCAAGGATATCAAGAGTCAGCCGGTCAGGGCCGCCGTCGGCAAAAGCAGCAAGCTTGCCGCGCGCATTCCGCGGCTCATTCTCGAAGCGCGGCGCGTCGCCTCGACGGTCATTCACGGCCTGCACGGCCGCAGACGCGCAGGCTCCGGCGAGAACTTCTGGCAATACCGCCATTTCACGTCTGGCGAGCCTTCGCAGAACATCGACTGGCGCCGTTCGGCGCGCGACAATCATCTTTATGTGCGCGAGCGTGAATGGGAAGCCTCGCATACGATCTGGCTGTGGGCCGACCGTTCGCCGTCGATGGAATTTTCCTCGGCGCTGACCGAATGGAGCAAGCTCGACCGCGCGCTTGTTGTGTCCTTCGCGCTCGCCGAAGTTCTCGTGCAAGGCGGCGAACGGGTCGGCATTCCCGAACTGATGCGGCCGACCGCCAACCGCAACGTCATCGAAAGCATGGCGCAGCGCATCGTGCATGATTTGCGCGAGGCACCGAGCCTGCCGCCGAATTTCGCGCCGGCGCCATTTTCCGAAGTCGTGCTTTTGTCGGATCTGTGGAGCCCTATCCCGGAATTCCGCAGGATCATCGGCCAGCTCGCCGCCAATGGCGCGCGCGGCCACGTCGTGCAGGTGGTCGATCCGGCAGAAGAGAGCTTCCCTTATTCGGGCCGCGTCGAATTCGTCGAATCCGAAGGCCTCGGCAGCGTCACCGCCGGCCGCGCCGAGATGTGGCGCGAGGACTATCAGAAGCTGCTGGCGCAGCATCGCGCTGCCTTGCGCGCCGAGACCGAGCAGTTCGGCTGGACCTTCACCGTGCACCGCACCGATCGCGGCCCGACCGAACTCCTGTTCGCGCTGCATGCCCGCATGGGCGCCAATGCGGTCGCCACCGCCGTCAACAGCCGGCACACGCCCTCGCAAAGAGGGACCGCGGCATAATGGGCGCCATTCCGCTGGCCTTCGCGCAACCTCTGGTGCTGCTCGGCCTTCTCAGCCTGCCGATCCTGTGGTGGCTGTTGCGGCTGGTGCCGCCGCGCCCGCGCACGATCAGCTTTCCGCCGACGCGCCTGTTGTTCGAAATCGCGCCGAAGGAAGAAACGCCGTCGCGCACGCCGTGGTGGCTGACCTTGCTGCGGCTGTCGCTGGCGGCGCTTGTCATCTTCGCCGCCGCGGGTCCCTTGTGGAATCCGCCGCTCACCACCGTCAACAAGGCCTCGCCGCTGTTGATCCTGCTCGACGACGGCTGGGCCGCCGCCTCGACCTGGGATGCGCGGCTGCGCAATGCCGACGAACTGCTGGCGCGCGCCGAAGCCGATGGCCGCGCCGTCGCCGTGCTGCCGCTGTCGGAGACCGCGCGCGACCTGTCGATGCAGGTCGCCGGCGCGGCGCGCGTACAGATCAAGCAATTCAAGCCAAAGCCGCACACGGTCGACCGCGCCGAGGCGCTGCCGGTGATCGAGCGCTTTTTGAAAGCGACGCCGGACCTCGACATCGTCTGGCTTTCAGACGGCGTCGATCTCGGCAAAGGTTCGGCCTTCGTGCTTGGCCTGAAAGACATCATCGGCAATCGGCCGCTCACCGTCGTCTCCGGCGGCGTCGCCGTTGCGCATGCGTTGGCCGCGGCCGACAACGCCGCCGGCGCGCTGACGGTGAAGGTGCTGCGCGCGCAGACGGGCACGGCGGAGAGCGGCATGGTCAATGCCATCGATCTGAAAGGTCTGCCGCTTGGCGAAGCGCCTTTCGCGTTCAAGGCCGGCGATCTGGAGACCGAAGCGACCATCAACCTGCCGGTCGAAATTCGCAACGACGTGGCGCGGCTGGACATCGCCGGCGAGCGTTCCGCCGGCGCGGTGCAACTGCTCGACAAGCGCTGGCGCCGCCGCACCGTCGGCATCGTCTCCGGCTCGGCAGCCGACCGTTCGCAGCCCTTGATCGGCGCCAGCTATTACCTGTCGCGCGCGCTCAATCCCTTCGCCGATGTGCGGCTGGCCGAAGGCGCCGCGCCGGCGGAAGCCATCACCCGCTTCCTCGGCCAGAACCTGCCGATGCTGGTGCTGGCCGATGTCGGCAATATTGCCGAGGCGCGCGAGCGTCTCGACAAGTGGATCGAGAATGGCGGCGTGCTGGTCCGCTTCGCCGGTCCGCATCTGGCCGGCGCGAGCGATGATCTGGTGCCGGTGAAATTGCGCCGCGGCGGGCGCATTCTCGGCGGCAGTCTGAGCTGGGAAAAACCGCAACAGCTTGCACCCTTCGCCCGCGAAGGCCCGTTCAACGGCATGCCGGTGCCGAACGATGTGACGGTCACCCGTCAGGTCCTCGCCGAGCCGGACGCGCAACTCGCCGACCGGACCTGGGCAACGCTCGCCGACGGCACGCCGCTTGTCACCGCGCAAAAGCGCGGCAAAGGCCTCGTCGTCTTGTTCCATGTCACCGCCGATACGCGTTGGTCGGATCTGCCGCTGGCCGGCACATTCGTCGACATGCTTCGCCGCATCGTCGCGCTTGCCGGGGCGACAACGGCGAATGCCACGGACGACGCCGCCGGTAATGCCGCGGGCGCCGGCCGCGCCGTTGTCCAAGCCGTGCCGCCGACGCGCGTGCTCGACGGCTTCGGTGCTTTCTCAACGCCGCCGGCGACCGCACGCCCGGTGACCGCCGGCTTTGCCGGCCGCGCCAGCGCCGATCATCCGCCCGGTTTCTATGGACCGCCGGAAGGGCTTGTCGCCGTCAACACATTGGCGCCGGCCGACCGGCCGCTGCAGCTCGACGTGTCGCCGCTCAATGCGCGGCTCGATGCCTATCGCCAGGGCGAGCCGCTCGACCTGCGTGGACCGCTGTTCATCGCGGCTTTGATCCTGCTGCTGATCGACGCGCTGGTGGTGTTCTGGCTGGCCGGCGGCTTGAGTAGCCTGACGCACCGGCGGCGCGCCGCGGCCGCGCTGATCGCCTTCGCCTTTATCGCCGGCCTCGGCTCGCACGACGCGGCCCGCGCGCAAACACCTGCGCCGCCGCAACTGACGCAAGCGCAGCAGGACTTCGCCAAAAAGGCGACGCAACAAACCCACCTCGCCTACATCATCACCGGCGATGCCGAGGTCGACGCCATCAGCAAGGCCGGTCTCGACAGCCTGTCGCAGTTTCTGACGCAGCGCACCGCGCTGGAGCCCGGCGACGCGATGGGCCTCGACCCGGCGCGCGATGAATTGTCTTTCTTCCCGCTGATCTATTGGCCAGTATCGGTCTCGGCGGCGAAGCCCTCGCGCGCCACGCTCGAGCGCATCGACGCTTACATGAAGCGCGGCGGCACCGTCGTGTTCGACACCCGCGACGCCATCGACGCGCCGCCCGGCCCCGGCGGCGAAATGCAGGGACCCGGCATGGTCGCACTTCGCTCGATCCTGGCTTCGCTCGACGTGCCTGAACTCGAACCGCTGCCGCGCGATCACGTCCTCAACAAGACGTTCTTCCTGATGCGCGATTTTCCCGGCCGATTCACCAATGGCCAGCTCTGGGTCGAAGCGCAACCGGTCGATAACGAAGACGAACCCGGCCGTCCGGTGCGCGCCGGCGACGGCGTCTCGTCGATCATGATCACGTCGAACGATCTCGCCGGCGCCTGGGCGATGCGCCCGGACGGCCAGCCGATGCTGCCACTGGTACCGGGCGAGCCGCGCCAGCGCGAATTCGCCTTCCGCGCCGGCGTCAACATCATCATGTATGCGCTGACCGGCAACTACAAAGCCGACCAGGTGCATATCCCCGCGCTGCTCGAACGGCTGGGGCAATAATGCCATGAACCTCGGCGTCGCATTCGCTCCTCTGGTGCCCGATTACGTGGTGTGGGCGGCGTTCGGCGTCGCCGTGCTGATTTCTATTCTGCTGCTCGTGGTGCGCTCGCGCGGCGCCGTGGTGCGCGCGATGGCGATGGCGATGATGGTGCTGGCGCTCGCCAATCCTTCGTTCACGCGCGAGGACCGCGAGCCGATTCCGTCGGTCGCCGCCGTCATCGTCGACAAGAGCCCGAGCCAGGATTTCGCCGACCGCAACGCACAGACCGATGCGACGCGCGCGACCCTTGTCGAGCGGCTCAAACGCATTCCCGGCCTCGAAGTGCGCGTCGCCGAAGCCGGCGCCGCCGACGGCGAAACCGACGGCACCCGGTTGTTTTCGGCATTGTCCTCGACGCTCGCCGACGTGCCGCCGGACCGCATCGCCGGCGCGATCATGATTACCGACGGGCGCGTGCACGACATTCCGGCCGACGTCGCCGCATTGGGCTTTAGTGCGCCGCTGCACGCGCTGATCACCGGCCACAGCGACGAGATCGACCGCCGCGTAATCCTCACACAGACGCCGCGCTTCGGCATTGTCGGCCAGTCGCAGACCGTCGGCTTCCGCGTCGAGGATCAAGGCGACGGCGGCGGCGCCGTGCAGGTGACGATCCGCCGCGACGGCGAGATGCTGGAGCAGCGCATGGTGAGTGTGCGCACCAATGTCAGCGTCAGGGTGCCGATCCCGCATGCCGGCGCCAACATCGTCGAAGTCGAAGCAGCAGCACTCGCCAATGAACTCACTCTGGTCAACAACCGCGCGGTGGTGTCGATCGACGGCGTGCGCGACAAATTGCGCGTGCTGCTGGTGTCGGGCGAGCCGCATGCCGGCGAGCGCACCTGGCGCAATCTGTTGAAGTCGGACGCCTCGGTCGATCTCGTTCACTTCACAATCTTGCGGCCGCCGGAAAAGCAGGACGGCACGCCGATCAACGAATTGTCGCTGATCGCGTTTCCGACCCGCGAACTGTTCCAGCAGAAGATCTCCGAATTTCAGTTGATCATCTTCGACCGCTATGCCCGGCAGGGCGTGCTGCCGATGATCTATTTCGACAACATCGCCAAATATGTGCAGGACGGCGGCGCGGTGATGATCGCCGCCGGTCCCGATTACGCCTCGCCGACCAGCATCTGGCGCACGCCGCTCGACGTCATTCTGCCGGCCGAGCCAAGCGGCGACATGACCGATCAAACCTTTCGGGCGCGGCTGAGCGATGCCGGCAAGCGCCATCCGGTGACGCGCGCGCTGGAAGGATCGGATACCGAGCCGCCGCGCTGGAGCAACTGGTTCCGCCTGGTCAACACCAAGCGCACCACCGGCACGACCGTCATGCAGGGTCCCGACAACAAGCCGCTCTTGGTGCTGGCGCGCGAGGGCGAAGGCCGCGTCGCGCTGCTTCTGTCCGACCACATCTGGCTGTGGGCGCGCGGCTATGAAGGCGGCGGCCCGCATCTCGATCTGTTGCGCAACCTGTCGCACTGGCTGATGAAGCAGCCCGACCTCGACGAAGAGGCGCTGCGCCTGATCGTACAGGGCCGCGACGTCACCGTGCAGCGCCAGACCATGGCCGACAGCGTCGGCGAAATCACACTGACCGCGCCGAGCGGACAAAGCCGCAAGCTCACACTGACGCAGGAACAGCCCGGTCTTTGGCGTTCAAGATTGAGCGCCAACGAACTCGGCCTGTGGCGAGCGACCGACGGCAAGCTCACCGCGCTCGCCAATGTCGGACCGGCCAATCCGCGCGAATTCCAGGAAGTGACGTCGAGTACGCAGCCGCTGATGCAGCTGGCCAACGCCACCGGCGGCGACTCGCGCAGGCTTGCCAACGGCACCGCGCTCAACGTGCCGCGCGTTCTGCCGGTGCGCACGGCGTCGACCTTCAAGGGCGACGACTGGATTGGCCTCAAAATGCGCGACGTCAGCGTGGTGCGCGGCATCGGCGTGTTGCCGATCTTTGCCGGGCTGATCGGCCTCTTGCTGCTGGTCGGATCGCTGGCGGCGACTTGGGCAAGAGAAGGCCGCTAAAAGTCATTTTCTGTCGCGTTTTCTTCACGCGAACCGGTGCCCACTTCGCTCGAAAACGCTCTTGCTACGGCCCGAACACTTCGTCGGCCGCCGTGATAAGGCTGTGGCCGGGATTCTTGCCGCAATAGTCGCCGAGCTTGCCGCCGTCCGACTTCATCTTGTCGAAATCGACGATCGGCTTGGCGTCGGTATCGCTGTAATACCCTTCCAGCCACATCAGGATGAGGCCGATGGTGGCCTTGTCGCTGGCGATGAAATCCTTGCAGGTGATCGTGGCGAGATCGAGCTGCTGGGCCCGGGCCGGCAGCGGCGCATAAAGCGCGATGGCAATGAGCAGCGCCGATAGCTTTTTCATGATGCGCCTTGTTGCTGTTGGTCCGCTTTGTCGATCCAGTCCGGACGTATCAGCCCGCCGACGCCGTCGAACGCGCCGGAAACCAGTTCATTGACCAGCAGGCGGGCGGGGTCGACCGGGCCGGGCATTTTCACCTGACCCTTCGGGATGCGCCTGAAGCCGGCCTTGGCGTAGAACGGCTCGTCACCGACCAGCAGCACCAGCCTTCCGCCTTTGCTTTTGGCCTCCTGCAGCGCGCGTTCGATCAGCTTGGAGCCGACGCCGCGCGAGCGGAACGGCGGCTCCACCGTCAGCGGCCCAAGCAGCAGCGCCGGCGTTTCGCCGATACAGATCGGCGTCAGCCGGATCGAGCCGACCAGCAAGGTGCCGATGCGCGCGGTGAAGGACAGGTCCAGCATATGCCCCCTGCCCTCGCGGATGCGGAAGGCCGAGCGCGCATAACGGCCGGGGCCGAAAGTGCGCTCGTGCAGCCGTTCGATCGCCAGGGCGTCGCCAAGGGCCTCGGGCAGGATGGTCAGTTGCAATTCGGACATGGGGCTCGATTAGCACCTCGAACGATTCCGGTCCATCGCCGGTGGCGTAAACAGCGGGAAGTCCTTAAATGGACGGCAGCAGCGGGAAGAATGGACTTGGGAGAATTGGAATGGGACTTCTGGTCGACGGCGTCTGGCAGCAGGAAGGCCTGCGCACCAAGGACGGCCATTTCATCCGGCCGACGTCGAGCTTCCGCAACTGGGTGACGCCGGACGGCAGCGCCGGAGCCTCGGGCAAAGGCGGCTTTCCGGCCGAGGCCGGGCGCTATCACCTCTACGTTTCGCTCGCCTGCCCGTGGGCGCACCGCACCATCATTTTCCGCAAGCTCAAGAACCTTGAGAACGTCATTTCGATGTCGGTGGTGTCGCCCGACATGATGGAGAACGGCTGGACCTTCCACAAAGACGAAGGCTCGACCGGCGACATGGTCAACGGCAAGGACAAGCTCTCGGAAATCTTTGTGAGGGCCGTGCCGAAATATACCGGCCGCGTCAGCGTGCCGGTGCTGTGGGACAAGAAGACGAACACGATCGTCAACAACGAGTCGCCGGAGATCATCCGCATGCTCAATTCGGCATTCGATGCTTTCACCAACAGCCGCGCCGATTTTTATCCCGAGCCTTTGCGCGCGGAGATCGACCGCATCAACGACCTCGTCTATCCGAACATCAACAACGGCGTCTATCGCACCGGCTTTGCCACCAGTCAGGCGGCTTATGAAACGGCGTTCCGTGGCGTGTTCGACACGCTTGATGAGCTGGACCAGATCCTGTCGCAACAGCGCTATGTCGCCGGCAATGTCATCACCGAAGCCGACTGGCGGCTGTTCTGCACGCTCATCCGCTTCGACGCGGTCTATTACGGCCACTTCAAGTGCAACTGGCGCCACATCTACGAATATCCGCAACTGTCGAACTATGTACGCGATCTTTATCAGGTGCCGGGTGTTGCCGAGACGGTCAGCCTCGAGCAGATCAAGCGGCATTATTATAACAGCCAGCGCCATGTGAACCCGTTCGGCATCGTGCCGGTCGGGCCGCAGCTCGACTTCGCGGCGAAGCATGATCGGGGAAGGTTCGGGTAGACTGCGCGCTAGTGCGCGAACTGGCCTTTGGCCATCATCAGATGATGCGGCTGGTGGTGGCCGCCTTGAACCATGATGCCGATGAAGCCGAGCGCCTTGAGCTTGGCCAACGAAATTTGATCGCTCGCCGTGACGGTGAGCGTTACGCCGTCAGGCCGCTCCACGGTGACCGCCTTCCAGCCGTGCGCGGCAAGTTCGCGCGCATGCGCCGGCACCATGCGCAGAATCGCGTCGCGGGTGCGGCCTTCGCCGGTGACCGCGATCTCGATGCCGGTCTCGGTCATCCGTTCGGCGGCGACGGCGCGCAACGTCACCTCGTTCATGTCGATGAGATGCTCGCGCAGAGCGCCGATGTTGACTTTCGACCAATCGGTCCTCGGGTCCGCTTCGAGAATCTGAACGACTTCCTGAATGGCGCCGAAGGCATCCTGGCCGGGGCTTGCCGGCTGAATGCCGGCATGGTGGCCGGCCATATCGCCATGTCCACCCTGGCCGCGCATGTCGCCGTGCTGGCCGCCTTGCATCATCTGGCCGTGCATTCCAGGCGCCATCTGGGCAAATGCGTAAACCGTGGTGCCGACAATCGCAAAACCGGCGAGCGTGGTCTTCCAGGGAAATTTGGACATAGGTCGTCTCCTGCGCATGATGCCCCGCTGACCCTTTAGCCGATCGGGCGCAATAGCTGTATGATCCGGATCATACCTTGCGCCCGCGCAAAAGCGTGATCTTGCCGCGCCCTCGCTTGATCTCGCCCTTGCGCGCCAACGCCGCCATTGTGCGGTAGAGCGCTTCATGCGTCAGGCCGAGTTCGCCGGCGAGGTCCTTTAGCGTGCCGCGCACAGTCACGACGCCGGCCTCGGCGTTGACCGCTAGGTAATGTCGAACGCGGTCGCGCGCCGAGCGGATGTTGCGCTGCTCGATGCGCGTGCGCAGGCCCATCACCTGCCGCGCCAAAGTCGCCGTGAAGGCCTGTGCCGCCTTGCGATCCTTGCCGAAGGCGGCGAGCAGCGCGGCCTTCGGATAGGCGCGCAAAGTCGCGGCGGTCGAGGCAATGGCGTCGCAATGATAGGCGTCCGAATACAGCGAGGCTTCGGCCAACGTCTCACTGGGACCGGCGACATGGAGAACGACCTCGCGCCCCGCGCGATCGACGCGCGACAGCCGCACGCGGCCGGCGATGACTTCAAAGAAACTCACAGGCCTGTCACCCTGGCGGAACAAGGCCTCGCCGGCTTTCAGTCTGCGGTCATTTGCCCTGGTCCGCACCGATGCGGGGAGCCAGTCGTGGTTGGGCATGTCCATGTGTCTCCGCTCGCGCGACAAGACTAGCACGCGCGCGCCATCGCCCGTGTTGTTTGCGGCCCCGGGCAAGCCAACTCCTTTTTTCGCTTCCTCGAAATAATCGAGGGTGTGGCGCGCCAAGCGACGCTCCATTATTTCCGTGTGTGAGCATTCCGTTTCCAGAATGCCCGCGCCTCTCGGCGCGCCACGGCGGCGTCTTCCGGCAGCCGGGCCGCGCTTCTGGCGGCTATTGACCTTCCCGAAGGACCCAGTGACCTGCCCCCTTGCGGGACGCATCCGGTCAGTCCGAGCATCGGGCAAAGCCAAGGGCTTCGCACCATCAGCGAGCTCCTCGCAGGAGGTCCTAGTGCCTCCGGGCGGGGCCCCGGCACCGCCCGGGCGCGATGACTGCGTTTGTCACCGCCCGCGGGCGCCGCATCCTGCTCCACCATCCTGACGCCTCATGACAGCGCCCTCGATAAGCAGGACCTTGGAATATAAGCATAGGATTTTTAGCTGGTCAAGTCCCCATTGCGTCGTCCCAGCAAAGGCGGGGATGACAGCATGGCCTCACCACACCTCGCTCAGCGCAACGCCATCGAACACCTCGGCGATGCGGGCGCGGGTGGCACGGCCGGTGTCTTGCGGCAACGCGTCGATGGCGAAAAATCCGTGGTCGATGATTTCGCGATCCGGGACGGGCGCTGCGTCCTGCGCAAAGTCGCGCACGATGAACAAAGCGACATGATCGCGGCGCGAGACGCGATGGTTGAAAAACACGCCGTGCAGCACAGCCTCGCCGGTCAGGCGGATATTGCCCTCTTCCATCAATTCGCGGGAAAGCGCGGTGCGCAAGGTTTCGCCGGTTTCGACGCCGCCGCCGGGCAGATGCCAGCCGGAGACATAGGAGTGCTTGACCAGGAACACCCGGCTCCGCCCGTCGATCACCATGCCGAAGGCGCCCAAAGTCGCGCCACGGGCGAAGCGCCAGTAGAAATGAAAGCCGCGCCTTATCAGCGGCTCGAATTTGCGGCGCAGGCGGTGCAATGTCATGGCCGGTCCTTGGCTTGGCGTCCGGCTATAACCGGCCAAAGCAGCGTTTCGCAAACTGTGCAAAAGGCTGCGCTCGGGCCCTTTATCGATTAGAATAATTCCAATAAACGATCCCAGTGTCCCGATACCATCGACCGGCGAGCCAGAGGCATTCCTTACGTGAAAAACTTTTCCGATCTGACCGAACAGGAAGTGCTGGCGCTGGCCATCACCAATGAAGAAGAGGACAGCCGCATCTATCGCGGCTTCGCCGAGGGCTTGCGCGAACAGTTCCCCTCCTCCGCCAAGGTCTTCGACGAGATGGCCGAGGAGGAAGTGCACCACCGCACCATGCTGTATGACCTGTACCGGCAGAAATTCGGCGACTACCTGCCGCTGATCCGCCGCCAGGACGTCAAGGGCTTCATCCATGCGAAGAAGCCGCTGTGGCTGATGCGTCCGCTCGGTTTGGACGAAGTGCGCAAATTCGCCGAGGACATGGAGTTCGAGGCCGAGCGCTATTACCGCAAGGCGGCGGCGAATGCGCGCGACGCCTCGGTGCGGCAGTTGCTGATCGAACTCGCCGAGGCCGAAGCCGGGCACGAGAGCCTGGCGCATAAACTGACCGAGACCATTCTCACGCCGGGCGCGCGCGAGAAGGAAGACGAGACTGCGCGGCGCGCCTTCCTGCTGCAATATGTGCAGCCCGGCCTGGTCGGCCTGATGGACGGTTCGGTGTCGACGCTCGCGCCGTTGTTCGCGGCGGCGTTTGCCACGCATCATCCGTGGGAGACCTTTCTCGTCGGCCTCGCCGCTTCGGTCGGCGCCGGCATTTCGATGGGTTTTGCCGAAGCTTTGTCGGACGACGGCTCGCTGACCGGCCGAGGCACGCCGTGGCTGCGCGGCACGGTCTGCGGCATGATGACCATGATCGGCGGCCTGGGGCACACTTTGCCCTATCTCATTCCGGATTTCTGGACTGCGACCGTGATCGCGGTGATCGTCGTGATTATCGAACTCGGCGTGATTTCCTGGATCCGCTACCGCTTCATGGACACGCCGTTCTTGCAGGCCTCGTTCCAGATCGCCTTCGGCGGCGCGCTGGTGTTCGTCGCGGGGATATTGATCGGGAGTTCGTGAGGGTTTAACCGGTAAGGGATGTTCACCCTCGCCCATCTGTCCGATCCGCATCTGGCGCCGCTGCCGCCGGCGCGCCTTGTTGAACTTGCCGGCAAGCGGCTGACCGGCTGGCTCAACTGGCAGCGCAAGCGGCATCTGGTGCATGATCGCGCAACGCTGAAGGCTCTGCTCGCCGACCTGCAAGCGCAGGGCCCCGACCACATCGCCGTCACCGGCGACATTGCCAATATCGGCCTGCCGGCGGAATACGCGCGCGGCCGCGAATGGCTGGCAAGCCTCGGGCCGGCGCGCGACGTCAGCTTCATCCCCGGCAATCACGACATCTATGTCGCCGGCTGCGCCGGGATGGCGGCGCAAGCGTGGTCGGCGAATATGCAAGGCGACGCCGGCGAGAGCTTCCCTTATGTGCGGCGGCGCGGGCCTGTGGCGCTGATCGGATTGTCGAGCGGCGTGGTCACCGCGCCGTTCATGGCGACCGGAGAAGTCGGTCCGGCGCAATTGCAGAAATTGGCCGCGCTGCTCGATATGTTCAAGGCGGAAAAACTGTTCCGCGTGGTGCTGATCCATCACCCGCCGGTCAGCCTCGCCGCGCATCACAAGCGCCTGATCGATGCCGACGCGCTCAAAGCGGCGATCGCCGCGCATGGCGCGGAATTATTGCTGCACGGCCACGACCATCGCAGCATGCTCAACTGGCTCGACGGACCTGAGGGCAGCAAAGTGCCCGCCGTCGGGGTGCCATCGGCGTCGGCCAAGTCTTCTAAGATCCTGCCCGGCATGGATCACGATCCGGCCGGATATAATTTGTACCGGATCAAAGGAAGAGATGAAGGCTGGAGCTGCGAAATGATTTCGCGCGGCTTCAATGCCACCGGAACGGCCATTGTCGAGCGGCGCTTGATTACGGCCTAGGCCCGTTCAAAATCGCCAAAGTAAACAGCGCGCCGACGGCCATGACCACGCCATAGACGAAAGTGCGGAACGCGCGCAGGCGGCCGCGATGCTGTTCCAGTTCGAGCAATTTGCGTGCTGTCGCCTCGCCGAACGGCGCATCGTCGGATAAAGCGCGTTCGCGCTCGACCAGACGGCGCGCGACATAGCGGGTGACGGCCTGCACGATGTCCGGGATTTCGTGGCTTTCCGCCAATGTGGCGCGACCGAAGCGGGTCTCCTGCACGAAACGGTATTGCCTTTTGTCGCGGCCCATTTCGACATGCGCGATGACGTCGATCCAAAGCCGCGGCACGTCGCCGCGCGACAGCCCGCGATCGAACAATTCGATATGCGCCGGCACGTCGGCAAACAGCGGATCGAGCGCCTCGTTCAACAGTTCGAGCCGCGCCTGTTCGGCGTCGCGCAGATCGACGACGACGGCCGAGCGCTCGGCCACCTCGGTGCGCACCTCGCGCATCGCCTGTTTCAGCGGAGGAGGTGCAGCCTGGGTCGCAGGCTGGTTTTTGCGGCGTCCCCACATCCGGCCTATTTAGCAAAGGCCAAGGCCGCGGCAAAGCCGAAAATCGCGGTTTTTCAAGGCCTTCGGTGGTTAATCACGGGTAAACAGGTCGAATTAGGCTGATCCGCGCGGCTTGACGCCATAGGCCCTGGCCCAGCCGAAGCCATCCTCGGTGCGGCCGCGCGGGCGATATTCGCAGCCGACCCATTCGCTGTAGCCGAGCCGGTCGATCTCGGAAAAGATGAAGGGGTAGTTGATTTCGCCGTCGGCGTCCGGCTCGTGCCGCACCGGCACCTGCGAGCACTGGACATGGCCGATGATCTTCTGGTGCGTCTCGAAGCGCCGCATCAGATCGCCGCCGACAATCTGCACATGATAGAAATCGTATTGCAGCCACAGGTTCGGCCTATCCACCTTGGCGATAATGTCGGCGCCGTGCTCGACCTGGCTGAGAAAATAGCCGGGCTGGTCGCGCGGATTGATCGGCTCGATATAGAGCTTGATGTTTTTCTCAGCCGCCAGATCGGCGGCGCGCGTGAGGTTGGCGACGAAGACCTTTTCCGCTTGCGCACGTTTGCCGGGGTCGACCCTGCCGGCCAGGCAATGAATGGCGGTCGCGCCGATCGTGGTGACGTAATCGAGCGCGTCGCTGAACGATTTGTCCCAGTCGGCCTCGCGGCCGGGCAGCGCACACAGGCCGAATTCGCCGGTCCCGCCGGTCGGCGAATTGATGCCGAGCGCGCGCAGCTTGTTGCTCTCGAGCGCGCGCTTGAAATCCACGGCCGGCACATCCGGAAACCGGCCCTCGACCGCCGTGAAACCGGCCGCCGCCGCCGCGTCGATGCGCGCCAGCAGCGGACGATCGGTAAACAGATAGTCGAGGTGGACCGAGAACTTTGGCATGGTCTGCTCCTTGCGTAGCCGCGCGCACGGGTATTCATTACCCATCCAAACGTTTCGCGCCAGCCCAAGACGCCAACCCAAGACTCCAGCCCAAGACGCCAACCAGAGAAGTCTCATGTCCGCCAACTCCGCTTTTCATATCGCCGTATTGCCCGGCGACGGCATCGGCCACGAAGTGACCAAGCCGGCGCTCGATGTGCTGCGGCGGATCGAGGAAACGACGCCGAGCCTCAAATTCCGCTTCAGCGAGCGGCCAGCCGGCGCCGAGGAATACAAGGCGACCGGCAAGTCGATGTCGGAAGAGACGATCAAACTGTGCGGCGAGGCGGACGCGATCTTTCTCGGCGCCTGCGGCCTGCCCAGCGTGCGCTATCCGGATAACACCGAGATCATGCCGCAGGTCGAACTGCGCTTCATCTACGATCTCTATGCCGGCGTGCGTCCGGCGCGGCTGATCCCCGGCGTGCCGTCGCCGATCGTCGGCGCCGACAAACATGGCATCGATTTCGTGCTGATCCGCGAATCGACCGAAGGCCTGTTCGCCTCGATGGGCAAGGGCGTGACCACGTACGACGATGCGCGCGAGACTTTGGTGGTCACGCGCAAGACCACCGAGCGGCTGTTCGACTTTTCGCTCAAGCTCGCGGCAAGACGCAAGAAACGCGGCAAGCCCGGACGCCTGACTTTGGTCGACAAGGCCAATGTGTTCAAGGCGTTCAACTGGCAGCGCGACATCTTCAACGAGCGTAAGCCGAAATTCCCCGACGTCAAAACCGACATGCTTTATGTCGACGCCTGCGCCGCGCTGATGGTGAAAAAGCCGTGGGACTTCGACGTCATGGTGATGGAAAACATGTTCGGCGACATTCTCTCCGACCTCGCCGCCGGATTGATCGGCGGCCTCGGCATCGCGCCGTCGGCCGATATCGGCGACACGCACGCGGTGTTCCAGCCCTGCCACGGCACCGCGCCGGACATCATGGGCCAGGGCAAGGCCAATCCGACGGCGATGATCTTGTCCGCGTCGATGATGCTCGACTGGCTGGCCGACAGACACGACCATGCGCCCGCAGCCGAGGCGGCGCTGCGCATCGAGCGCGCGGTCGATCAAGCCTATGCGGCGGGGTTAAAACCGATGGAATATGGCGGCGGCGACGGCACCGCGGCCATCACCAAAGCGGTGATGACGGCGCTCGGCTAGCACCCGCGCCGAAAAAAACAGGCCGCCTTACAGCGGCCTGCTTTTATTTAAGCGCGCAAGTATTTGAGCGCCAAGTATTTGAGCGCGCAAGCGCGGTGGGCTTTAAGCCTTCTCTTCTTCCATCGTCACGGCGACATCGCCATTGGCGGAAAGACGCACTTTCTGGCCTTCAACTTCTGCGACCAGCCCTAGATCGATGAAGTGATGATGGCCCTTGTGCTTGCCCTCACCGCTATCGGCCTTGGTCAGCTTGATTTTCTTGCCTTCGACCTTGTCGACGGTTCCTACATGGACACCATCGGCGCCGATGATTTCCATATGCTCTTTGATGTCATTCATTGAATTTTTCCTTTGTGGCCAGCGACAACGCGCCACGAAGGGTTTCGTTCAATAACTGACCATAGAACATTGCCGCCGCCTCACGGCAGCAAGATAGTGGCCTATTCCACCGTGATATTGCCGCTCTCGATCACGGTCTTCCAGCGGTCGGTTTCGGCTTTTAAAAACGTCTCGAACTCGGCGCCGGTATTGGCGACGACGTCGAAGCCGATATCGTTGAACGACTTCCTGGCTTCCGGCGAATTGGCCGCGGCCCTGATCTCGGTCTCCAGCCTGGCCCGCACCGCGGCCGGCAAGCCTTTCGGCGCGGCGGCCGCCTGCCAGGAATAGACCACCAGTCCGGCGACACCCGCTTCTGCGATGGTCGGCACATCGGGCAATATCTCGGCACGCTTATCGCCGGTGATTGCCAGAGCCTTCAACTGACCGCCCTTGATCTGCTGCGCGACCGCGCCGAGATTCTGAAACGAGACGTCGGCGTGTCCGCCGATCAGATCGTTGATCGCCGGCCCGCCGCCTTTGTAGGGCACATGGATGCCGGTGGTGCCGGTCTTTTGCCAGAACAAAGCCGCCGTCAAATGGTCGGACGAGCCAATGCCGGACGAGGCGAACGTCACCTTGCCGGGATTGGCCTTCAGGTGAGCGATCAGTTCCTTGACGTCCTTCACCGGAAATTTCGGATTGGCGACCAGCACGTTCGGCGTGCGCACCAGGAGCGACAGCAGATCGAAATCCTTGAGCGGATCGTAGCCGAGCTTCTTGTACAGCGCCGGATTGATGGCATAGACGCCGATCGAGCCGATCAGCAACGTATAGCCGTCCGGCTTGGCGGCTTTCATCGCCGTGGCGCCGAGCGAACCGTTGGCGCCGGCGCGGTTTTCAATGAGCACCGATTTGCCGAGGCGTTCCGACAGTTTGTTGCCGGTGACGCGCCCGGCGATGTCCGACGCGCCGCCGGCCGGGAATGGCACGATGATGGTGACGTTCTGCTCCGGATATTCCGCCAAGGCCGGCGCGAAGCCCGCCGCGATGAAACTTGTCAGGATCGAAAAGGCAATCGCACCGGCGGCACGGGACTTCATCGGCGTCTCCCCCTGAAATTCTCCGGGCTCTTGTGGCGGCCCTATTTAGCGCAGTTAACAGCGCCAATGCGTCGCTTGTCAATTTGCGCGCGGCAGCAGTTCAAAGCCCGGCGAAATCCTTGATCGCGGCGATGAACTGGGCCGGCTGTTCGAGCGGCGGACAATGGCCGCAAGCCGGCAGTTCGACATAGCGCGCGCCGGCGACCTTGTCGGCGATCTGCCTGTTGAGCACCGGCGGCGTCGCCTGATCGAGTTCGCCGCAGACGACAAGCGTCGGCACTTTCAGGCGCGGCAAAAGCGGCGTTAGATCGGCCTCCTGCAGAATCGTACAGGCGGCGAGAAACGCCTTCGGGTCGATGCCGAGCAGCACCTGTTTGCGTTCCTCGATTTTTTCCGGATGCGCGGCGAGATAGGCCGGCGAGAACACCCGCTTGGCGGCGACCTCGGCAATGGCGCCGAGCCCGCCTTCGGTCACTTTCGCGGCCATCGCCGCGAACTGGGTGCGGCCCTCGGGCGGAAAGGCGGCGGCGGCGTCGCTGAGCACGAGCTTGGCGATCCGTTCCGGATGCGCCAGCGCGAAGGCGAGAGCGACCGTGCCGCCGAAGCCGTTGCCGATCAGCACGGCGTCATTGCCGATCTTGAATTCGTCGAAGCCGTCCTCGATCGCCGCGACATAGACGTCCATCAGCGCCAGCACGGCCGGTTGCGAGCCGTGGAAGCCCGGCAGGTTGAACAGAGTGACGCGGTGCTTGGCGGCGAAGGCCGGCAACACCGGGTCGAAGGCGTGACGATCGGCGAGCAGCGAATGCAATACAACCAGATCGCGACCCGTGCCGCAGCGCTCGGCGGTGAGCGCGCCGTGTCCCGCCGTCAGCCGCTCGGTTGCCATGATATCCGCCATGAAAGTCTCCCTTGCAGAATTCGGTTTATTCCCCGCGCCGCACAAAATGCCGGTGGGCACCGTCCCGCCGCCGGCTCGCCTTATACAACGCACGGCCTCGCATTGCTTTCCGTCCTGTGCGAAAATTATCGCATGATGCATTCGCGGCCGTGAAGTGCGATAAACGCGGCCATATAAAAACCGGTCCGGGCGGCGTCCTGTCAAATAGCCGGACCAACAGGGAGGATCGAACAATGTCTATACCAATGTGGATAGGGCTGCGACCGATCGCAACCGCGCTTTGCGGGTTCGTTGCCGTGCTGGCGCTCGGCGCCGGCGCCGCCAGCGCCCAGACCTACGGCTTTGCCACCATGCAGCCGGGTACGCTCAACAACACGTCCGGCTCGGCCATCGCCAAGGTGCTCAAGGACAAGGCCGGCATGAATATCGTCATTCAGCCGATGGCCGGTGAATCGGTGCTGATCCCGCTGGTCGGGCGCGGCGAAGCTGAATTCGGCATCGCCAATATCTTCGAGGTCGAAGCCGCCAAGGCCGCCAATCCAAACCTGCGCCTGATCGGCTCGCTGCACCCCCTGCGCGGCGCATTCTGGGTGCGCAAGGACACGACGATGCGCACAATCGCCGATCTCAAGGGCAAGCGCGTCGGCATGGGCTACTCCGCCATGCGCACGCTCGATCCGATGATCAAGGCGATCCTGGCGACCGGGGGCCTAACCGAAAAGGACGTGACGCCGGTTCTCATTCCGAACGTGGTGCGCGGCGCCGACGACTTCACCTCCGGCGCGGCCGATATGTTCTTCTTCGCCTTTGGAGCGCCCAAAGTGCGCGAAGTGGACGCCACCGTCGGCGGCATCCGCGCGCTGGAAATTTCCGAAAGCGGCATGGCGGAAGCCAAGAAAATCGTGCCGGAAGGCTATCTGACACCGGCGGCGCCGAACCCGTTTTTCATCGGCGTCGAAAAACCGATGGGTGTCTATAGCTGGGACAACATGATTTTCACCAGCGCCAAAGTGAGCGACGAGGTGATCTACAAACTCATCGAAACCTTGGCCAAGAACAAAGACGGCCTGGTCGAGATCCAGCCGGCCCTGCGCGAGTTCTCGCCGGCGGCGCTCTACACCGCCTACGACCTGCCCTATCACCCGGGCGCGCTGAAATATTTCAAGGACAACAACATCTCGGCCCGGGCCATCAAGTGAGCGAAGAAAGAATCATTCCCGACGCGGCGGAGTTCGCCTCCGCCGCGTCGCGGGCGACCATCCTGTGGACCAATATCTTTCAGTCGCTGCTGGTGGCGGCGGTTGTGCTGTGGGTGCTCGACATCCCGCGCCAGGTGTTCAACGCCGCCTTTTATACCGAGCAGTTGCTCACCATCTGCCTCGGCCTGGTGCTGGCGCTCGCCTATATCGCCGACACGTCGCGCAAGCGGCACTGGAGCGACTGGGTCGCGGTGGTGCTGTCTCTGCTGCTCTGCGGCTATATCGCGGTTCGCTACGCCAATCTGACCGACGAGTCGGCGCTCATTCCGTTGAGCGGATTGATCGTCAGCGGCCTGCTGATCGCGCTCATCATGGAGGCGAGCCGCCGCACCAATGGCTGGGGTTTCGTCGGCATGATCGGCGCGATGGCGATCTATGTCTATATCAGCCCGCATCTGTCCGGCGATTTCCAGACCCGTTACGTCTCGCCCGAGCGCATGACCATCTATCTCGGCCTCGACATCAACGGCGCGATCGGCTCGATCCTGCAGGTGGCGGTGATGGTGGTGATCCCCTTCACCATTCTCGGCCAGGTTCTGGCGCGCACCGGCGGCGCCGATTTTTTCGCCGATATTTCGATGTCGGCGATGGGCGCCTTCCGCGGCGGCGCCGCCAAGATCGCGGTGGTCGGCTCGGCTTTGTTCGGCATGATCTCCGGCAGCGCGGTGAGCAACGTGCTGGCGGTCGGCATCGTCACCATCCCGACCATGGTGCGCTCCGGCTTCACGCCGCGCCGCTCGGCGGCGATCGAGGCGGTCGGCTCGACCGGCGGGCAATTGATGCCGCCGGTGATGGGCGCCGCCGCCTTCATCATGGCGGAATTTCTGCAAGTGCCTTACGGCGCGGTCTGCGTCGCCGCCGCCATTCCGGCGTTTCTGTATTACGCCTGTCTGTTCTTTCACGTCGATCTGGAAGCCGCCAAGCACAATATCGGCGCGGCGCAGATCGAGGACGCGCCCGGCTTTTTCGAGATTCTCAAGGCCGGCTGGCACTTCGTCGTGCCGATCGTGTTTCTGGTGTTCGCGCTGATGTATCCGGAAATCACCATGCTGACGCCGGAGAAGGCGGCGATCTACGCCACCGTTCTCCTGATGGCGCTCGCCTTGATCTTCGGCTATCGCGGCAAGAAGCTCAGCATCAAGCAGATGATGGTTGCGATCATGGATACCGGGCGCGTCTCGCTCGACATCATTTTGATCGGCGCCGCCGCCGGCATCATGGTCGGCATCATGAGCATATCGGGGCTGGCTTTCAGCCTGACCATCCAGCTTCTGACTCTGGCGGCCGGCAATGTGTTCCTGCTGCTGCTGTTGATCGCCATCCTCGCCTTCATCCTCGGCATCGGTCTGCCGACGGTGAGCGTTTACATTCTCACCGCGACACTGCTGGCGCCGGCTTTGATCAAGCTCGGCGTGACGCCGATGGCCGCGCATATGTTCGTCATGTACAATGGCATATTGTCGATGATCACGCCGCCGGTGGCGTTCGCGGCTTACGCTGCTGCGAATATTGCCCGCACCGATGGCTGGACGACTGGCTGGGTCGCCTGCGTGGTCGGCTGGAGCACGTTCATCCTGCCGTTCCTGTTCGTGCTGACGCCGAGCCTGCTGATGGACGGAAGCTGGACCGAGATCGTGCTCAATCTGACGCGCGTCACCTTCGGCATCTGGCTCGGCACTGTCGCCGCGGTCGGCTTCGGCCTGGCGCGGATCGGCCCGGCGGCGCGCGGGATCTACGCGGTGATCGCGCTGGCGGTGGTGCTGCCGCCGGAAGCCTTCGCAAGCGCGATCTACATCAACCTCGTCGGCATCGCCGCCGCGCTTGTGGCACTCGGCATCGACTGGCTGCGCCTACGCAAGCAGGGCAGATCCGCGCCGGTCGCCGCGACGCCGTATTGAGTCGCGCACAAAGAAAAACGGCCGCACCTCGCGGTGCAGCCGTTTTCAATTCGTCAGCAGCGTTGCTTACTTAATTCCCCTCGCGCCAGATGCCGAGCGCTTCCTGCGCCGGGCGATCCGAGATCGAGAACAGAACCGACTCCTCGGACGGCTCGTGATGGTAGCGCTTCCACGGCGGGATCACGAACACGTCGTTGACGCCCCACTCGATGGTGTCCTCGCCCTCGACGATCGTCTTGCCGCGGCCTTCTGCGCACGCGAAGATCATGCCGTCGGTCGAGCGATAGTTCTCGCCCTTGAAGCCCTTCGGGAACAGCGCGATGTAGGCGCCCATGGTCGGCATCACCGGCCCGCCATTGATCGGGTTGGCGTAGCGCACGCGCGCGCCGTGCCGCTTGTCGATGTCGCCGGTGTTCTTGAGGCGCTCGAGGATCGGCCGCATTTTCGAATAGGGATAGTTGATGACCGGCGTGCGGTTGGTGGTGGCCGGCATGCCGTCCGGCAATACGCCCGAGGCGAAGCGCTCGAACGAGTCGCCGTCTTCGTGATCGTTCTTCTGCATCTTCTCGTCGAAGTGCTCGGAGAACGAGGCTTCAAAATGATTGACGGTCGGCATGTCGAGCACGTCGAGCCACATCGCCGGCTGGTTGCCGGGATTGCCGTGATCGTGCGGCGCCCAGTTGGCGGTGATGATGAAGTCGCCATGCCGCATCTGCGACTTTTCGCCTTCGACGGCGGTGTAGGCGCCCTCGCCTTCGAGCATGAAGCGGATGGCGGAGGCCGAATGGCGATGCACCTCGGCGACTTCGCCGGGCAGGATCAACTGCACGCCGGCAAACAGCGAGTTGGTGACGCGCGACTTGCCAGGCATGCCCGGATTTTCCAGCACCAGCACGCGGCGCTCGGCTTCCTCGGCGCTGATGACGCCGCCGGCTTCCAGGATCAGCCGCTTGACGTCGGCGAATTTCCAGACCGCCGCCTTGTATTTGCTCTTCGGCTCGGGCGTGACCAGACCCTTGAGGACTTCCCAAAGCGGCGCCATGTGGAATTTGGCGATCTTGTCGTAATAGGCCTGCCGCGAGCCTTCGATATTGTGCTTGGAACCGGGGGCGGCCTGTTCAGCCGCGGTTGCAACCGCCATGTGATGCTCCTTGGAAACGTTTCTTGGAAAGCCGATAGTTCAATTTGTAACTTTATAGCGCATATCAACGCCCGGCGAAACAGGCGCCAATACGGGGCGGCCGCGCGCCTGCCGAATGGCTGTCCCTGGCCCACTTTATGTAACTAATTATTGACCGAGCCGCCGTCCACCATCAGTGACTGGCCGGTGACGAAATCGCTGTCATTGCTGCACAGGTACACCAGCGTGCCGAGCAGATCCTCCGGATAGGCGTCGCGCTTGAAGGCGCGGCTGTTGCGCACCGGGATGCGTTCTTCCTCGACGTGCTGGGAATTCACCAGGCCGGTGTCGGACAAGATGAAGCCCGGCGACAATGTGTTGACGGCAATGCCAAAGGCGCCCAGTTCGCGCGACAGCGAGCGCGTCAGCGCGATGATGGCGCCCTTGGACACGACATAAGGCAGCATGCGCGGCACGCCTTTATAGAAAGTGCCCGAGCCGATATTGATGATCTTGCCGGAGCCTTGCGCCTTCATGTGCGGCGCAACATGGCGCACCATCAGCCACGGTCCGCGCACGTTCACGCCCATGACGTTGTCCCAGGTCTCGGTATCCCACTCATCGAAATTGCGCGGCTTCAAGGTCGAATAGACCGCCGCGTTATTGACCAGGATATCGATCTTGCCGAGTTGCTTGATCGTTTCTGCCACCAGCTTCTTCACAGAGGCTTCATCGGCCACGTCGAAAGTGGCGCTGACCGCCGCGCCTTCGCCATGCGCCTTGACGATTTCCGCCGCCACGTCCTTGCCGTCGGCGATATCGGCGATCATGACGCGCGCGCCCTGCGCCGCCAGCGCTTCCGAATAATGCCGGCCGATGCCCTTGGCGCCGCCGGTGACGATGGCGGTCTTGCCGGCCAGACGGGTGCCCTTCGAACTGGTCATGCGTATCCTCCTGAAGCGACTTTTATCCCGCTCGTGTATAAAGCCATCGACGCCCGGCACAAGATCGGGTTCAGGGAGGTTACCATGCCGAGCGATGCCAAGGACCAGGCCGACATCCGCGCGCTGATCGAGAACTGGGCGCTGTGGCGCGACGCGCGGCTGTGGGACCGTTTCCGCACCGTCTGGCACAAAGACGGGCAGATGTGGGCGACCTGGTTTCAGGGCTCCTATGAAGAGTTCATCAAGGTCAGCCAGCAGGGCTACGACAAAGGTGTGCGCATCGCCCATATGCTCGGCGGCATGAGTATCGACATCAAGGGCAAGCGCGCCATCGCGCAGACCAAGATGACCATCACCCAGCGCGCCGCGGTCGAGGGCGTTCTATGCGACGTCGTCTGCTCTGGCCGGTTTTACGATTTTCTGGAAAAGCGCAAGGACGCCAAAGGCAAGGTCCGCTGGGGCATCGTGCTGCGGCGTCTCGCCTATGAGCGCGACCGCATCGATCCGGTCGAGCCGGGCGCCGTGCTCAAGCTCGACAAGAAGCTCCTGGCCCAGTTCCCAGAAGGGTACCGTCACCTCGGCTATTTGCAGAGCCGGATCGGCTACAAGATCAAGGACGAGTTGCCGGGGCTCGATGGTCCGCCGCTCGACAAGCTTTATGCCATGGGCGACGCCTGGCTGAAGGGGAAGAAGATTTAACGGGCGACGGCCCGGCGTCGATGGCGGCCGCCAAGCCCGCGCCGGCGTTTCAGAGAAAATCGCCGACAAGGCAAATCGGCCCGGGTGTGGCTGCCGCCGCACAGCGCGGCCCGGCGACGCAATTTCCAATTTCACCTTTGACCCAAAGGTAGACTTCGTCCTGGCGGTTTGCCGGCTTCGCCAGATCGATGTGGTTCTTGTTGAACCCTTGCGATCTCGTCGCCCCCGCCGTGGCGCTTTCCTTGTCGACGACAAGCGAGGGCCCAACCCGCTGCGTCTCAAATCCCGCGTCGAAATCGAGCGCGGCGCATTGGTGGTTGACCTTCTTTTTGAGATAGTCGCCGCGCGATTCCTGCAACAACTGGAGAAAATCGTTCTTTCGGATGTCCAGCAAAGAGCGAATTTGCTGGTTGCCGCCGTAGAGACCGGCCAGTCCGGCGAGGGACGAGCCCCTGAAGGGCGTTCCCAGCGTCATCACCAGACGAAAGCGGGAAAGCGCGGCGTGCCCGAAACGTAACGCTACATGGGCCAAATATTCGTTCGCAATATTGCCGCCGAGACTGTGAGCGACAAACACGACCTTTGAATAGCGCTTGTCGTTGAGCAACGTATCGAGTTGTCCGGCAACCGCTCTGGTGACCTCCACGATCGGCGGCCCGCTATTCCAAAGCGATTCGTAATTGAGCACGTAAACGTCGATCGCGTCCTTTACTTGCGGGTCATCGGCCAGCATCTTCGGAAACGATTGCCCCGATGCCGAATGCACCCAGGTCTCGGCCGAGCCCGTCAGCCCGTGAATGAATATCACCGCGACGGCGGCGCACGGGGCCGTGCAGGAACGGGCGCTCACGTGCTCCAGGCTCGCCTGGGCATTTGCCGTCGAGCAAAAAACAACATGAATGAGCAAAAGAATCCCGAACCTGAACATAGGACAATACTCCCTGAAGCAGTTTCAGTGGAAGCGGGCGACAGATTATATCGGATAGGCAGCTATTTCACAGCGTCTCTCCGCCGCGCGGTCATAATATTCAGTGCCGACGGAGGGCTGCCGGCCGCCGTTCGGTGTCTGCCTGGATAGGCGGCCTTGGCGAACATGCAAATAAGTGTAAGTTTCCCGACCGCCCGGTTGGGGTATAAAAACGCATCGGATATGGGGGCCAGAATGTCGTTTGCCGACAAGTTCAATCTGCTGAACGAGTTCAACATCCTGCGCATCATCTGCGCGCTGTTTCTGATCCCGCACATCATCGCCAAATTCACCGTGCCGCAGGCGCTGCAATTCTACGTCGATGTCGGCTTCAAGCCGCCGAAATTCTGGATGTATCTGGCCGGCGCCATCGAAAGCGTGTTGTTCGTCACGCTGTTTTTCGGGATCTACACCTGGTTCTTCGGGTTCATCGGCTTCATCCACCTGATGGTGGCGGCGGCGGCGACCTACAAGCTGACCCGCAAATGGATCTGGGTCATCGGCGGCATCGAATTCTGCGTGTTCTGGGCGATCTGCTGTCTGGTCGTCGCCATGCACGCCTATCGCATAGGCATGTAAACACGCCCCTCGCCTTCTCGTTCAAAAGGAAATCCACAAATGGCTAGTGCTCTGTTTTCTCCCATCACGCTGCGCGGTCTCACTGTGCCGAACCGCGCCGTGGTGTCGCCGATGTGCCAGTACAATTCCACCGACGGCAACGCCAATGACTGGCACATCATGCATATCGGCCAGTTCGTGCTGGGCGGGTTCGGGCTGATCATCGCCGAGATGACCGATATCAATCCGGTCGGCCGGATTTCGCTGAAATGCGCCGGGCTTTATTCGGATGAAAACGAAAAATCGATCAAGCGCGTTCTCGATTTCGCCAAGCAATACGGACCGTCCAAGCACGGCCTGCAGATCGGCCACGCCGGCCGCAAGGGCTCGACCAAGCCGCCGGCGATGGGCGGCACGCCGCTGAGCAAGGAAGAAGGCGCCTGGGAGACGCTCGCGCCGTCCGCCATTCCCTACGATCCGACCTGGCACGTGCCGCGCGCCATGACCAAGGACGAGTTGAAGTCGACGCTCGACGACTATGTCGCGTCGGTCAAGCGGGCCGAGCGGGCCGGCTATGACCTGCTCGAACTGCACGCCGCGCACGGCTATCTGCTGCATCAGTTTCTGTCGCCGCTGTCGAACCAGCGCACCGACGAATACGGCGGCAGCCTCGAGAAGCGCATGCGCTATCCGCTGGAAGTGTTCGCGGCGATCCGCGCGGCATGGCCGAAGGACAAACCGATCGGCATCCGCGTTTCCGCGGTCGACTGGGTCGACGGCGGCACCACGATCGAAGACACCATCAAATTCGCGCAGGAACTTAAAAGCCTCGGCTGCGACTACATGGACGTGTCATCGGGGCAGCTCGATTCACGGCAGAAAATTCCATTCGCGCCGAATTTCAATGTGCCCTTCGCCGAAGCCGTCAAAAAAGCGACCGGCATGCCGACGATGTCGGTCGGCCTGATCACAAACGCGCGCGAAGCCGAGGACATGATCGCCGCCGGCAAGACCGACATGGTGGCGCTGGCGCGCGGCGCGATGTACGACCCGCGCTGGCCGATCCACGCGGCGATGGAAATCGGCGCCGAACCGCCGATCGTGCCGCGCATGACGCCGGCGCATCCCAAACTGCGGCCGATGATCTTTCCGGGCTACAAGCCGGCGGCGTGATCCGCCGCACACCGAAAACGCAAAAAAAACGGCCGGGCATCTGCCCGGCCGTTTTCGCTTCGGCGTCGCGCTGGCGCGCCGACTAGACCTTTACCCTTGCCACGAACTTGGCAAAGGCCGCCAGTTGCTGCTTGATGATGTCGTTCACAGCGTCGTCGGTGATTGCGCCGGTCTTTTCGTCGATCTTCTTCGCGGCGAAATTGACGAAGACTTCCGGCTTGAGGAACATCTGGGCTTCGATCGACTCGAGCGCCATGCGGAGATGATACTGCATGCGGCCGCCGCCCATCTGACCGCCCGACGCCGACTGCAACGCCACCGGCTTGTTCTTGAACGGCACGTCCTTGAGCTTGGAGACCCAATCGATGGCGTTCTTCAGGCCGCCGGGGATCGACCAGTTATATTCCGGCGACACGACGATAACGCCGTCGGCTGAGCGGATTGCCGCCGCGAAGGCTTCGACATCGGCCGGCGCGCCGGAGGCGGCCCGCACATCATCATTGTAGATCGGGAAGCCGGCATAGGACGGCGCCTCCACGATCTTGAGTTCCGGCGGCGCCAGGCCCGGCAGCGCCCGCACGAGCGCGGCGTTGTACGAACCTTTGCGCAGCGAGCCGCAGATCGCGACAATCTTCAACTGTTCGGCCATTTCGTCCTCTTCCCTTTGTGCCGCCGCGCCGGATCGCCGGCGTTTTATTGCGGCTCAAGCCCGGCCTTGTCGCGCACCGCTTTCCATTTGGCAACCTCTTCGGCAAGCAGCGTGCCGAACTCGGCGGGCGTCGATATCGAGGCCGTGGCGCCGGCGTTGCTCAACCGGTCGCGCACGTCCGGCTGGGCCAGCACCGTTTTCAACGCGGCATTGGTCTTGTCGACGATGGCTTGCGGCGTGCCGGCGGGATAGGCAAAGCCATACCAACCGCTGACGACGTAACCGGGCACGCCGGATTCGGCGACGGTCGGAACGTTGGGCACGGCCGCGAGCCGGGTCGCACCGCCGACCGCCAGCAACTTCAATGTGCCGCCCTGCACCTGACCCTGCACCGCCTGGAAAGTCTCGACGCCGTAGTCGACTTGGCCGGCGAGCAACGCGGCGACCAAAGCGGGCGAGCCGCGATAGGGGATGTGCTTGACCTCGATACCGGCCGACTGCACCAGCAGTTCGCCGGCAATGTGCTGGGTCGAGCCGATGCCGACGCTGGCAAAATTCAGTTTACCCGGGCTGGCCTTGGCGAGTGCCACCAGACCCTTGATGTCGTTGGCGGCGAAGTCCTTGTTGGCGACGATGACGAAGGCGGAGTTGGCGACCAGGCCGACCGGCGCGAAATCTTTCACAGCGTCATAAGGTACGTTCTTGAGCATCGCCGCGCCGACCGTATGGCCGGTCGAGATCATGGTGGCGGTGTATCCGTCCTTGGCCGCGCGGGCGACTTCGCCGGAAGCGATCGAGCCGCCGGCGCCCGGCTTGTTCTCGACCACCACCGACTGTTTCAGCAACTCGGACAAAGGCTGGGCGACGATGCGCGCGACGATGTCGGTGCCGCCGCCGGCTCCGAAGCCGACGATCAGGCGGATCGGCCGGTCATTCGGCCATTGGGCCGCGGCCGGTGCGACGGTGGCGCCAATAAACGCGGCAGCCAAGGCCGCCGCCACGAACGAGCGCTGCATAACATCCTCCCCTGTTGGCGTGCCTTGCTGGCCGCGTTTTATTGTCGAACAGGGAAGGCGGACACGGGACAAGAGTCAACGGGGGACCCTCCCCGCCGCTTCGCGGGGGAGGGAAATAGCTCTACTTCTCGTCGGCTATCGGATTGGTCAGAAGGCCAACGCCTTCGATCTCGACCTCGATCGTGTCGCCGGCCTTCATCCACACCGGCTCCGGCTTGCGCGCGTGACCGACGCCGGACGGCGTGCCGGTGAACAGGATATCACCCGGCTCCAAGGTCATGCCTTCGGTGAGATAGACCAGCGACTCGGCGACCGGGAACATGAAGTGGTCGGTGTTCGACGACTGCATCATGGTGCCGTTGAGGCGACTCTCGATCTTGAGGCCCTTGGCGCCGCGCGGCAGTTCGTCGGCGGTGACCATCCACGGGCCGACACTGCCGGTCTGGTCGAAATTCTTGCCCATGCCCCACTGCGTGGTGTGACGCTGATATTCGCGGATCGAGCCTTCCATGCCGCAGGAATAGCCGGCGATGCAGTCAACGGCATTTTCCAGCGTCAGGTGCCGGGCGCGCTTGCCGATAATGACGACGAGTTCGGCTTCGTAATCGAACTGGATCGACGTCTTCGGCCGGATGAGCGGCTGGCCATGCGCCGCCATCGACGTCAGCACGCGGAAGAAGATGCTCTGGTACTTCGGGATGTTGTCCTTGTAATTGCCTTCCTTGACGTGATCGAGATAGTTCAGGCCCAGACAAATGATCTTGCCGGGATTGACGACCGGCATGGCGAAGGTCAAGCCGGCCAGCGGCAGGCGCGCGGACGCCGGCGCCTTTTTGGCGATCTCGGCCAGAGCCTTCATGTCGCCATTGGCGCGCAGGAAATCGCCGAGTTGGTTCGGCAGCGAGGCGTCGACCGCCTGCACGTCGATGACGGTGCCGCCATCGACGACGCCCATGCGGATGTCGTTATTGGTCTGGAAATTGACGATTTTCATGGTGGTCCTGTCTCGCCTGAATAATGCGGCCCGGCCTGACGCGGCGGGCGGGCGCATGACTTAGCGCACACTGGCGCGCACGGAAAGGCGGACGCGGCACCCGCGTCCCTTGCCGGCTATTTCGGATTGCGAAATTTCAGCCCGCAGACTCAGGGCTTAAGCGCCGGCGCGTCGGGCGCCAGCGCGAAGGCCTGGATCGAAAAATATTTCTTGCTGTCCGTCCAGACGCCGGAGGGCTGCCAGCCGACACCGCGCGCCAGCGCGCCAAGCGACTCGACCGAGTATTTGTAGGAATTCTCGGTGTGGATGGTCTCGCCGGCGCGGAAGTCGAAGCACTCGCCGGCGACTTTCACCTTCTGCCGCTTCAGGCTGGCAAGGTGCATCTCGATGCGGTGCCGTTCGCGGTTATAGAAGGCGTGATGCTCGAAAGTCTCGAGATTGAAATTGGCGTTCAATTCGCGGTTGATGCGGACCAGAAGATTGAGATTGAACTTGGCAGTGACGCCGGCCGCGTCGTTATAGGCGGCATTGAGAATATCCACCGGTTTGATGAGGTCGGCGCCGACAATCAGGATGGAATTCGGCCCGAGGATTTTCGCGGCATTGCGCAGGAAGTTCGCCGCCTCATGCGGCTCGAAATTGCCGATGGTCGAGCCCGGAAAAAAGCCGACGCGGACGGGCGCCGCCTTGGCCTCTTCCGGCAGTTCGAAGTCTTGCGTGAAATCGGCGGCGACGGGGCGAATAGTGAGACGCGGGAAGTCGAGTTGCAGAGCGTCGGCTTCCTGCTCCAGCATCTCCGCCGAGATATCGACCGGCACGTAAGCCGCCAGCAACGGCGCCACCGCCAGCAGAATGCGCGCCTTCTTGTTCGAGCCGGAGCCGAACTCGACCAAAGCCGCGCCGGCCGGAATGAGCCTGGCAATATCGGCGGCATTGTCCTGCAGGATGTGCATCTCGCAGCGCGTCGGGTAATATTCCGGCTGCTCGGTGATGCGCTCGAACAATTGCGAGCCGGCGCCGTCATAGAAATATTTCGGCG
>CAITJJ010000200.1 GCA_903892675.1 uncultured Hyphomicrobiales bacterium | reverse complement strand
TCGGCATTCCGCTGCGCGAGCAGGAAATGCTGGCCGGCGTCGTGCGCAAGGATGCCGATGGCAATGTGATGCCTGAGCGCCGCGTCGCGGTCGATGCCGTGTTCGACTCGGTGTCGGTGGCCACCACCTTCAAGGAAGAAATGAAGCGCGCCGGCGTGATCTTCATGCCGATGTCGGAAGCGATCAAGGAACACCCTGAGCTGGTGAAGAAGTATCTCGGCTCGGTGGTGCCGACAACGGACAATTTCTTTGCCACGCTGAACTCGGCTGTGTTTTCGGACGGCTCGTTCGTCTACGTGCCGCCGGGCGTGCGCTGCCCGATGGAATTGTCGACCTATTTCCGCATCAACGAAGCCAATACCGGCCAGTTCGAGCGCACTTTGATCATCGCCGACAAGGGCGCTTACGTCTCGTATCTCGAAGGCTGCACCGCGCCGATGCGCGACGAGAATCAGTTGCATGCCGCCGTGGTCGAACTGGTCACGCACGACGATGCCGAGATCAAATACTCGACGGTGCAGAACTGGTATCCAGGCGACGCCGACGGCAAGGGCGGTATTTTCAATTTCGTTACCAAGCGCGGCGACTGCCGCGGCAGGAACTCGAAGATTTCCTGGACCCAGGTCGAAACCGGCTCGGCGATCACCTGGAAATATCCGAGCTGCATCCTGCGCGGCGACGGTTCGCGCGGCGAGTTCTATTCGATCGCGATTTCGAACGGCATGCAGCAGGTCGACAGCGGCACCAAGATGATCCATCTCGGCAAGAACACGACCAGCCGCATCATCTCCAAAGGCATTTCCGCCGGCAAGTCGAACAACACTTATCGCGGTCTGGTCACTGCGCATCGCAAGGCCACGGGCGCTCGCAACTTCACCAACTGCGACTCGTTGCTGATCGGCGATCAATGCGGCGCGCACACCGTGCCCTACATTGAAGCCAAGAACGCCTCGGCCGTATTCGAGCACGAAGCCTCGACCTCGAAAATCTCCGAGGACATGCTGTTCTATTGCCGCCAGCGCGGCATGTCGGCGGAGGAGGCGACCGCGCTTGTCGTCAACGGCTTCGTCAAGGACGTGTTGCAACAGCTGCCGATGGAATTCGCGGTCGAAGCGCAGAAGCTGATTTCGATTTCGCTTGAAGGAAGTGTGGGCTAACGCGCGTGATCCCGAAAAGTGGGAACCGGTTTTCGGAAAGATCACGCGTAAACCAAGGAAGTTTTATGTCGTTGCTTGAAATCAAGAATCTGCATGTCGAGGTCGAGGACAAGAAAATCCTCAACGGCCTCAATCTGACCATCGAGAAGGGTCAGGTCGCCGCCATTATGGGCCCGAACGGTTCTGGCAAGTCGACTTTGTCCTATGTGCTGGCCGGCAAGGATGCCTACAACATCACCGAGGGTGACATCCTGCTCGACGGCGAGAGCATCCTTGAGCTGGCGCCGGACGAGCGCGCCGCCAAGGGCATTTTCCTCGCCTTCCAGTATCCGGTCGAAGTGCCGGGCGTCGCCACCATGACTTTCCTGCGCACCGCGCTGAACGCCCAGCGCAAGCTGCGCGGCGAAGGCGAATATTCGACGCCCGATTTCATCAAGCTGGTCCGCGAGACCTCGGCCAAGCTCGGCGTCAGCCAGGAGCATCTTCGGCGTGCGGTCAATGTAGGCTTTTCCGGCGGCGAGAAGAAGCGCAACGAAATTCTGCAAATGGCGATTCTTCAGCCGCGTCTCGCCATTCTCGACGAGACCGATTCCGGCCTCGACATCGACGCGCTCAAGACCGTGTCGGAAGGCGTCAACCGACTGCGCTCGCCGGAGCGTTCGATGATCGTCATCACGCATTATCAGCGGCTGCTGAATTACATCGTGCCGGACGTGGTGCACGTCATGTCGAAGGGCCGCGTGGTGAAGTCGGGCGGCAAGGAACTGGCGCTCGAACTCGAGGCCAAGGGCTATGCACAGTATACCGACGAGGCGGCTTAAGCGATGAACGCCGAAGTCCGCGCCATCAAGACACCGGCCGAACAGGCGCTGACCAGCGCCTTTGAGGCCGCGCGCGCCGCGTTGCCGGGCAAGGGCGGCGTTGCCGCTTTGCGCGACGAAGCTTTCAAGCGCTTCGATGCCAAGGGCCTGCCGCACCGCCGCGTCGAGGAATGGAAATACACCGATCTGCGCGCGCTGATGCGCGACGCGTTGCCGCTGGCCGCGCCGCCGGATGCGGCGGCGAAAGCCAAGGCGAAGGACGCCGGCAAGATTTTCGGCAACCTCGCGTGCCGCCGCCTCGTTTTTGTCGACGGCGCCTTCGTCACGGAGTTGTCCGACCTCACCCCTGAGCCCGGCCTGACCATTGGCTCGATGGCCGATGCGCTTGCCAAAGGCGATCCTTTGGTCGCGTCGCATGTCGGCAAGGTGTTCGAGACCGACGACGCCGCCGTGGCGCTCAACACCGCGCTGATGGGCGACGGCGCGGTGGTTCATGTTGCCGCCGGCACGGTCGTGGAGCGGCCGATCCATCTGGTGTTCGCCTCTGGTGAGACGCCCAGCGCGGCCTTTATCCGTTCACTGATTGTCGTCGGAAAGGGCGCGCAGGCAATCATCGCCGAAAGTCACGAGAACAACGTCAGCCAAGTCAATTGCGCGCTGGAAATGGTGATCGGTGACGGCGCCCATGTCGATTACTACAAGGCCACGCAGACCCGCGGTTTGCATGTCGCCAGCCTGCTGTTGACGGTCGGCGCCAAGGCGCTGTTCAACACTTTCGCGTTGAACAGCGATGCGTCGCTGGTGCGCAACCAGAGTTTTGTCCGCTTTGCCGGCGAGGACAGCACGGGCGGTCTTCGCGGCGTCAATCTGTTGCGCGGCAAGGATCATGTCGATACGACGATGCTGATTGAGCATGCGGCCGGTCATTGCTCTAGCCGCGAACAATTCAAATCGGTGCTCGACGACCAGAGCCATAACGTTTTCCAGGGTAAGATCGTGGTTAAGCCGCACGCCCAGAAGACCGACACCAAGATGATGACGCGCGCTTTGTTGCTGTCGGACGAAGCCGAGGCCGACAACAAGCCGGAGCTTGAGATTTTCGCCGACGACGTGGTCTGCGGCCATGGCGCCACCGCCGGCGCGCTCGATCCGAACCTGAAGTTTTACCTGATGTCGCGCGGCATCGACGACAAGCAGGCCGAGGCGCTTTTGATTCAGGCTTTCATCGGCGAGACGATCGAGGAAGTTGCCCACGAGGATTTCTGCGACGCGCTGATGACGGCGGCGCTGTCCTGGCTGGAGACCCGCGCATGAATATGCACGCGGCCGTCAGCAATAGCGGATATGACGTCGACAAGATCCGCGCCGACTTTCCTGCGCTAGCCATGCAAATCTATGGCAAGCCGCTGGTCTATCTCGACAACGCCGCCTCGGCGCAGAAGCCAACGCAGGTGCTCGACCGGCTGACCCGCGCCTATACGACGCAATATGCCAATGTGCATCGCGGGCTGCATTATCTCGCCAATGAGGCGACGGAGGCCTACGAAGGCGCGCGAGAATCCGCGCGGGCTTTTATCAATGCGCGCGCCAAGGAAGAAATCGTCTTCACCAAGAACGCCACCGAGGCGATCAATCTGGTGGCCGCGAGCTTTGGCGGCATGCGCGTCAAGGAAGGCGACGAGATCGTGCTCTCGATCATGGAGCACCATTCCAATATCATCCCGTGGCACTATTTCCGCGAGCGCTTCGGCGCAGTGATCAAGTGGGCGCCGGTCGACGATGACGGCAATTTCCTGATTGAAGAGTTCGAGAAACTGCTTGGACCGCGAACCAAGATGGTGGCGATTACGCAGATGTCGAACGCGCTCGGCACCGTCGTGCAGGTGAAGGATGTCGTCAGGCTTGCCCATGCGCGCGGCATTCCGGTGCTGGTCGATGGCTCGCAAGCCGCCGTGCATATGGATGTCGATGTGCAGGACATCGACTGTGACTTCTATGTGATGACCGGTCACAAGCTGTATGGCCCGACCGGCATCGGTGTGCTGTACGGCAAGATGGCGCATCTCGAAGCCATGCCGCCGTTTCTCGGCGGCGGCGAGATGATCCGTGAAGTCTATGAGGACCGCGTCACCTATGGCGAGCCGCCGCACAAGTTCGAAGCCGGTACGCCGCCGATCGTGCAGGCGATCGGCCTTGGCGCCGCGCTCGACTACATCAATTCGATCGGTAAGGCGCGTATCCGGGCGCATGAAGCGGATCTGGTCAAATACGCGCATGAGAAGCTCGGCGCGATCAATTCGCTGCGCATCATCGGCAAGGCGAAAGACAAAGGTCCTATCGTCTCGTTCGAGATGAAAGGTGCGCATGCCCACGATATCGCAACCGTCATCGACCGCTCCGGCGTCGCTGTCCGGGCGGGAACCCATTGCACCATGCCGCTTCTGGCGCGCTTCGGGGTCACTGCCACCTGCCGCGCCTCGCTGGGCATGTATAATACGAAGCCCGAGATCGATACCCTGGCGGCCGCGCTGGTGAAGGCGCAGCAGTTCTTTTCATGAGTAATGACATGACCGAAAAGACCGATGACAATTCCGGCGCCGCCGTCGCCGAAAAGCCGGCCGAAAACGCCGCCATTAGTGGTTCCTCGGCGTTGCCCGAGGGCGAACTGACACGGCTGACCGACGAGATCATCGCTGGCATCAAGACTGTGTTCGACCCGGAAATCCCGGCCGACGTCTATGAACTCGGCCTGATCTACAGGATCGACATCGCCGACGACCGCTCGGTCAAGATCGATATGTCGCTGACTTCGCCGAACTGCCCGTCGGCGCAGGAACTGCCGATCATGATCGAGAACGCCGTCTCGAGTGTTCCGGGTGTCAAAGACGCCAAGGTCGAGGTGGTCTGGGACCCGCCCTGGGACCCGAGCCGGATGTCGGACGAGGCTCGTTTAGTATTGAATATGTGGTGACTTTAAATTTGCGATTCGCGGCTTAAATAGACGGTTTGGATCGAGAGGACGCCATGGCGACTGCACGACCGAGACCCCAGGTGATGCGGCTGACGGACGCCGCGGCGTTGCGTATCAAGGATGTGATGGCGCGGGCCGACAAGCCGGTCGCCGGCGTGCGCGTCGGCGTCAAGAATGGCGGCTGCGCCGGGATGGAATACACCATGGAATACGCCGACAGCGTCAAGCCGTCGGACGAGGTGGTCGAAGACAAGGGCGTCAAGATTCTGGTCGATCCCAAGGCGGTATTGTTCCTGCTCGGCACCGAGATGGACTACAAGACCGAGAAATTGTCGGCGCAATTCGTGTTCAACAATCCGAACCAGACCTCGGCCTGCGGCTGTGGCGAGAGCGTGCAATTGACGCCGTTCAAGGACGATGGCGCCGAGGCGCACTGAACGTGCCTGCCAGGAAAGCCGACTTTGGATGCCGATTTCATCCATGATCTGTTCGCCGATTTTGGCCGCGTCGAGGTCAAGCGCATGTTCGGCGGGCAGGGGATTTACGCTGGCGGCGTGATCTTCGCTATCGTCTCCGGCGACGTCATTTATCTCAAGACCGACGAGACGACGCGCCCCGCTTTCGAGCGTGAGCACGCAACGGCGCTGACCTTCACCAAGAAATCCGGCCAGCGCATGGTGACATCATATTGGCGGCTGCCGGAACGGCTTTACGACGCGCCGGATGAACTTGCGCAATGGGCGCGGCAAGCCTTGGCCGTGGCGCGCACCAATAAGGCCCGCGAGAAACCTGCCAAAAAATCTGCCAAGAAGCCGGGCAAGAAACTGGGCAAGAAACTGGGCAAGAGAAAAGCCGGGCGAAAGGCCCGGCTTTGATCGTCAATACGGTAAAAGGCGCAGAGCCTAGGCGACCTGCGCGGCAGGCTTGAGGGCGACTTCCGGGTCGGTCTCGCACATCACCCGGTTGCGGCCATGCCGCTTGGCGGCATAAAGGCAAGTATCGGCGCGCTCGATCAACGTCGCGGCGGTGTCGCCTTCCTGCAGCACGGCAACACCGATCGATATCGTCACCCGGCCGAGATGCTCGCCGGTCGACCGCTTCATCAATTCCTTGGTCATCACGGCGCGGCGGATGTGATCGGCGACCGTGATCGCCGAGCGCAGTACTGTGTTCGGCAGCACTACGGCGAATTCCTCGCCGCCGTAGCGCGCCGCGGTGTCCTGGCCCTTGACGTTCTGCTTCACCGACATCGCCACCAGTCGTAGCACCTGGTCGCCAGTCAAATGGCCGAAGCTGTCGTTGAAATTCTTGAAATGGTCGATGTCGGTCATCATCAGCGACAGCGGCTCGTTCTTTTCGCGGGCGTCGGCCATCGCCTCTTCGAGCGTGGTGTCGAAGAATTTGCGGTTGGCGAGCTGGGTGAGGGGATCGGTCAGGCTCTCGGTGCGGACAACCTCGAGATTTTCCTGCAGCTCGTTGATTTCCTGCTTGGAGGCGTTCAGCCGCGCTTCCAACTTTTGGTTCGACTCTTCCATCTCCTTGGCGGTCTGCACCAGGCTTTCGACGATGGCGCGCAAGCCCTCGCGATCTTTCGAATCGCCGAGCTTTTCTGTCATGTCGGCGAGGCTCTCGGTGTAATTCGAGGCGGAGCCCGCGGCGGCGTCGATCATCGCCATGACCTGTTCGATCTCGCCCATGACCTGCGAGCCGACCTTGTCGATTCGGTCGGTCAGCCGGGTCGGCGACAGGTAGGTGGCATAGATTTCATCGAGGTCGGCATCGGACAAAGTGCCGTTGGCGCCGAGCGTCTCGTTTATCTTCTGATTGAGCGACGGGTGATAGCCGGTCGCGTAGGCGTACCAGATCTCGTAATTGCGGGGAGTCGCCGGCTGACGCAACGCCCTGATCTGGCCGAGCGCGATATCGCAGAACGCCATCGTGCGTTCGTGTTCATCCGCTTGACCACTCATTAGAAAACCTCCTTGAGGCATCGTTGCCTGTAGGTCTTCACGCGCACAACCGGGTGGCCGCGCGACGTCCCCAGAGCTTGGACGGTATTTCAGGGAGATGAATCGCCGGTAAATAAGGCGTTGATTGCTGCCGAAAGTTCGCCGCCGATAGCCGGCCGCTAACCATGCAATCCGGACGGTATCAGGCCTTAATTGTCACCGGACGGAGCAAAAAGGCCGGCAAATGGCTGCCATCGGGCTCTTCTCCGGCCGGTTCTCGCTTGGGTTGCGGCTCGTTGCGGCGCACGGGAATGTTGCCCTGCGGCTGGCGTGGCTCGTGGCGCGGGCGTTGCGCCTCGCGCGGTTGGCGGGGCTGATCGTCGCCGGCGGCTTGGGGCCGGTCATTGCCGGCCGGCGCTGTCGCTACCGCCTGATCCTGGCTGGGCGCGGTCGGTTGGATTTCTTGATGCGATTCTGGACGTGAATGCCGATCGCGGCCGCCGCGATTGCGGCCACCGCGTGATCCGCGGCCTTCGCTGCGTTCCGAACTGCGTTCGCCCGGCGGGCGGCGATTGGGGCGCTGCTCGCCGCTGGCGGCGTCCGGCGTTTCAGCCGGCGCCGGTTCTCCCGGCGCGCTCATCACCGGAATGGGCATTCCCATCAGCTTTTCGATGGTCGCGACCGATTTGCCGTCGATCGGCGCCACCAGCGTGATCGCGGTGCCGGTCAGTCCGGCGCGGCCGGTACGGCCAATGCGGTGGACGTAATCGTCCGGGTGATGCGGCACGTCGAAATTGAATACATGGCTCACCGCCGGAATGTCGAGGCCGCGCGCGGCAACATCGGAGGCAATCAGAAGCTTGGCATTGCCGCTGCGGAAAGCTTCGAGCGCGGCCGTGCGCGACGACTGATCGAGATCGCCGTGCAAAGCGACGGCATTGAAGCCGTGGCTGACCAGCGATTTATGCAACAGCGCGACTTCGCGCTTGCGGTTGCAGAAGATGATGGCGTTCTTGAAATTCTCTGCGCCGCGGATCAGCCGGCGCAATGTGTCCCGCTTTTCATGGCCTTCGCGGCCGACGGCGACCTGGCCTTGCGTGATGGTGGTGGCGGCGGTCGCCGGCTTCGACACTTCAACACGCACCGGATTGTGCAGGAAGTTGTCGGCGATGCGCTGGATTTCCGGCGGCATAGTGGCGGTGAAAAACAAGGTCTGCCGCGTGAACGGCACCAGCTTGCCGATGCGTTCGATGTCGGGAATGAAGCCCATATCGAGCATGCGATCGGCTTCGTCGATGATCAAAAGCTCGCATCCCGAGAGCAGCAGGCGGCCGCGTTCGGAATGGTCGAGCAGGCGGCCCGGCGTTGCGATCAACACATCGACGCCGCGCAACAGCTTGGCGTCCTGATCGCCGAACGACACGCCGCCGATGATCAGGGCGACGTTGAGTTTGTGATTCTTGCCGTATTTCTCGAAACTTTCGGCGACCTGGGCGGCGAGTTCGCGCGTCGGCTCAAGAATAAGCGTGCGCGGCATGCGGGCACGGGCGCGGCCTTTTTCCAGCATGGTGAGCATCGGCAGCACGAAAGCGGCGGTCTTGCCGGTGCCGGTCTGGGCGATGCCGAGCACGTCGCGCCGGGCGAGCACGTGCGGAATGGCTTGTTCCTGAATGGGGGTCGGCGTCTTGTAGCCGGCAGCCGCAATAGCGCCGATAACCTTGTCGGATAGGCCAAGTTGGGAAAAGGACATAAAACCTCGAGCAGGGACCGTGGGGGTCCGCGCCGGACATAAAACCAGTTGCAATGCGCGGGGGTCGGTCGAATCC
>CAITJJ010000199.1 GCA_903892675.1 uncultured Hyphomicrobiales bacterium | reverse complement strand
GGGCAACAAGCTCGCCGGCGAGCCTGAGAAGAAGGTGTCGCCGTAATGGCCGAAACCGCAGTCCGCAACTTCACCATCAATTTCGGCCCGCAGCATCCGGCCGCGCACGGCGTGCTGCGTCTGGTGCTGGAACTCGACGGCGAGATCGTCGAGCGCGTCGATCCGCATATCGGGCTGTTGCATCGCGGCACCGAGAAGCTGATCGAGCACAAGACCTATCTGCAGGCGGTGCCTTACTTCGATCGGCTCGATTACGTCGCGCCGATGAATCAGGAGCATGCGTTCTGTCTGGCGGTCGAAAAACTGCTCGGCATCACCGTGCCCAAGCGTGCGCAATATATCCGCGTGCTCTATTCCGAAATTGGCCGGCTGCTGTCGCATCTTTTGAACGTGACCACGCAGGCGATGGATGTCGGCGCGCTGACGCCGCCGCTCTGGGGCTTCGAGGAACGCGAAAAGCTGATGGTGTTCTATGAGCGCGTCTCCGGCTCGCGCATGCATGCGGCCTATTTCCGGCCCGGCGGCGTGCATCAGGACATGCCGAAACAGTTGATCGACGACGTTTATAATTTCTGCGATCCGTTCCTGAAAGTCGTCGGCGATCTCGATGCACTGCTGACCAACAACCGCATTTTCAAGCAGCGCAATGTCGATATCGCCATCGTCAAACTCGAAGACGCCTGGAACTGGGGTTTCTCCGGCGTGATGGTGCGCGGCTCGGGCGCGGCCTGGGATCTGCGCAAGTCGCAGCCCTACGAGTGCTACAACGAACTCGACTTCGACATTCCGGTCGGCAAGAACGGCGATTGTTACGATCGCTATCTCATCCGCATGGAAGAGATGCGCCAGTCGGTGAAGATCATGAAGCAGTGCTGCGACAGACTGCGCTCGCCCGAAGGGCAGGGTCCTGTATCGGCGGTCGATCAGAAGATCGTGCCGCCCAAGCGCAGCGAGATGAAGCGCTCGATGGAAGCCTTGATTCATCACTTCAAGCTCTACACCGAAGGCTTCCACGTGCCGGAAGGCGAAGTCTATGCCGCCGTCGAGGCGCCGAAGGGCGAGTTCGGCGTCTATCTCGTCGCGGACGGCACCAACAAACCGTACAAGTGCAAAATCCGCGCGCCGGGTTTCGCGCATCTGCAGGCGATGGACTGGCTGTGCAAGGGCCATTTGCTGGCCGACGTTTCCGCCATTCTCGGCTCCATCGATATCGTGTTCGGGGAAGTTGATCGATGAGTGTCCGCCGTCTCGCCCCCGCCGAGGTTCAGCCGAAGGAGTTTTCCTTCACGGCGGAGAATCTCGATTGGGCCAAAAAGCAGTTGCTGAAATTCCCGGAAGGCCGTCAGGCGTCCGCGGTTATTCCGCTGATGTGGCGGGCGCAGGAGCAGCATCATGGCTGGCTGCCGGAAGCGGCGATCCGTTATGTCGCCGACATGATCGGCATGGATTATATCCGCGCGCTGGAAGTAGCGACCTTCTATACGATGTTCCTGCTGCAACCGGTCGGCAAGAAGGCGCACATTCAGGTCTGCGGCACCACGCCCTGCCGGCTGCGCGGCGCCGATGCGCTGTTCGAGGTTTGTCACAGCAAGATTGCCCACGAGCCGTTTGAACTGTCGGCCGACGGCAACTTCTCGTGGGAAGAGGTCGAGTGTCTTGGCGCTTGTGTCAACGCGCCGATGGCGCTGATCTGGAAAGACACTTACGAAGACCTCACTGCCGAGAGTTTCGAAAAGCTGATCGACGGCTTCGCCGCCGGCAAACCGCCGAAGCCGGGACCGCAGATCGACCGGCAGTTTTCCGCGCCGGAAGGCGGCCCGACCACACTCAAGTCCGTGAAGGCTAAGTGATGCTCGCTGACAAGGATCGCATCTTTCAAAATCTCTACGGCCTGCATGACTGGGGCCTCAAGGGCGCGCGCTCGCGCGGCTCCTGGGACGGCACCAAGGCGATCCTGGAAAAAGGCCGCGACGGCATCGTCAATGAGATGAAGGCGTCGGGCCTGCGCGGCCGCGGCGGCGCCGGTTTTCCGACCGGGCTGAAATGGTCGTTCATGCCGAAGGAAATCGGCGAGCGTCCGCATTATCTCGTCGTCAATGCCGACGAGTCGGAGCCCGGCACCTGCAAGGACCGCGAGATCATGCGGCACGATCCGCATCTGCTGGTCGAGGGCTGCCTGATCGCCGGTTTCGCCATGGGCGCGCATGTCGGCTACATCTATGTGCGCGGCGAATTCATCCGCGAACGCGAGCATCTGCAAGCGGCGATCGATCAGGCCTACGAGGCCAAGCTGATCGGCAAGAACAATTCCAATGGCTGGGACTTCGACCTTTACGTCGCGCACGGCGCTGGCGCCTATATCTGCGGCGAGGAAACAGCACTTCTCGAAAGCCTTGAAGGAAAAAAGGGCCAGCCGCGCCTGAAGCCGCCGTTTCCGGCCAATGTCGGTCTCTATGGCTGCCCGACGACCGTAAACAATGTCGAGTCGATCGCGGTGGCGCCGGACATTCTGCGGCGCGGCGCGTCGTGGTTTTCATCCTTCGGCAATCCGAACAATGTCGGCACCAAGCTGTTCTGCATTTCCGGCCATGTGAACAAGCCCTGCAACGTCGAAGAGGCGATGGGCATCACGTTCCGCGAATTGATCGAGACGCATTGCGGCGGCATTCGCGGCGGCTGGGACAATCTCAAGGCGGTGATCCCGGGCGGTTCGTCGGTGCGCATGGTGCCGGCGGCGCAGATCATCGATACGCCGATGGATTTCGACAGTCTCGGCAAATTGAAGTCCGGGCTCGGCACCGCTGCGGTCATCGTCATGGACAAGTCGACCGACTTGATCCGCGCCGTCGCTCGTCTCTCGTATTTCTACAAACACGAGAGCTGCGGCCAATGCACGCCCTGCCGCGAGGGCACCGGCTGGATGTGGCGCGTGTTGACGCGCATGGCCGATGGCCGCGCGCAAAAGCGCGAGATCGACATGTTGCTGGAAGTCACCAAGCAGATCGAAGGCCACACCATCTGCGCGCTTGGCGACGCCGCGGCGTGGCCGATCCAGGGCCTGATCGCGCATTTCCGTCACGAGATCGAGGCGCGCATCGACGACTATTCGCATAAGGCCGATGTCGATGACGCGGGTGT
>CAITJJ010000198.1 GCA_903892675.1 uncultured Hyphomicrobiales bacterium | reverse complement strand
GCCGGCAAGTCGGCCGGTTTCTCGGCGCTCGGTGCGATGCTCCTGGGCGTGATCGTCAACGGCCTGTTCGTTGCGATTTCGATGACCTCGGGCGGCGGCGCCTGGGACAATGCCAAGAAGTACATCGAGGACGGCCACTTCGGCGGCAAGGGTTCGGATGCGCATAAGGCAGCTGTAACCGGCGACACCGTCGGCGATCCCTACAAGGATACGGCGGGTCCCGCCGTCAACCCGATGATCAAGATCACCAACATCGTCGCGTTGTTGTTGCTGGCGATCTTGGCGCACTAAGTCCGCGCCGTACAATCAAACGACAAAGGGCCCGCATGTTGCGGGCCCTTTTTTATTCGTCGATGCGTCGCTTCTAGAACATCTTGAAATTGCCGAAGATGGCGCGAATGTAATTGAGATTTGCGCCGCCGGTTTCGGTGGTCTGCGACAGGTAGTCGAAAACCTTGCCGTCCTTGATGCCGTAATTGGCCAGCCGGACGACCTTGCGTTCCTTGTCGAAGTAAACCGCGATGACGCGCTGGTCGATGGATTGATGCGGCACGAAGGCGGCGCTACGCTCGGCCTTCTGCGAAATGTAATAGAACGCCTCGCCATCGACGGTCGCGACAGTGGACGGCGTGCCGAGCACGATCAGCACCTGCTCCTGCGTCGCGCCGATCGGGATCTGCTCAAGCGCGCCCTCGGGCAGAACGTAGCCGCGCTGCAGCGTCTCGGTGAAACCGCCGCAGCCGGCGAGCGCCAGCGGGCCGGCGAGCGCGCAGGCGAGGGCCAGCATCGGCGCCCGTCCGGCGCGCCGCGCGCGTGTCACCGTCTTGCAATTCATTATGTCGCAAACCATCGCCACTTTGATCCTCTTAAAGGTCCCGAACGCCAAAGGTCGAACGGACCCCAATCGCAATATTGCCGGCTATTTGGGCCTTGCATCCTTGCCGGTGTGGACTAAACCGGCAGCAAGCAACAAACGGCGCAACAAGCTTATGATATTTTCTCTTTTCCGCCGTCACCCGCGGGCCGACACCATTTCGACCCTGTATGGCATGATCGTGGCGCAGGCGCGATTGCCGGTATTTTATCGCGACTATGCGGTCGCCGACACGGTTAACGGCCGTTTCGATCTGATCGTGCTGCATTTGGCGCTGCTGCTGGACCGGCTGGCCAGCGATCCGGACTCGCAAAGCCTCGGCCAGGGCATTTTCGACAGGTTCTGCGAGGATATGGACGACAACCTGCGGGAAATGGGCATAGGCGACCTGAAAGTGCCGAAGGAGATGCGGCGCATGGGTGAGGCCTTTTATGGCCGCTCGAAAGCCTATCTGAAGGCGATACCGGCGGCGCTGGAGCCGGCCGATGGCAGCCGGGCCCTGATCGAGGCTTTGTCGCGCAATATATACGGTGGGGCACCGTCGGCGCATGGCGCGGCGCCAAGGCTTGCGGCCTATATGCTGGAGGCGGTACGGGAGTTGAAAGCCTTGGACACTGGCAGCCTGACAGCCGGTGCCTTGCGTTTCCCCGACCCGGCCGCGATCCCCGTGGCCCGTGTCTAGCCTTCAGGACAGAGCGTCACGTTGCCGAAAAACCCGACGACAATGAGCAAGAAGCCCGGCCGGACGCATAGCCGCGCGGCGTCCGCCGCGGCCAGCGCGCCGCCGCCCTGGAGCGTGCCGCTGAAGGCTGACCTCCTCGCGGAAACCGGCCTGCGCCGCGCCATCGAGGCCAGCGTCGACATTTGCGCCGCCGTGGCCGCGCTCGCCGCCGTGCGGGCGGTGTCGGACCTCAAGGCAAGTTTTGAACTGAGCCGGGCTGGTGAGGTCGTGCATGTCACTGGCCGGGTGACCGCCACCGTGGGCCAGAACTGCGTGGTCAGCCTGGAGCCGATTGAGACCGCCATTGACGAAACGATCGACGTGCTGTTTGCCGCGGTCCCGGCGGAGGGGAGCGCCGCCGGCGAGGAACGCCGTCGCAAGACCGAGAATGAACCGGCCGAGCCATTGATCGACGGAACCGTCGACCTCGGCACCATTGCCACCGAATTCCTGATCCTCGGGATCGAACCCTACCCGCGCAAGGAAGGCGTAGAGTTCGCGCCCCTGGACGTTGATACCGAAATTCCGCACCCCTTCGCGGCGCTGCAAGCCCTCAAGAAGTCGCCTGACGGCGATCAATCGTGACCCGCGCCATTGCCATAGTTACGCTTGGTAACCGGCTTGTCAGGGGCGGCTGAGAGGGTATGTTCGCCCCCATGCGTCGAATCCAGGTAACCGTGTTGCCGGCGCTCACGCCATCGCCGCGCCAAACGGAATCGACCAGAGTACATCCGCGCCATGCCAGATAATGTTCGCATT
>CAITJJ010000197.1 GCA_903892675.1 uncultured Hyphomicrobiales bacterium | reverse complement strand
GCGCCGGGAACGGCCCGAAGGTCGGCGGCATGCGCGGCTTGAGCGGGATCGAGCCGGTCGGCGACTTGTCGGCCGCGGCTTTGTCCGGCTTGAGCGGCTCGCCGCTCGGCGCTTTCGGCGGCTGCGAACCGGGCATCGCAGCGGCGACTGGAAATTTCGGCGGCCCATCCTTGGCCACATCCATTGGCGAATCCTTGGGAGCATCCTTGGACGCGTTTTTGGGCGCGTTTTTGAGCCCGCTCCGGGGCAAGTCCCTCGGCTCTTCGCTGCCGGAGGTCCGCTGTGGATTCTTGGCCAGTTCCCGTGGCGGCGCTTTCACCGACTCTTTGGTCAACTCGGCCGCCGGCGTCGCCGCGTCCGGATAGCGGGTGCGCAGGTCGCGCAGGAATCCCTCCAGCGTATCGGTCGCGGCCAGCCGGTTGGCGATATCCTGGAATTCCGGACCGGCCGCGCCGATCGGCGTCGACACCACGTCGAAGGCGCGCCGCTCCGGACCGTCGGCGAATTTGACCGCGTATTTCTCGCGCAGCCGCTCGAGGCTGATCTGCTCTTCGCTGAGCGCGTAACCGATGGCGGCGCGCAGGATGTCGGTCCGCTCGGCGTCGGTGAGCGGCGTGAATTCCTTCCAGCGCGCGCCATACATCAGTTCGATCTGCTCGGCCGCCTCGCGCCAGCGCTTGGCCGACCACATGATATCGGAGCGCAAACGCATTGCCTCACGGCCCTTGATGCTGGCGATCACTTCAAGCGCCAACTCGTGCCGGCCGCCGTCGGAAATGGCGCGCGCTTCCAGCAAAAGCCGCTGGTCACGCAATTCGTTCGACAAATCCGCCGTGCGCGTCTTCTGCAAGGTGGCGAGCGCGCGGTCCGGTTTGCGATTCATCAGGTAGACCACCGCCAGCCGCGTCGCCACCTGGGCGCGCGCCGCGCCGTTGAGACGGTTATCGACCTGGTGCTGCAACAGTTCGGCCGCCTGATCGAGAAGATCGACCGACACCAGCCGGTCGGCCAGTCGGCGGATCATCTCGTCGCCGCGCCGGCCGATCGGCGTCAGTTCGCGGAAATCGTAGAACAGGCCGAGCGCCTCGATCGGCGGCAGCGTATCGCCTTTTCCGGCGAGGAACAGGCTGTCGAAGGTCGCCGCCGCCTCGTCCTGGATCTTGCGCGTCTGGTCGCTGTCGGGGTGCGCGCGCAACGCCGTGCGCATGACGTGGAAGGCGTCGCGGTAGCGATTGTCGCCGGTATAAAGATGCGCCAGCAGCCGCAGACCGCCGGATTCGGTTTCGTCGCCGCGCCAGGTCGTCGTCAGGGTTTCAAGTTCGTGGATCACTTCCTGCCGCGGCATGTCGCCGGTTTCGTTCAACAGTTCGATCTCGCGCAGGCGGCCTTGCGCCGCCGAACGGCGGTCCGGCGAGGCAGCGGCGGCGCGGTAGCTGGTCAGCGCATCGTCCTTGCGGCCGAGATTCTCATAAAGCCGCCCGGTCAGCACCGCGATCGACGGCTCGAAGTCCGGCGGTATTCCCATGGTCTCGAATTCGTTGGCGATGCGCGTCGCGCCGGCGAAGTCGCGCACCTCGATCGACGAGCGCATTTCGGCGCGCATGGCGATGCGCTTCATCTCGACCGGGAGTGCGCGCACCGCGTTGTCGGCGGCCTTGAACCCGGCATGCGCATCGGACCATTGCCCGAGCCGGGCATAAGCGATGGCGCGCCAGACCGGGACGTCCTGCTGATCGCCAAGCTGGGTGGAGGACAGTTCTTTGAGCGCCTCGTCATTGCGGTCGAGCATCATATTGGCGATGGCCTTGAGCACGCTGCCGGTGACGTCCTCGCCGCCCTTCTGCTCGGCGAGCGCGACATTGAGCACCGCTTTGGCCTCCGCGCCCATCTCGCGCGCGAGGTAAAACCGCGCCAAGTTGAGCCGCGCCTGCCGGCGCTTGGCGGCCGGCGCCGCCGCCGCGAGGGCGATCAATTCCGACTGGCGCGCCAGAAACGGCGCCTGCCGGTCGAAGCCCCAGGTCTGCGTGTCGAAGGTCAATGAGCGAAAGCCCGGCGCCTGTTGCATCAGCGTGCCCGACACCGCCGACGACAGCGACAGTCCGCCCGGGCGGCCAATGACGATTTTTTCCGGCTCGATCGATGCCGTCAGATCGTCGGCGATCGGCTGCACCACGACGCCGTGCGTCGATGCGAGAGCGCGCAGCTCGACGAAATCCTGGCCCTTGAGAAAGCCGCGCGCCGGTCCGAGCGCCGTCACCACCAGCAGCCGGTCGCCAAGATCGGGGTCGGTGATGGTGTGAATTTTCCTGGCGCCGTCGAACGGCACCATGATGCTGGCTTTGTTCTGGCCGAGAATATTGCGGGCAATCACCAATGCCGCGCTCGGCTGCGCGGCGGTGTCGCCGATGGTGATGACCCAGCCCGGACCGTCGGTGACGGCGCTGGTCATTTGCGGCCGCGCCAGCTTCAGCCGCACGATGGCCTCGCCGTCTTGTCCGCGCGAGAACGCGGCGCTGCGGATCGCCGGATTGATGCCGCGCGTCAGCGCCGCCAGATCGATTTTCGGCGCATTGTCGAACACCACCCACACCGTGTCGGAACGGCGGAACACCGCCGCCGGCGTCTCCGCCGCGAACGGAAACTCGATCCGGATATTGTCGCCGAATGCATTGACGATGGCGCCGATCGCGCCTTCCGCGACCGGCGCGGGCGCGGCTTTGGGCGCTGCGATCGGCGCAGCGGCTTCGGGCGCCGCCGCCATCGCCGGCTTTTCCGGCGCAGCGACTTTCATCGATTCTTTTGCCGGCTCGATGACGGGCGCTGCCGCCATCGGCGGCGCGGCTTCGGGCGCAGGCGCCTTCGGCGGCGCGGCGGCGCTCATCGACTCTTTCGCCGGCTCTTTCGCGGGCTCATTCGGCGCTTGCGGCGCTTGCGGCGGGGCGATCATCGCCGCCTGTTTCGGCTCCTGCTTGAACTCTTGCTTGATCTCTTGCTTGATTTCTTGGCGGACTTCCTTGGCGACGTCCTGCTTTATTTCCTGTTTGATCTCGGGACCGGGCGCCACTTTGACTGGCGCGTCCTTCACCGTGGGCGCGTCCTTGATTGCGGGCGCATCCTTGATGGCGGGAGCCTCGCTTGCCGCGTCCTTTGCCGGCACGGTTTGCGGCCGCTCGATCGCCGGCACGCCGCTGAGACCGCTCTTGCCGACGACTTTAGCTGGCTCATCGGCATTGCCCGCTTGCGAAACCTTGGGCGCGGTCGCAGGCGCGGCCTTGGCGGCGGCTTTGGGCGCGGGCATCCTGGCGCCGCCGCCCGCTTCCGCCAGCGGCTTTTCCGCCTCGCCGGTGAGACCGATATCGACGACGAAGCTGCGCTCCTCATGAAACGAATGCACATCCGGCGTGCCGTTGAGCGTGAGCACAACGGTGACGGAATCGAAATCGGCTTCCGCGTCGGCCGACTCCAAGGTTGGCGGCAGCGTCGCCTTGACGTCGGCCAGGTCCCATTTTACCGGCTTGTCGAAATGCAACATCAGTCTGCCGTCGGCGCGCTCCGGATTGATCGTCACGTCCTTCGGCATGTCGAAGACATAGCGCATGAAGGTCGGCAGTTTGGCGACCTTGACGCGCACAGTCGGCATCGAGGTCTGCTTGGGGGCCAGCCGCTGCTTGTTGAGCTGCGCCTCGGCCGCCCGTGTACGGCTCGCCAGTTCGTCGACGACCTCCTGCGGCAGCCCCGGCAATTGCCCGGTCCACGGCTCCGGCAGCAGATCGACGAAAAGCCGCTCGGCCGCCGGAATGGCATTGACGATAACCTTGCGCGCCAGCGCGATGCGCACGGCTTTGCCGTCGGGATCGCGCCGCGCCGCGCTGATTACCGTCGGCGCGCCGGCATTGATGCGGTCGACCACGACGCCGACCGGCTTCTTGAATTCGATGACCAGGATGTTGCCGGACAGGCGCGTCTTGCTGTCGACGATTTCGTCGAGGCGGAACACCAGCCGCGTATAGTCGGCTTCGTTGACGACCCTGACCTCGCCTTTGACCGCGTCCTCGGCGCGCGCCGGAACGGCCACGATCGCCGACAACAACGCAAGCGCCACGACGTGACCGCCCGCGGCAAAGCGATGCCGCGCGCGGTCGCCCGCACGCATCTTTCGCAAGGTGAGTGGCCAAGCCGTCATAAACTCAAATCCACCCGGCGAGGCTGCCGGCCGTGCGAGCGTAAGGAATCGCGTTTAATGGCGCGTTAACCGTCAGGGTGCAGTTGCGCACAATTGCCCGAAAAATCGGCGCGCCCGGAACCGCTAGCTCCTCGGCTTACCGTCGATCTTGGGCAATTCGCCGCCGCTTGCCGGCTTGGCCTGCGCATTGGCGCGGTTGGCCAGTTCGACGGTCAGCCTTTCCGCCGATTCCGGCGTCATCTGCGCGAGAATTTCCGACATGGTGCGCGGCTTTAATGTCGTCGCCACCTCGGCCAGGATCCGCATGTCGAGGCGATCGAAGATACGGGCCGCTTCCTTCGGCTTCATGTTCTCGTACATCGCGACGATGCCCTTGAAACGCTGCGCCTCGGCTTCTTCGCGCGTATTGCTCGCCACCTTGATGCGGCCTTCGATTTCCTTGAGTTCGTTGACCTTGGCCTCGAGGCGCTTTTCCGCCGCCTTGAGCAGGCTCTCGCGCATGTCGAGGTCGCGGTTGCGCGCGTCAAGTTCCTGCCGGCGATCCTGCAAGCGGCCGAGAATGGCGCGCTCGCCCGGCGAATTGATCTTGCCTTGCGCCAGCGGATAGGCGTCGCCGCCGACATCGAGCTTGGTCGGCTCCGGCGGCTTGTCGCTGGTCTTGAGCGGCGGACCTGGATCGGACGTCCCTTCGACCTTCTTCTCGGCAGCGGCGCCGCCGCCGGACGAATAAGTAATGTCGTCGGCGTCTTTTGGCTTTGCCGCCGGTTTTTTCACGCTGCCGCTGACCGAGCCGGTCACGTCGCCTTTGTCCGGCATCCGGGCCGGGTCGCTGCCGCCACCGGCGCCATTATAATTGAACATCGCCTGCGCCCACGGCAGCCTGGCGCTCGCCGCATCGCGCCGCGGATCCGCCGCGGCCTGGCTAGAGTCCGCGTTCACGATTTTGGGAAATTCCGGCACGCTATCGCCGTCGGTGACCACGAGTTCGGACTTGTGTTTGCCTTGCAGCCGGTCGGCCAACGTATAGCCGCCGTCGAACACGATGCCGGACACTTTGAGCGCCAGGAGGCAGATCGACGCCAGCAGCACGATCGGAATCAAACGAAAGTCGCGCGCCATCCCGATCATGCCGCCAGTCCGTTCAGCCGCGCCTTTGAGCGCTCGGCGAATGCCTGCGCCGCGGCGGCGACCGATTGCGCGTCAGGAACGGTGGCGACTTCGGCTTCCTTGCCGGCGCCGGTAATGCGGATGAGCTTGCCCAGCAATTGCTGGCCGGCCGCCAGTTGCCGGTCGAATTCCGCGGTCATCACTTCACTGCGCGACAGCCGCTCGTTCAAGGTCTGTTCGCCCTCGCGCATGGTCAGCTTCAGGCCGCCGATCGCCCGCTCGGCGATTTCGGTCGCCGTGACCAGCTCGGAAATGGTGGCGCGCAGCGATTGCTCGTCGGCCTTGAGCAACCGCAGCTGGTTGTTGAGGCGGACGCAATAAAGAATGGTCATGAGGAGCAGGATCGAAACCATGCTCTCGATTAAATAGCCGTAGCTCACTGAACCTCCAACCTGGTGCTGGGCTCGTCTGCCTTCTCGAACATGGCAAACGTCGTCCGTGGCTTGCGTAGTGGTTTGTTGACCCGCACGGCGACGCGATCGCCGACTTTGCCCATGCGGCCCTCGGTGAGCGTGACGTCGCCGCAGCGCACCGTTACCGGCGCATCGGGCTTGAGTTCCAGCATCAACGTGTCGCCGACCTTGAGATTCATCATCTTCCGCAGCGGCAAACGCTGCTCGTACAAGACCGCATCGACACCGACCTGGGCCTGACCGATTTCGGTAGCCAGATGGCCTTCCCAGATCTGATCGCGGCCGAACTTCTCGCCCATGAACATCTGGAGAAGCGTGGCGCGGATCGGTTCGATGGTCGCGTAAGGCAGCAGCAATTCGATATTGCCGCCGCGGTCTTCCATGTCGATGCGCAGGCGCACCAGAATGGCGGCGTTAGCCGGGCGCGAGATCGCGGCAAAGCGCGGGTTTGTCTCCAGCTGACCTGACCTGGCTTTTTTGAACCAAGCGATGTGAGAGAATAGCTTGGAAAGGAGCT
>CAITJJ010000196.1 GCA_903892675.1 uncultured Hyphomicrobiales bacterium | reverse complement strand
CCATGATGGGCCTCCAATTGAAACGCACAATGCGTTTTGTTTCCCTTACGAACCATTCGCTCGGGTCTCAATTCGGATTCGGCGTGTCTTGTGGAAGGCCCGCGAGGGCGTAACCGTAAGGTCCAAGCGAAATCGGAACACACGCTATATAGGAGCGTGCCGGTCCGTTTGCAATCGGCATCCCTGCGGCGGCAGGGAACCCGGCCTTTGCACCGTATGGCGGGCGGCCGGCCGGCAGTCATGCAAATTTCACATAATTTACCCCCGCGAATCGGCGGGCGTTCGTTAATAAATTCTCGAATCAGTCGACTTTAGTCGATGAATTTTAAAAAAGGCTCTATAGAACGCCGATTCTGCAATTAAGCGCACTTTTTGATGGCGGCAATGTAACAAAAGACATGCGTAAAGCGCATGGATAACATGCTGCACTGCAACTACCGGATTCGACGAATCCAGCTATATTGCATTGCAACAAGACGAATAACCCTCATGGCGCACGAGTTCGAGGGTCATCGCATGGAGATTACAATGTCCTACACCGCATCAGCCACTGATCTGGCCTTCACCAAGACCTACTCGCCGGCCAAAGCCAAAGCTGCCCCGGCGCGTGGATTCTTCCGCCGTCTGATGGACTCGATGATGGCGGCGCGCATGCGTCAGGCCGAGCGCGAGATCGCGCTGTACGTCAGCCAGAGTGGCGGCAAATTCACCGACGAGGCCGAGCGCGAAATCGAACGCCGTTTCCTCAGCAACTCGTCGCGCTGGTAGTTCGCGTTAACATTCAGGAGATCACGATCATGTCCACACTTCCGCTTCGTGCGACCAACGTTCCGCACATCTGGCCGGTTCCGGGTCTTGCCCGCGTCGGCGCCTTCCTGATGCTGATCGTCAACGCTTACGACGACGCGCAGAACTCGATGCGCGAAGCCGCCAAGAAGTATCCGTACGCCGGCATCTAAGCCGGACGCGGCCGAAGGCGAATATCAAGACAATGCTACGCAGTCCGACTCTTCCAAAGAGCCGGACTGTTTTTTTGGACCGGCCGGCTCAGCCGTTGGAATCCGAAGCCGTGCTCTTCCTTGTATAGGCGTCCGCCCAGGCCAAGGTTATTGCGAAGACCAAAAAGGCCAGCGTGATCCCGGCGACGACGATGATGGTTTCTGTTGGCATTGTGAAAAGTCCCCCGGATGTAAACCGGGACAAAATTAGGCATCCGGGCACCATCGACCTTGATCTGAATCAAGGGTGGACTCGCCGTACCACAAAGTCGCCTTGCTTGGACGGTACAAGCGGCCGACCCCAAAAATTCGGAGCCGATATGATTCACCGCTTTGCCAGGCTATTGAGCGTTGTCGCTCTCACCCAGGGCGCCCTAATTGTTGGCGCTGTCGCGCAGACCCGCAACGATGGCGTGTTCGACGCCAACGGCAATCTCAACAGCCTGATCGCCCACCACGCCGCCGCGAACAATTTGCCTGAAGACCTGGTGCGTCGGGTGATCCACCGAGAAAGTCGCGGCAATCCGCGCGCCGTCAGCAAAGGCAATTTCGGCTTGATGCAGATACGCCTCGGCACGGCCCGCGCCATGGGCTATCGCGGCGGCATTGAGGGCCTGCTAGATGCCGACACCAACATGACCTACGCCGTCAAATATCTCGCCGGCGCTTATCAGGTCGCCGGCGGCAACAGCGACCGTGCCGTGCATTATTACGCGGCCGGCTATTACTATGCCGCCAAGCGGCAGGGGATGCCGACACCAGGCAGTGAGTCGCTCAATGCCTTCGCCTCGGCATCGTTAGAGCCGGTGGCGGTCGAGACCAGCGAGAGATATCTGGCGACCTACAAATAAGATCCCACCCGCCGCGCGGCCTGGATGTCGACCTTTGTGGTTTATGACCGGGAGCGGAGGCTATTGGGCGTCCGAGCGATTGGCGGCCGCCGGTTTCGCCGCGATCCGCTGGCGGCGCAACCCCGTTGCCTTGGCACCCGGCTTAGGCTGCGTGGCCGCGACAGTATCCGCGTTGCCGGACAGGCTCGCAAAAAATGCCTGCAAAATATTTAAGGGCGGCGGCGTCTGCGCCTCCGCCGGGTTAACAGCCGGAATTGCCCTGGCCGTCGGTTTGCGCACGCTTTGCTTGCGGATAACCACCACCGGTTTGGTCTGCTCTTGCGCCGGCGACGCCGCTATCGGTGACATCGATAGCTTGGTCGGCTCAAGCGCGACGCTCGCCGTCGGCGTGACATCCGAATGCTCGCGATCGGTCATGCCGATCACCGGGGACCTTACGACCGGTGGTTTTTCCTCGGCTGGCGCGACCGGCAATTCAAACGATGAGGTCTCGCCGATATCGATCGGTATGGTCGCACTCGGCGCCACATTGATCGAGCCGGTCTCGTCGTCCGGGCCGACTTCGCTGCGCTCAACCGGCAGCCCGGCAATCTTGACGTCGGCATTTGGCGTGTGCCGCAAAAAACCGGCGAGGCTGTCGGCAGTCGCCGGCATGTCGGGCGAGCCGCTTAATGCGCCCGGCAGCAAACGCAGCCGGCTGAGTTCATCGGCGCGCCGCATCGCCGCCATGATGAGGAATTGTCGCCATTCCGGATGGTTGCGCCGGTCGATCAGCGCGCCGCGGGCGGTTGCGTCGCCGTCCGCCAGCCGCATGGACGGACGGCTTGGCGGGATGAGCGCCAGGCCCAGGATTGCGATGGCGAGTCCAACGCCGGCTACTGAAATCGTTCGGAGAATCGGCAGCATCATATGTGGATAACTGAGTCGTAGAAAAGACCAAAGACAACTTATTAGACGTTTGACGCGCATGGAGCGGCGCGCCACACGCACAACGAGTCGTGCGCGCTCGCGGAGCGCGGGGGGCCGTGACAGCGCCGGGCCTGGTTGCTAGGACGGGAGCTACAAAAAGCGGCCACTTAGGCCGGCATCAGCAAGCGCGGGGAAGCGTCATGTTCAAAAAGCCGAACTGTCCGGTCATCGCCATTGAAGAGCACTATTGGGACGCCGAACTTTCCAAGCATTACACCGGCTCGGAAGCCGGCCGTGAGGGCCCCATCCAGGAACGGCTGTTCGATTTTGGTGCCTTGCGGATCAAGGAAATGGACGAGGCCGGCATCGACGTCCAGGTCCTGTCGCACGGCGCGCCTTCGACCCAGAAGCTGCCGATCGAGATCGCCGCTACCTTGACCGCGCAGGTCAATGACCGCCTTGCCGCGGTGTGCGCCGCCAACCCGAAAAGGTTCGCCGCTTTTGCCGCCCTCCCCACCGTCGATCCTGCCGCCGCCGCCGATGAACTCGAACGCTGCGTGACCAAGCTCGGCTTCAAGGGCGCCATGATCCACGGCATGTCGAACGGCGAATTCATCGACGGCAAGAAATTCTGGCCGATCTTCGCGCGCGCCGAGAAACTCGACGTGCCGATCTATCTGCATCCGTCGCTGCCGAACGCAACGGTGACGGAAATCTATTACCAGGACTACGCCAAGGACTTTCCGCTGGTGGTGCGCCCGGCCTGGGGCTTCACCGTGGAAACGGCGACGCAGGCGATCCGAATGGTGCTGTCCGGCGTGTTCGAGACGCATCCCAATCTCAAGATCATGCTCGGCCATTTCGGCGAGACGCTTCCGTTTCTGATGTGGCGCATCGATTCGGCGCTCAAGCGGCCGGGTCAGAAGTCGCTCAGCTTCCGCGACGTGTTCAGCAAGAACTTCTACGTCACCACCAGCGGCTTCTTCTCGAACCCGGCGCTGTTGTGCACGGTAATGGAAATGGGTGTCGACCACATCCTGTTCGCGATCGATTGGCCTTTCGTCGTCGATAACAAGCCGGCGATGGAGTGGATGGCCGGCGTGCCGCTATCCGACGAAGACAAGGCCAAGATTCTCAGCGGCAACGCCAAGCGCTTGTTGAACATATAGTGGTTTGCCGCCGGGGTGCCGGGCGCGGCTCCGGCGGCGATTGCGCTTCGCCCGCGCAAGTTGCTAGAAGTAGCGCCTTCCTTGGTGACGGGCCCGTAGCTCAACGGTTAGAGCCGACCGCTCATAACGGTCTGGTTGCAGGTTCGAGTCCTGCCGGGCCCACCATTATTTAATGGCAAAATCGCTCGCCCCGCGGTGCGATTCCGATCTCCCGCCCCAAGAACCGCCCCAGATTGTACCTTGGGGCCCCAGGCTACGAATCTGGGGGTCAGGAGTTCGAATCTCTTCGGGCGCGCCAATATTTTCAGATACTTAAATGAAATATCGCGGGCCGGCGCTTACTTTGAAATTGCAGAAGTAAGCGACTGGTAAGCGGTCTGTTATTACTAGTTTCTGCGTTTTTATTCGCAATACTATCGCGACAACCGAACGGCGCTGTTGGTCTGCACTCTACGCTGCATTTAGCTGCATGGCCGATTTTGATCGCTATTTGCGAGAAGAAGCACGTGTATGCGCCTGCAATCTGTGTCGCTT
>CAITJJ010000195.1 GCA_903892675.1 uncultured Hyphomicrobiales bacterium | reverse complement strand
CCTAGTTCGACGCCGATTCACAACGGGTTCGACTACGACTGCGTCCGCCACCAGCAATTTCAATATGTTGTGGTGATAGTGATCGGCGCTGATGTGGCCTGACCAACGATTTGACCAACGATACGGGCTTCTTGGTCCCAATCGCTTTCGCTGCCCCCTGCAGATAGTCGGGGTGATGATGAAACGCGCTGGCGCATGTGGCAGGCTATAGCTGCTACAATGAGGGCAGTATCCGCGATTGGCAGCGCCACACGTCGCAATTCCTCGCAGGAAAATCGTTCGAAAAGTCCGGCTCGTTCGGCCCTTGGCTGGTCACCGCCGATGAAATTCCAGATCCCAGCAAGCTGACGTTGGAAACGCGCATCAATGGCAAGACGGTGCAGACGACAACAACCGATATGATGATCACCGCAATTCCGGAACTCATCGTCTATATTTCGACCATCATGACGCTGCTGCCGGGCGATGTGATTGTGACGGGAACGCCGGCCGGCGTCGGCTTCAAGCGCAATCCACCGCTGTTCATGAAGCCCGGCGATATCGCCGAGGTTGAAATCTCAAGTGTGGGCGTTCTCAAAAATCCGGTTGCGGCGGAACAAGGCGTGCACTAAATCTCGGTGATGGTTTCGGGAAACGCGTGAATGCGCTCGAAGGAACCTGTCTCGCCTAAGACATAATTGTCACAAATCCAAGCGAAGCAACCGTTTCTAATAAAACCCGGATGGCAGGCGAGGTTGGTATTGCGCTCGATTGCCATTGTTTCGTCGTGCCGGATGAGGGGGCGTTCGACGAGGTCGTAGCCTTGGCCGTGGCAGTAAACGCGATCCTCGGGCGGGCGGCCGTTGTGCCGCATGAAATCGTTATAGGCATGCCAGATATCCCGGCACGGTGTCCCCGGCTGCAGCATATTGAGCGTGAAGCGACGGGCCTCAAGCGCGAATGCGAATTCGTCCTTGAGCTGCTCGCTCGCCTTGCCCACCACGCAGAGGCGGCCGAGTTCTGCGTAATATCCGCCGGGACCGTTATCCTCGACCAGAAGTGCGAGCGTATCGCCCTCGCGAATTGTACGGTTCTGGAAATGGCTCGGAGCGTGCTTGGCAGGCTCTCCGGGTGCTGCTGAATTGCACATGTAGATTCCCTGCTCGCTGCCATAGACGTGACTATAGTAACGGGCGGCGGCCGCGACCTCGGAGTCCTTCATTCCCGGCTTGAGGGCAGCGAACGCCGCCTTCATGGCGCCGTCCTGCATGCGCGCACAGTCGCGAATGCGTTGCATTTCCTCTTTGCTCTTGATCGCCTTGATCGTGTCGACGAGGTCGGTCGCCTCGACGAAGCGGGTGTTGGAAAAACCTCCGCGCTTGAGGTTATCGACCATGGCAAATGACATCTGGTAGGTCGAGACGAGGCCGATCGTCCCGTCGGCGTAAGGCGCCAGTGCCTTTGCGGCAAGCTCGGGGTCGTAACCAAACGTGTAGGGTGCACAAGCAAAGCTCGGCGTACCAAGGACTGTTTTGACGCCACGCAGGATGCCGTTTCCGCCAGGCGCAATGTTCTGCGCCATGCCGAAGCCGCCGTGCATCACGATTGTCATCAGGTCATCGCGGGGGAATACGGCCGTGATCGGATAGCCATTGGTAGCCGGGACGTCCGTGAAGTACCTGACGTAGCCGCCCATATGGTCGTTGTTGTTTTGCATCAGCAAAACGTCGATCTTGTCGCGTTCCATGGCGGCGCGCACGGCCTTCCAGCGGCGCTCCAGCTCCGTGGTCGAAATCGGTGTATTAAGCCGTTCGCTGAGCCTGACGGGAATTGCGGTGTTCATGAGTCTCCTCGCCCGGATGCTGGTTTCGATTTCCGCTTGCCGCGCCCCGGGCGCTTGAGCGGGATGTAGGCCTTTACGCTCGCCATTTGATTTCGGATTTTGTGGAGCAGATCGATCAGAATGCTGATGTCTTGCGACGAGAGCTGTCCCAGCATGAGGCGCTCCCGCTCCAGGGCGATGGGAAAAATCTCGTCGTGGAATCGAAGGCCCGCGCTCTTAAGCCTGAACCTGCGCGTGCGCTTGTCCTTGGGGTCATCCGTGCCCGCCACGAATTTGAGCATTTCAAGCACGCGCAGGCTCCGGCTTGCAGCGGCTTTATCCAGTCCGATCGTTTGGCAGATTTCACTTGCCGTCATGTCGGTCGAAGCGGCGAGCGCCGCGACCATCCGCCATTCGATGATGCCCAGGCCGAAGCCCTTGAGATGGCGCCGTGCAGGGCCGCTCGACAGACCGCTCGTGATCGCCGTCAGGAGCGCCGGCACATAACTTTCGAGATTGAGCACCTTGCGTGTGCCATTCCAGACCCACGCCTTGGTCGAGGCTGTCCCTTTGGCGATGACGTCACGCGGAGCGGTCTTGGCCATGCATTACGAGCCCTGCTTGGCCCAACGCCGCTGCCACGCCGGAAGCACATCCGGATTTCTGACGTAAAGCGGTGGTTGCCCGGCCAATACGCGCGTGATGCTCTCGACGGCGGCGGCCGGCAGCCCTGCGGTGGTCTCCTGCGTGTGTCCAACGATTGTCGGCGTCAGGATCGTGCGGGGCAGGTCCCGGAGCGGGCTGTCGGCGGGCAACGGCACAGTATCGAACGCATCGAGCGCCAGCGCGGTTATCCGTCCAGCCTTCATCAGTCTGACCAGGGCAGCCTCATCGACGATATGGCCGCGGCAGACATTGACCAGGATGGCGCCCTGCTTGATCTTTTCGAGGCGTTGAGCGTTCAACAGGCCGCGCGTGGATGCATTCAGATCGACGGCGACGACGACAATGTCGCTGCTGGCAAGCAGGTCGTCCAGTGCGACGATCTTGACGTGAGCGGGGACGTGCGCCGGCGTGCGCCGCACGGTCGCTTGAATGGATACGCCCCAGTTTTCCAGTTTGGCTGCGATCGTCTGTCCGATTTTTCCAAAGCCGACCAAGCCGACGGTCTTGCCGCGCAGCATTCGGGCGTTCAGCGCCGACTCGTGCGGGCGCGGCAAATTCTCGCGAACAACGCGTTCGGTTGCCCTGACATCGTAAAGGCTCATCAGGATCAGCATGATCGCCGCTTCGG
>CAITJJ010000194.1 GCA_903892675.1 uncultured Hyphomicrobiales bacterium | reverse complement strand
GTTCTGGCCGAAGGCCGATTTCCGTCCCAGCGCGTCGGCGAACGAAACCTGCGCGCCGTCGCCGATGTGGTGCGCGGTTTGCCGCTGATGTTTGCCGGCTCGCCGGAGATTACCGATATTGACGATCTGCTCGACAGCGTCGACGGCATCCTGCTGACCGGCGCGCGCGCCAATGTGCATCCGACACGCTTCGGCACCGACCCGCATGTCAGCTACGAACCCTACGATCTCGACCGCGACGCGGTGGCGTTGTCATTGGTCGAGACCTGCGTCGAGCGCGGTGTGCCGCTCTTGGGCATCTGCCGCGGTTTTCAGGAAATGTGCGTTGCCTACGGCAGCACGCTGCATCCGGAAATTCGCGATATTCCCGGCCGGCAGAACCACCGCATGCCGCGGCTGGAAAACGGCGAAATCCATCCCGACCCGACGGTGGTGTTCGGCGATCGTCACGATGTGGCGCTGACGCCAGGCGGTGTTTTCGCAAAATTGTTCGGCAGCCAAACCATTCGCGTGAACTCGCTGCACGGGCAGGGCATTCTCGAACCCGGCAGGCGCGTCATTGTCGAAGGCATCGCCGACGATGGCACCATCGAGGCGATCCGCATCAAGGATGCGAAAGGCTTTGCGCTCGGCGTGCAGTGGCATGCAGAATACGATCCGCAGACCAATCCGATCAACAAGGCATTGTTCGAGGCCTTCGGCGCGGCTATAGCGGCAAGGAAAAGCAGAGACGCCTGAGCATCGTCAGCGCGCGCTTGCGATAGCCACGAATGCATCGACTTCGGCCGTTGTTGTCGCAAACGACGTCACCATACGCACCAGAACGGAATCCGGTTTGACGGCCGCGGACGCCGGCAGATTGTCGGGCAGCCGCTCATAGAATGCCGCGCCTTTTGCCTTGAGAATATCGCAAGTGGCGCGGGATATAAGTGCAAACACTTCGTTTGCTTCGACCGGCCAGACGGGCGCTATGCCGGCGGCTGAAAGTTTGTCGCTCAAGCGGTCGGCCATGGCGTTGGCGTGGCGCGCGACCCTGAGCCACAAATCGTCGGTGAGATAGGCCTCCATTTGCACGGCAACGAAGCGATGCTTGGAGAGTAGATGGCCGCCGCGCTTGCGGCGGCGGTCGAAGCCTGCGGCGCGTTCCTTGTCAAAAAAGACGATAGCTTCCGCGGCCATTGCGCCGCCTTTGGTGGCGCCGAATGACAGCACATCGACGCCGGCTTTCCAGGTCGCTTCATCGGCGGGTGCATTCATGCGCGCCAGCGCATTGGCCAGCCGCGCGCCGTCCATGTTAACAGCGAGGCCGTGCGCGTGCGCGATGACGGCCAGTTCGCGGATCTCGGCAGGCCGATAGATGGTGCCGGCTTCGGACGCCTGCGACAAAGACAGCACCGATGGCACGACGTGATGCGGCGCGCCCCATTGCGGCTTTTCCAGCGCCGCCTTGAGGACGCCGGCGGCGATCTTGCCGTTGTCGCCGGGCAGGCCGACGAGCTTGATGCCGTTGCCGAAGAATTCCGGCGCGCCGCATTCGTCGGTGACGATATGCGCGTTTTCGTGGCACAGCACCGCGCCCCAGGGCGGCGTGAAATTTGCGATCGCGAGCGAATTGCACGCCGTGCCGGTGGTGACGAGAAAAGAAGCGACGTCGCGATTGAAGACCTCGGCGATGCGCTGTTCCGCGCGCCGGGTCCAGGCGTCGTTGCCATAGCCCAGCACGAAACCCTCGTTTGCCTTGGCGAGGGCGGTCATGATATCCGGCGCGACGCCCGCGGTGTTGTCGCTGGCGAAGTTCATCAGCCCTTGTCCACCGTCACGACGCGGCCTTTGTCGACCGCGAGCGCCAGCCGGCCGTGCTTGAGGGCAAGCGCTTTTTCGCCGAATAATTCGCGCCGCCAGCCTTTCATCGCCGGCACGT
>CAITJJ010000193.1 GCA_903892675.1 uncultured Hyphomicrobiales bacterium | reverse complement strand
TTGGCAATTCTGCCGGCGGCGGCCTGAAACTGCGCGGTGGCGGATTGGAGGCTTGCCGATGAAACGTAACCTATGCTGCTCATGGCGCAGAGTTAGCCCTGGCAACGTTAAGGCCCGGTTGGCCGTTATAGCTAGCAAACAGTTAAACCGTGATTATCAGCGCTGCGCCGTCTTGCGACGCGCCGTTTTGCGGGCTTCGGCCTTTTCGACGAACCAGTTGCCGAACAGGCTGACCTGCGCATCAGACGATTGCCGCTTTTCCGGCCGATGGGCCGAGCGGCTACGTTTGCGCCGCGGTTCATCGATGGCCGCGTCCGCGACAACCGGCTCGCTCGCTGTGCCGCTGATGGTGATCGGCACCCAGCGCGTCAAATGTCCGCACGCAATGCGCGGCGAGGGATGCGCGGCCCGCGTAATGATGCCGACGAGCACACCGCCGCGCATCACCGGCCCGCCCGAGTCGCCGAAACAGGCGCTGGCGCTGATCGAGCCGGAGCGGTTCGGATCGACCAAAGCGAGCGGGCTTGCCGCCACCAGGCTTGCTTCATGCAAGGTGCCGAAGGCGAAGCGATTGCTTTCGTTCGTCGTGCCGTAGCCGGCGATGGTGAAGCGCTTGCTGTCGCTTTGGCCGATGGTCGCCGGGCTGACGGACAGCGCCGATGTCAGTGTGAGGATGGCGGCGTCGCCCGACACGGAGGCGCGGCGACCATCGTCGAGCACGGCGCTCTTCGCGACTCCGGCGATCCCGAGCGAGCCGCCGCCGCCCATGATGCGCATGGCACGGTTGGCGCAATGCGCCGCCGTGGCGACATGGCGGCGAGAGATGGCGACGCCGGTGCAGTAATACGGGCCGACCAGGCGCACGGTTGAACCGCCGTGCGAGGACGATGTGCCCATGACAATGGCATTGGCCGGCGGCGTGGCGGCGAGCATCGTCAGCATGAAGAAAGCGCACGCCAACAGCGCGCGGAAACGACCATTTCGCATGTGAGGTCCCCCGACCCGGCAGCAAGCCTAGCTTAACCGGCGCGCGGGTCGAGGGCGCAAACGCCGCAGGGTGCGGAAAAGCGGGGACCTAAGGCGCCAGCGGCGAACCAAGCTTCTTTGCCATATCGACGATCCATTGCCGGTAATTGAGGAGCGGCGTGACGCCGGTCAGGCCGCCGCAGCCTTCCTCGTCGTTCGGCGCGGTCGACCAGCTGATGACGCCGATCACAAGTGGCCCTTCGCCGTCATAGGCAGGGCCGCCTGAATCGCCGACGCAACCGCCGAGGCCGGCGCGCTTGTTCAGCGTCGCCGGATCGACGAGCCGCACCTGCAGACTGCCGGGCTGGCCGGTGACGGCGAGCCTGGCGCTGCGCGGAATGCCGAGGCCGTCGTCGGTCTTGTTTCGCGTCACGCCGAAGCCGGCGATGGTCAGTGTTTCGCCGACGGCGACACGGCGCGCGGCGGCCAGCGCCGCCGGCACGATGATGTCCGGCATTGGTGCGGCGAGTTTGATGAGGGCAATGTCCGCGGTAGCGCGGCTGGCGGCGTAATTCGCCACGCTGAAGCCAGGGTGCCGCATGACCTGGCGGACTTCGATGGTCGCGCCGTTCTGATAGACGCGCGCGCGATAGGGAATTGGCAGCGCCACACAATGCGCCGCGGTGAGCACGAGATCGCGCGCCAGCGCGGTGCCGGTGCACAGATCGCCGCGGCCATCGGTGACCATGACGATCGGCCGCGCCGCCCAGCCGGTGGCCGGCGGCGCGTTGCCGGTGATGGCAAGCGCGGGGGTAATTTGTATTAAAATCGTCAGCGCAGCGAGATGAACCCTCATCATTGACTTTGCTGGTATCGGCTATTCGCGGCGGAGACAAGCTGCGAGGAGTCTGAGTTCCGTTAGTTATGACTTCTTCTGGTACATAGCCGACTTTGGCCTTTGATATTCGTCTGGTGGGGCGCTTGTTCGTGCCGGCAATTTCCCTGTTCTTTTGCCGACGAAGCCTGCTCTTCGAAACCAATTCCCTGTTTTGTTGACTAGGGAATTGTCCTCTAACCTGCTGTTAAAGCGGTGCTAATTTAGTCTCCAGGTCCTTCGAGGCTTCGATTCTGCAAAATTCCTTGTAAAATTCCCTGTTAGCAGGGAAAACGAACAGAGCAGGAGGCTGCCCGCACTGCGTCGCCAGCCAGCCAGTACGGGCTCTGGAGATTTTTGCGTTGATGTCGCGAGAAGGCCCGCTGTTAGCGGGTATCTTGCGGCGGGGGACGAGTCTCCGGATACCCAATTTGGCGCTTCTCGTGCCGGTAGGCCCAAATATCTCTGCGCGTCGTCGGCATTATTCCCGTTTTCGAGAGAATTGCAGCGGAGATTTAGTTCGATCCGACTGGGTGACTGGGTTGCAGTCCGCCGCCGTCAGTTTTCCGCTCATATGCAAGTGTTTTGTCGCGCAATCTGACAGGGAGTTGCCAACACGCGAGGCGTAGATACCGTCCAGTCGAACCGCCTTATTCGAATTTAAATGCCCGCCGCTGCTCGGACCATGAAAGCGGCACCGCGCCAATAAAATTTTTCAGGCTCAGGCTCGGTGGCTGCTCGCCTTCGAGAATTGCCTTTGTGATCGTCGGGGCGAGAAACGCCATTCGAATGCCGTTACGAACAATTTTCGGATGGATGTCGACCGAATGCGCGAGAGATTGAATGCATCAGTACGGTTCCTTCAATTCTCCCGTCTGGTTTAATGTTGGCCTGTACCATCAGTACGGCGTGAAGGGGGCTCGCGGGAACTACCACTTCAACCCGAAGACTCAGGAAATTGAA
>CAITJJ010000192.1 GCA_903892675.1 uncultured Hyphomicrobiales bacterium | reverse complement strand
TCGCCGGGACGAAACAGCACGCCCTGCATGCGCCGCCAGCCCGGCACCAGCGACAGCGCCGGCGTCACCAGATGTTTGTTGTATTGTCCGCTCGATGGATCGATCAGATGCACCGGGGCAATGTCGCACTCGCCGCGGCTCGCCGCCGCCACACCGCCGAGACTGCCGACGGCCAAGGTGCGCGCCGAGAAGCCGCGCTCGGCCAGCGCGCCGACCATTACGTCGAGCGCAACGTCGTGACTGCCCATGATGACCAGATCGGGCGCCCGCGCCGCGCTGCCGATCAAGGTCACCTGCGCGGCGCTGCCGGCATCGAGCGCGTTGGCCAGCGCGTCGATTTCGAGAAAGCCGTCGGCCTGCGAGAAACTGGTCACCGAACCGGAGCCCTTGCCGGTCGGAAACGCCACCGGCCCGTCATCGCCGTCGATCAGCGACACCAGCACGAATTCCTTGCGGCCAAGTTCGGAGGCGATACGCACCGGCACGCGCGCTTGAATTGTTTGCGCAGCTTCCGGCGGTAGGCCGGCGAGCGCGCGAATAACCGGCGCAACGAAGGCATGAAATGTGAAGATCGCCGAGGTCGGAAAGCCCGGCAGCACGACAAGCGGCGTCTTGCCGATGACGGCGAGGCACAGCGGCTTGCCCGGCTTGAGCGCGACGCCATGCACCAGAATGCCGGGCGCGCCCAGTTTGGAGACGATCGTATGCGACAGATCGCCGGCGCCTTTCGACGTGCCAGCCGACAGCACGACCATGTCGCTTTTGCCGAGCGCGTCGCGCACGGCTTTGTCCAGCGCCACGGCGTCGTCGGCAATAGCGCCCATCGGCAACGGCTCACCGCCGGCTTCGACGATGGCCGCGGCGATGATCGCGCCGTTGCTGTCATAGATGCCGGCGGGCTTGAGAGGTTGGCCTAGCGCCACCAACTCGTCGCCGGTCGAGATGACCGCGACCTTCGGTTTGCGCACGACATCGACTTGCGACAGACCGCAGGCCGCCAGCATGCCGATTTCGCGCGAGCCGATGCGCGCACCGCGCCGCAACAACGTTTCGCCGCGCGCGATATCCGAGCCGGCATAGGAGATGAATTGCCCCGGCGCGGCGGCGCGCGGCAATTCGATGCGCGGTTCGCCATCCTCGATCAGCTCGGTTTGTTCGACCATGATCACGGCGTCGGCGCCGCGCGGGATCACGCCGCCGGTGGCGATGGTGGTGGCGGTGCCGGGCTTGACTTCGAGCGCCGGATTGTCGCCGCAGGCGATCACTTCGGTATTGAGCCGCAACAGCTTCGGCGCAGCCGGGCTGGCGCCGAGCGTATCGGCGGCGCGCAGCGCGAAGCCATCGACATTGGAGCGGTCGAAGGGCGGCGCATCGACCGCTGCGACGATATCGTGAGCCAAAACGCGCGTGAGCGCTTGCGCCAACGTCACCGTCTCGGCCGGCAGCGGCGACAGATCGAGATGGTGCGCGAAGCGCGCTTGCGCCTCCTCCGCCGACACCACGTCGAGGAACTGTTCCTGGCGCGCGGCGGCGCGCACCCGCGCAACAAGGTCGTCCGCGCGGTCGCGCGCCGGGCCTTGCGTCATGGTCGGCAACTCGTTGGCGATGTCACGTCCGCTTGCCCTGCAATTGTCGATCGTCGGGACATTAATACTCTGGAATTTTCAATCGTCCACGCGCGAAAGCGCGCCGCTACGAAACGCCGGCGCAAGGCCGCGCGGGCGAGCCGGCGTGGGCAATAGGGATAAAGAGAGATGATAATGTCGACCGGCGGGCTTTGACCCGATCGCGCGCAAGGCGGCGTCCCGGCGGCACGCCAAAGCGCGGCCGAAGTTGCGATACTTACCAGCATTTTCAAGGGATTAGGCAGAATTTGGTAGCGGAGGAGGGACTCGAACCCCCGACCTACGGATTATGATTCCGCCGCTCTAACCAGCTGAGCTACCCCGCCAAACCAAATTTTATCAACATATTCAACATCTTAT
>CAITJJ010000191.1 GCA_903892675.1 uncultured Hyphomicrobiales bacterium | reverse complement strand
TCAAGCTTTTGATTTTCAGTTGACTGCTTGAGCGTTGAAACCCGCGAATAAATGACTGCGCGCATGATTGATGTTTTTCCCTTGATGATTGACTTTCATCAAAAAGTATACACCAATTCAATACACCTTGCTATAAGCTATTGAAAACATTACCTGAGCAAACGATTATGATTCCGCCGCTCTAACCAGCTGAGCTACCCCGCCACCGATCCCGGCGGTCCACCGGGATGGCGCGATATAGGGAGGCCGGACCGACGCTGTCAAGCAAGCCCCGCCGGCCCGGCCGATTTGCGGCTATTTCGGCGTGACGCTCGGGTCGCCGCCCGGCGAACCCGGCGGCGGGATCACTGGCATGGCGCCGCCCGGCGGCGTCGGTGCGCGGATTTCCGGATCGACCTGGCCGGGCGGACAGATTACGCCGTTCGAGGCAGCGAGCTTGTCGCTGAGATTACGGCTGTCCTGCTTGCTGATGTCGATGTCGCCGCCCTGCCCGATCGTCGCCCGCGTGCCGGGATGGGCGCAGGCGTTCGGATCGAGCTGTTCGGTCTTCGGCGCGACCGGGGTGTTGGGCGTAGGCGGCGGCGATTGCGCCAGCGCGATTGCCGGCGTCAACAGCAAAGCCGCCGCGCCTATCAAGAGCATCAGCATGACCGTCTCCTCCGCATGCGCGCAGGCGCATGAATGGAAATAACGGCTGGACGGGAACAAGGGTTCCAGGCGAATTGAAAAGCGCTATGCGGCCTTTTGACCGGCGGCCAGTCGGGCGAAGCGTATCAATGTGAAGTTGCCGAGCGGTGGCAGCGGCCGTCGTTCGATCACCTCGACTCCGCCATGGCGCGCCGCCCAGTTCGACAGACGGCTGAACGAGAATTCCGGCCGCCAGCCGAGACGGCGGGCAATCGGCGAGAAGCACAGTTCGAAAATTCGGCGCGGTCCGCTTTCGGCGCCGATGTGATTGACCAGAATGATCTCGCCGCCTGGCTTGAGCACGCGGATGAATTCGTCGAGCGTTTCTTCCGGATGCGGTACCGTGGTGATGACGAACTGCGCCACCACGACGTCGAAGCTCTGGTCCGGCAGCGCCATGCGCTCGGCATCCATCACCGACAAGCCATCGACATAAGCGAGCGTCTGCGCCGCGACTCGCTCCTGCGCCTTGCGCAGCATCGGCTCGGACAGATCGACGCCGACGACGCGGTTGATCGGGTTGTAGTCGGGAAGAGAAATGCCGGTGCCGACGCCGACTTCGAGAATACGGCCACCTTGCGGCCCGCAGACCCGTTCGGCGGCGACGATGGCTTCGTTGCGGCCGGTCTCGAACACCTTGCCGAAGACGAAATCATAGATCGGCGCCCAGAGCGCATAAGCGCGCTCGACGCGGTGTTTGTCGAGATCGCTCCCCATCACTTATTTTACCGTCACGCGCATCGTCATTGCGGAAGTGGAACCCGGCAGCCGAATTGGCTGTAAAATCTTACCCTTCCGCGCCCACGCCTGCAATCTGTTCGGTGCGGGTCATACTGGCCGCCGCGACCGCGCTCTTGATGAAGCCGCCGCCGAGCACGCGCGCCTGGCCGTCCCGGGCGTCGTAAAAGACGCAGGCCTGGCCCGGCGACACGCCATGTTCGCCTTCGACCAGCTCGACTTCGTAGCCCTGCGCACCCTGGCGCAGCCAGGCCGCCTGCGGCGGGCGCGACGAACGCACCTTGACGAAGACTTCCAGTTTATCGTTCTGGTTTTTCTGGGCCAACAGCGCGTCGAGATCGCCGCCGCCGATCCAGTTGACGTCGCGCAACACCATGCCGGCGGTGCGCAAGGCCTCGCGCGGGCCGACCACGACACGGCGATGTTCGGCATCGAGCTTGACGACATAAAGCGGGCTGGCGCCTGAAACCTTGAGGCCCCGCCGTTGCCCAACGGTGAAATGAATGATGCCGGAATGCTCACCGAGCACCTTGCCGTCGAGATCGACGATGGTGCCCGGTTCGGCGGAACCCGGCTTCAGCCGTTCGATGATGTCCGCGTAATGCCCGGTCGGTACGAAGCAGATGTCCTGACTGTCATGCTTGTCGGCGATGGCCAGTCCGTACTGACGCGCCAGTTCGCGGGTCTCGGCCTTGGTGCGGTCGCCGAGCGGAAAGCGTAAGATTTCCAGCTGCTCGGACGTGGTGCCAAACAGGAAATAGCTCTGGTCGCGCTCTTCCTCGCGCGCGCGATAAAGACCGCGGCCGCCGCCGGGCAGCGGACGCGAGGCGACATAATGGCCGGTGGCCAAAACGTCGGCGCCGAGTTCGCGCGCGGT
>CAITJJ010000190.1 GCA_903892675.1 uncultured Hyphomicrobiales bacterium | reverse complement strand
GGTCTCGAAGGCGATCTTGACTGGTCGAACGTGCGTGGCAGCTCGGCCTGCGGCGTCGGCCTGACCTGCGAAACCCGCAACACCTGGCTCGGCACCGCGCGCGGCCGCGTCGGCTATGCGGTCGACCGCTTCATGCCCTATGTCACCGGCGGTCTCGCCGTTGGCGGCGTCAAGAACTCGATCTCGGGCTTCGGCGACCAGTCCACCACCAAGGCCGGCTACGCGCTGGGCGGCGGCATCGAAGCAGCCCTCACCGGTCCGTGGACCGCGAAGGTCGAATACCTCTACGCCGATCTCGGCCGCGTCAGCGCGCCGCTCGGCGCCGATGCCCGCGCCAAGGAAAACCTCGTGCGCGGCGGCCTGAACTACCGCTTCTAAACGCGGACGGCGATACCATCTGCAAAAGCCCCGGACTTCGGTCCGGGGCTTTTTTATGCGGGAACTTCGGCAGCCGAGTTCCAAAGCGTTGCCGGACGGACACAGTCGATACATTTGATCGTAAGTGATCTTAATTGCACGGAACGACCTCAAGGGCTTCGCGTTGAATGCGCAATCGGGGGACGGCGCATCCGCGTCCGTCCGGATGATCCGTCATTCGAATGAGGTGCGTCATGAAAAATCTTCTTCTCGCCAGCGTCGGTCTTGTTGCCCTCGCAGCCGGCTCGGCCTCGGCCGCCGACATGCCGCGCCGGGAAGCCATGCCGACAAAGGCACCGGTCTATATATCGCAGATGTATAACTGGTCCGGCGCATACATTGGCATCAACGGCGGCGGCGCGTTCAGCGGCTCGAACAGCTCATCCGGCGGCCTGATCGGCGGCACGCTCGGCTATAATCTGCAGTCCGGCCCGCTGGTCTGGGGCATCGAAGGCGATCTCGATTGGACCCGCATTCGTGGCAGCAATGCCGTCAACGAAACCAGCAACCGCTGGCTCAGCACCGTGCGCGGCCGGCTTGGCTACGCGATGGGCGCGACCGGCAGCGTCATGCCATACTTCACCGGCGGCGTCGCCTTCGGCGATATCAATAACTCGGTCACCGCCTTTGGCTCAGCGCGCAGCACCAAGACTGGTTACGCGCTCGGCGGCGGCATCGAAGCCGCCTTGGCCGGTCCGTGGACCGCCAAGGTCGAATACATGTACGTCAATCTCGGCAACGGCCCGACCGTTGGCGGCGTCCCCTCGGACTTCCACACCAACATCATTCGCGCCGGCCTCAACTATCGTTTCTAGTCCGGCCAACCTCGCTGACACAAAAGCCCCGGAGCAATCTCCGGGGCTTTTTTTTCTTGAATTGCCGTAGAAATTTTTTTAGGCCGCCACTTTGGTCTCGGCGAAAGCCGGCACCTGCGCCGCGAACTGTTCGAGCCAGGCAACGAGCCTTGGATGATCCTTGCGCCAGGTTCCGGCAAAGCGCAGGTCGCGATAGCCGAGCAGGCAGGCCAGCGTGATCTGTACGACATTCGGCAAAGGCTCGATCTTCGAATCGAGCGCCGGCGGCGCCGCCTCCAGCGCCGCCAGACCGCGCGCGACCTTGTCGGCCTGCCGGTCAATCCAGCTTTGCACCTGCATGTCAGCCGGCCTGTAGCGGCTTTCGTAAACGATCAGCACCGAGGCATCGAGCATGCCATCGCACAAAGCCTGCAGCCGCAGCGCCGCGAAGCGCGCTTTGGTGTCGCGCGGCACGATGTGGCCGCCGCCGGCGATATGATCGAGATATTCGACGATGACGCATGAGTCGTAATAGACGGTGCCGTCATTGAGCACGAGCGCCGGAATCTTGCCGAGCGGATTTTGTACGCGGATGGTATCGGCCGGATCGTTGAGATCGACCGCGACCAGTTCGATCTGATCGGCGAGACCGAGCACGCTGGCGGCGATGCGCACCTTGCGGGCGAAAGGCGATGGCGGGGCGTTACGTAAGATCATCATGCTGGTTTTTTTCATGGTTGCGACGCGGACCAGCCGGTCCGCTTCGTCAATGGGTCAAGAATGTCGACACCGCGGCGCGAATGACGCGCGCGCACGCCTCATAGACGCAAGGTGCCTGAAACGGTTTCAGCCCACAACCAGATTGACCGCTTTCGGTCCCTTGCCCTTTTTATCGGGCTCGACATCGAAGCTGATCTTCTGGCCTTCGTTCAGGCTTTTCAAACCAGCCTGCTCGACCGCGGTGATATGCACGAACACGTCGCGCGCGCCGTCGTCCGGTTTGATGAAGCCATAGCCGCGTTCGGCGTTGAAGAATTTGACTATACCGGTTTGCGCCATCGGGTGTCCCTCCCCCGTATACTACTCCGCCGCCGGCCCCACGCACGGCGGCTCGGCCGACATTCACGAACGGGGATAAGCATCGGCCGAAATGCAGCCTCAGTCCCTCCGCCGGCCCCCCACAGGAGGCGGAACGTCATTGCCAATCCGGGAACTACACACCAGTTGCGGCTTTGTGGAAAGAGGCGAGGCGTCGCGCGCCCCCGTGTCACTTGGCCTTTGCTTTGGGCTTCGGCTTGGTTTGGCCGGCCGCCTCGCCGCTCAGCCAGTCGAGCGTGTAGCCCCCACCTTGCGGCTGGCGTTCCAGCAAACGGCTGAGCACCGGCAGCAGCACTGCAAGTTCGTCCTCCAGCGTCCAGGGCGGATTGACCAGGATGAGGCCGGAGCCATTGAGCCTAGTCGGATCGCTGACCGGTGAAACCGTCAATTCGGCGCGCAGGATTTTCGCAATGCCGGAACGGCGCAAACGCTTGGCCAATTCGTCGGCCTCAAAGCGGCCCTTAATCGGATACCACAACGCATAAATGCCGGTCGCCCATTTGCGATGCGCCAGACCCAGCATGTGCGACAGGCGATGAAAATCGGCATTCTCCTCGAAGGGCGGATCGACCAGCACCAGGCCGCGCCGTTCCGGCGGCGGCACGTAAGCTTGCAGCGCGGTCCAGCCGTCGATCTCGATCGCCTTGATGCGGCTGTCGGCGCGCAGATGGCGCGACAATGCGATCGCCGCGTGCGGTTCGAGTTCGCAGGCGATCAGCCGATCGTCGGCGCGCAGCCAGGCGCGCGTCAGCGCCGGCGAACCGGGATAGGCGGTCAGTTTGCCCGGCACATTAAGCGCGCCGATCACGTCGAAATAAGGTGCGAGCAGCGACACTACATCGTCCGATAATTTGCCCGCGGCTTTTGCGGCCAACAGCCGCTCGACGCCGTCGTGCCATTCGCCGCCGCGGTTGGCCTCGGCGCTGGTCAGATCGTAGATCCCGGTGCCGGCATGGGTGTCGATGACGCGGAACGCGGCCGGCTTCTCGCGCAGGTATTGCAGGATGCGGCACAGCACCGCGTGCTTGAAGACATCGGCGAAGCTGCCGGCATGGAAGGCGTGGCGATAGTTCATGCCGCCTTCTTAGCCTAACGCGGCACGCCGCGCAGGCCGAAATTCGAACGCGGCTTGACATAACGGCGCGGCGGCGGCCCAGGTCGCGCCGGGCGCGGTGGCAATGCCCCGGACGAAACCCGGTCGCTGACCGCCGCGCGCGATCGTCGCCAGCGCCGGACCGGCCGCAATGCCAGAGAGATCAGCACACAGGCCGACGCCATGATCCCGGTTAAATGAAGGCCCGGCGACAGACGCAGCGTAACAAAGCCAACGTCATACGCGGTCAACGGCCACAGCACGATATAGCCGAACCCTGAGAACCCGACCGCGAACCGTATGTAATCCCGGACACGATTCATCGCTGCACTCCGCGCCCGCTTTAAATCGCGCGGTCAAGATTGCTCAACTCACTTTCGAAAATCTTGCGGCGATCGCGCACACGTCAGGGTTATCCCCATTGCGGCCGATGCGAGCGTTAGCGCCCGCTTAATGCGACCGCCGAAAACAGGACCGGAATTATCGGCGGCACAACGGCGCAAATGGCGCCGCGCACAGCGGGCATTTTCTGAAATACCCGCCGCGCACGGCGGGCATGTTTTGCTTTACCCGCCGCGCACGGCGGGCATGGCAACGCGGTCGCGGCGGCAAGCGCGCCGCGTCAGTTCCGGACAATCGCGGAAGCTGAGATCCTTGTTGAGGCAGATGCGCACTTCGCTCAGCCATTTGCTGTCGCAAGCCACAGCGAAACCGCCACGCGGCAGACCTGGATTGACCTTGGCGAAGGCCGCGCCGACATCGCCCGGCGACACCATCATCGGCCTTTCAAGCGTCGTGTACTCCGGCGGGATCGTCACCGCCGCGCGCGCCTTGCGTACGGTTTCGAAATAGGCCGCCGCGCCCAGTCCGGAACATGTGCCGTGCCGGTCCCATTCATGGAAAATCAGCCGCGGGCTTGGCATCAAATCGAGATTGGCGTCGACAATGCCACGGTAGAGGCGCGGTGCCGGAACCTGACAGAACGACGGAAAGCCTTTGTCGTATTGCGGCCACAGCCCATGCACGACGAAGGCGAAGGGCCGGCCGCCGCATTGCTGATCGGGCGCCCGGTGCGGCGCACGCTCGGCCGAAGCCGCGCAATAGGATGGCGACCAGGACAGCGCCAGCACATAGAAATCGAAGTGGCCCGGCCGGTTCTGCGGTTGCTCATGGGCGCCGGAATTTTGGCCGGCTGTCGGCCCGCCTTGGGCAAAGGCGACGACAGCGAAGACAAACAAAAAGCTGAGCGTAAGCGCCAGCGTGCGCGCCATCCGCGCCAGCCGGTCCCATCCCCACATGCGATCTTGAAGCATTCATTCCCCCAGCCCAGACGTCAGCACACTTCCGTGAGAACAAATACCGAATTGATGTTTCTCAAGGGTTCCATTGATCCATAGCGGAGTTATGAGAACGTTTCAAGAACGACGCCGGGGGATATGCTGACGGTAAAAAAAGCAGCCCCGCGTTCCGTCCGATGGAACCCAATGAGTAAGTTGGGCATTAGGGGGATGTTACTCACGACGCTATCGCACCGGGGGATAAGAGGGGGCGATCCAATGCCGAAAGTTCTAAAGCCGCATCATCTGGCGCGCGGCGAACGCCTGCAAATCATGCTGTCGCCGGACGAATTGACCGCAGTCGACGATTTTCGCTTCAGAAATCGCATGCCGAGCCGGGCCGCCGCTGTGCGCGAGCTTTTCCGCATCGGTCTCAACCATACCGGCTTCGCCTATAACACCGATGGCAAGAAGTCGTCGGATATCGGCGTGATCGAGGAAGAGACGCCGGCCGGCAATGTCAGCGGACTGCGCATGGTGCCCAAAGATGGCGCCGCCAGCTGAACGCGTGCGGAACGTCCCTCAAAGGACATTGAAACCGCCGAATAGGTAAACTGAGCCGGCAGCGGCGAGTGAGTGCTTTGCTCTTAGACTACAAGCGACTCCCGCAATTAAATCGACAGGCGCATCATTCCTCGCAGAGAGGATTCCATGATTGACCTGTTAGACGCCAATGAACTACGCCGCCATGCCGAACTTTGCGCGAGGCGCGCCGAGCAGATTATCGCGCAGCGCGCCGAGCGCGAGCGGCTTTTGACAATGAGAGAGTCGCTGCTGGCGCTCGCCGACACCGCCGATTGGCTGTCCGGCCGCACGCACGATCTCGCCCTGCAAGCCGCGGCCGAATAAACACCGCGCCGCTCGTTCAGGGCCGCGCCATTTTGCAGGCCGGATTATAGGCCCAGTTGCGGTCGAGGCCGACCACGCACCATTCGACGCCCCAGCTGGCGCCGATCAGCCCGGTGTCCTCGCCGATCCAGTAATCCACCTTGTGGCGGCGGCCGTCGCTGACCAGGGCCACGGCGGTGCAAAAGCGGCGCGGAATGGTTGCCTTCGCCCACGGGCTGAACGCCCTCTGCCGCACGTCCTCGAAGCCGAGGATTTGCAGATCCGAATTCCAGAACCGGCCTTCCTTTTCCGCGAAGCGCGACGCGATGTCACCGAGCGCCGCCTCGCAGCCCGGCAATGCGCCGTCGTAATTGGCGCCGGTCATGTAGATCTGCTTTTGCAGGAAATTGGCCGCCTCCGCTGGCGCGCCGGAAAGGCCAACAAGACCACAGGCCGCCACAATGGCCAAAGCCATGATCCTGATCATCGCTGCAGACCGGACGCTACAAAACATGGTCATCATCACACACCCTCACGCCACAGAACGCTTTAACCGGCCCAATTTGTGCGAACCGCCGTGCCAATTTATCACGCGCGGCGGCCGGATTTTGACTTTACCACAGATTTTTCGCCGCAGCGGCAAGTTGATCACAGATTCGAAACCTGCCGTTGCCTGCCGGCCCGGTGCCGGCAGCCGCGTCGCGACCGGGGTTATCGCCAGTCGCCGAGAACCGCCTGCACCAAAGTCAGCGCCGCAACCGCCGCCGTATCGGCGCGCAGGATACGCGGCCCGAGCGAAATCCGCACCACATTCGGCCGTTGCAATAGCGCCGCGCGCTCGTCCTCGGCAAAGCCGCCTTCCGGTCCGATCAGCACGCCCATCGCCAGCGGCGCGCCAGCCGCATCGGCGGGCAGCAATCCGCTCGGTTCCGGCCGCGCGGCGGCCAGCGCCGCGACGGGGTCCCGCGCCTCGGCGTCCTCGTCACAAAAAATCAGCAGACGATCGGGATCGGCGCCGCCAGCGATCGCCTTGAACGGCACCGGCTCGGCGACCTCGGGCAAGGCCAGGACGCCGCATTGCTGGGCCGCCTCGATCGCATTGGCGCGCATCCGCTCCAGATTGAGCCGCGCGACCTGCGTGTGCCGGGTCATTACCGGTTGCAGCCGCGTGACGCCGAGTTCGACCGCCTTTTGCACCATGTAATCGAGCCGCGCGTGTTTAAGCGGCGCAAACAGGAAGTGCAGATCGGCCGGGCGCGGCTGCTCGCGCAGGCGTTCGCTCACTTTGGCGGCCAGCGACCTTTTTCCTGTACCTGCAAGGGTCGCCCGCCACTCGCCGTCGCGGCCATTGAACAGCAGCACCGGATCGCCCTGCGCGAGCCGCAACACGTTCAGCAGGTAATTGGCTTGGTCGCGGTCGAGCGGAACATCGACCCCGGCGCGCAGGGCAAAATCGAGGTATATGCGCGGGGTGCGGAAATCGTAGCGAGTCATGATACCTTGCGGCCTGGGTCGCGGGCGTCGTTTTAGCGCGGTTTGCCGCCTTCCCGACGCATTCGGGAGGTTGTTATAAGCGATCCGTCGGCCGGCCGGCTTGAAAAAAGCCGGGCCCTGAAAAGGAACTGTTCATGAAGCTCGGCTGGACCATCGTCATGGCCGCAAGCATGGCTGGATTGGCCGCCGGCCCCGCCGCGGCGCAAGCGCCGTGGCCGCAGGCACAGCCGCCACAAGCCGCACCGGCGCAGGGCGCAGCGGCGCCGTGGCCGCAACAGGCGGCGCCGATACAACAGCCCATGCAACAACCGATGCAGCAGCCGATGCAACAGCAGGGCCAGGACCCGTGGGCGAAGCCGGACGAACGACAGGCGCCACCGTGCGTCGAACAATTCGTCAAGCTGCGCAAGGAAGTTGAAAAGCGTGGCGGCGCTATCCAGGCGGCTGGCCAGCGCAAACAAAAGCCGTCGCCGAAGGAAGCGTGCGGGCTGTTCAACGCCTTCAGCGGCGCTGAAATGACGATGATCAAATACGCCACCGCAAACGCCGCCAGTTGCGGCATCCCGGCGCAAATCCTCGACAGCATGAAGCAGGCGCACGTCAGAACCGAAGATATTCGCACGCGCGTCTGCCAGGTTGCCGCCAGCGGTCCGCCGCGGGCAGCGCCGGCGCCGAGCCTGAGCGATGCGCTCAACGCGCCCGTCCCCGATTCCGCCAACATCAAGACCGGCCGCGGCACGTTTGACACGCTGACCGGAAACCCGCTCGGCAAATGAGCGAGACCCCCGGACGCGTCGCCGATGCGACCGGCAACTGGGTCGACGGCCGCGCGCCCGCTATCGCTCGCCCCTATCTGCGGCTTGCCCGCCTCGACCGGCCGATCGGCTCGTGGCTGTTGCTGATGCCGTGCTGGTGGTCGGCTGGCCTGGCCGGCATGGCGGACGGCGCCCTGCCGAGTGTCGCGCATATCGTTTTGTTTTTCATCGGCGCTTTCGCCATGCGCGGCGCCGGCTGCACCTGGAACGATCTCGTCGACCGCGATCTCGACGGCAAGGTCGAGCGCACGCGGTCGCGGCCGATTCCGTCAGGACAAGTCACCGCGACGCAAGCCGCGATCTTCATGATCGCGCAGGCGCTGGTCGGACTGGCGGTGTTACTGCAGTTCAATCTCTACACAATCATGACCGGACTGGCGTCGCTCCTGGTCGTCGCAATCTATCCGTTCATGAAGCGCGTCACCTACTGGCCGCAGATATTCCTCGGCCTCGCTTTTTCGTGGGGCGCGCTGATGGGCTGGCCGGCCGCGTTCGGCCAACTCGATGCCGCCGCGTTCGTGCTCTACGCCGGCTCGATCGCCTGGGTGATCGGCTACGACACCATCTACGCGCATCAGGACCGCGAGGACGACATGATGATCGGCATCAAGTCGACGGCGCTGTTGTTTGGACGAAATACCCCGGCGATGCTCACCGTGTTCTACGCCATCTCCGTCGTCCTGATCGGGATTGCCGGACTGATGGCGGGCGGCTCGTGGATCTTCATGCTCGGGCTTCTTGGCTTCGCCGTTCATCTCGCCTGGCAGGTCGTCACCATCGACATCGACGATCCCGCGCATTGCCTGAAACTGTTCCGCGCCAACCGCGACGCCGGATTGATCCTGTTCCTGGCGATGCTGCTGGACGCGGTGTTCTAACGCTGCGTCGCCAGTCCGGACGCCTCAATAATTCGACGCATTGTCCGGCCGGTAGCGCGGCTCGATGGCTTGTGGCGCCAGCCGCGGCCAGCCGGTTTGCGCGGGCGCGCCAATCGAGCCGGTGACCTCGTCATCGTCGTCGAATTCGCCGTCCTCGCCGGGAACCGCTGAATTGCGTGTCGCAGACGGCTTGCCGATCGAACCGGTCACCGTATCGTCGGCTTCATCATCGTCGAGACCGTCGGCGCCGGGAACCGCTTCCGGTATCGCCACCGGCTTCTTCGCGGCGGCACGCGTCGGCTTGCCGATCGAACCGGTATAGGTCGGGCCGTGCTTGCTGGCATAGACCGCGCGCGCACGCGCCGCGACCACTTCGCCCGGGATCGCGTTGGGACGGCACGGCCGCCGGCCACTGGCGCGGCGCATCAGATCGACATGAATATGATTGTAGTGGGCGGCGTTGTAGCCGGGCGCCAGCACGGTGGTGAACATGTCGCAGGCCGACAATTGCACGTCGTGCAGGAAGCCCTGCTCTTCCGGCGATCCCTGCCAGCCATGTTGAACCGAAATCTTGCGGCCGTCGGCGAGGATAAAGCCGGCGACATCGAGCGCATTGCCGAAGGCATGCTCGGAAACGCCGTGACCGCCGGCGCCATTCATCTGCCGGCATGAATAGGCGGAGATCTGTTTGATCTCGACAACCTGCGCGCCGAACCAGCGAAACGCCGCCGGCTGGACGCCCTCATTCACCCAGCGGTCGAGCGCCGAGACGATCGGACAGGACAAGGTCGCCGCCGGCGTCACGGCGGCGGGCTGGATGGCGCCGGTCACTTGCGGGCCGCGCATCGGCCCGAGCGGCGGCAGCGCACGCTGTTGCTGTTGTTGCGGCGGCGCATAAGACGGCGCGTTGGCGGCCGGTTGCATGCGCTGCGGCGCACCGCCCCGTTGCGGCAGAATGGCGTCGTCGGGAATATCGTCGGGAATGGCGATGCCGGGCGCGTAAAGCGTTACCGGCCGCCCGCCCGGCGCGGCCGCATTCGGCACGGTGACATCCGGTGTGCCGATCGACGGCGCGCCCGGCGTCCAGCGCATCGGCGCGCCGGATATCGGCGTCGCTGGAGGCTGCGCCGGCGGTGGCGCATAGCGCGCCTGTGCCGGCGGCCAGTTCGGCTGCGAACCGCTGCTGATGCCGCCCGGCGGCCGCGGCACGTCGGAATAACTCAGGCGCGTGCTTTCGCCGAGCGCCGCGACCTTGAGCGGAAAATCGGCGCCGCACATGCCGGGGCCTTCGATCGGCTTAGCGGCGACGACGCCACCGCCGATCTTCACCGCGCCCGACTTCATGCATTGAGCCTCGGCCTGGTGCCGCCAGGACGGCCGCTCGCCTTGCAGCATCATGCTGCGCCCGCAGCCGGCCAACGCCAGCAGCACGCACAGCCCGGCCAACAGCAGGATGCGACCTTGAAGCTTCATACCGGCTAAATTGCCGGCAGTTTCTTTAACGGCGGATCAATGCTGAGATGAGGGAATTTGTTAAGGATAAGAAATCCTTGCCAAAGCCGGCGCGCGGCTCCCTCAGCCTTGATTGCCGCCGCCGTTTCGGCTCACATGCCGCGGCAACGCGGGGAACGGGATGCAATTGCTGGCCAGGTTTATTCTCGCCGCGCTCATGACTGCGGTGATGGTGTGCATGGTGACCCTGGTGGTCACCTTCATCAATCTCGGCCTGCGCGCCGATTTTCTGCTTCAGTGGGCCAAGGCCTACCTGATTTCCTGGCCGATCGCGGCGGCGACCGCATTTGTCATCATGCCGGCGGCGCGCCGGCTGACCGACACGATCATGAAAAAGATCGGCGGATAAAAAAATCCGCCCCGGACGTGCCGGGGCGGATTCTTTTTGACGAGCGTTGCGTTTTACTGCGCGGCCTTGATGCCGAGCACCTTGCCAATGTCGTTGACCTTGTCGCTCTGATCCTTGAGCGCGGCGGCGAATTCGGCCGGCGTGCCTGGATTGACCACCTGGCCGGTGGCGGCGAGCTTGCTGTTGATTTCCGGATCGCTGACCACGGCGCGGATGTCGGCGGCGATCTTGTCGCGCGCCGCCGCCGCCATCGCCTTGGGGCCGAGCAGGCCGACCAGGCCGTCAAGCTCGAGCGACTTGAAGCCGGCTTCCCGCGCGGTCGGGATATCGTTGAGCGCCGCCGCGTGCTCGGCGTTGGTCAGCGCGATGACCTTCACTTTGCCCTGCTGCACGCGCGGACGCATGATCGCATAAGCGCCGACGAAGGACTGGATGCGGCCTTCGGCGAGATCGTTGATCGCGGTCACCGGGTCCTTGTACGGCACCTTCGCCATGTCGAGGTTCTCGGTCTTGAGGAACGCGGCGAACAGAAGATCGTTGGCGCCGGTCACCGACGCGTAATTCAGTTTGCCGGGCTGCTCTTTGATCTTGGCGGCGAGTTCCTTGACGGTCGAGACGCCGAGTTCGGTCGGCACGCCGAGCGCGATCAGGGTGTTGGTGACGCGCGCGATCGGCACCAGATCGTCGGGCTTGTACGGCAGTTTTTCGTGCAACAGCGGATGCGCGGTGAAGGTCGAGGCCGGCGCGAACAGGAGGATGTGGTCGTCGGCCGCGCCGATGACGGCGTTGATCGCGACAATGGCGTCACCGCCCGGCTTGTTTTCGACCACGACCGGCTGGCCCCATTTGGCCGACAGCTTGTCGGCGACGAGGCGCGCGGTGATGTCGACGCCGGAACCGGGGCCGAGCGGGATGATGAAACGCACCGGCCGCGACGGCCAGGGTGTTTGCGCCGATGCCGGCGCTGCCGGAGCGAGAGCGACGATGGCCGCGACCAAGCCGATGAGGGCAAAGAGTGACGCTCGAAAATGACGCATGGGTTCTCCCGGGGAACGGCGTTGAGGGGGCGCTGATAATGTGCGGAGGGCTCTGCCTTACGCGAAACATGTCGTGTCGTCAGCGGCGACGTCGGCGAATACCCGTTCCGTATAAACTTCGCACCAGCGCGTCAAGCCGCCAATGCTGCCGCATCCTGTCGCGGCGGCCGTCGTTTGCCGCCGCCGGGCTTATGCAGTTTTGCTGGCAATGCACAATTGAGGGGCAGCGTGGGCGGCCCCAATGGCTGCCATAGTCGCCGCTTTCGCCGGAATGAGCGCCCGGCTCCAGTTCCATTCGCGCCTTTATTTACGGCGCCCGTGTTTATGGCGTGCGATCACCCTGTTGCCGGCGTTTCCGCAGCCATGCCGGACGCGCATGCGCGATCACGCACATTTCGTTCAAATCCGACTGGTCCCGGTATTAATCCGCTTTGCCGCATGTGATAAAAACCGCCAGCTCAACAAGGGAGGCCCTGCCGTGAACCTTGCTTTGAGACGACTGGATGTTCTGGCTGTGTGCGCCGTGTTCGTTTTCGTTGGCGCCGTTCTGCTGGGAGCGTTCTAAATTTTCCGGGCGACTGTCCCGGCACAAATTGAAACACCGGCGCGGCGACGCTCCGGTGTTTTTTATTTAAAAATGCGACGCGCAATTTTTCGTCTCCCCCGCGAGCGCTTGCGAGCGGCGGGGAGGGCAACTACGCCGCCGCGATGCTTGGCGCATGACGCGGATCGTAATTGAGAATCGGCGCCAGCCAGCGTTCGGCTTCCGCAACGTTCCACCCCTTGCGCCGCGCATAATCCTCGACCTGATCGCGCTCGATCTTGCCGACGCCGAAATAATGCGACTGCGGGTGGCTGAAATATAACCCGCACACCGCCGCACCCGGCCACATCGCATAGCTTTCGGTCAGCTTGACGCCAATACGCTCGCTGCCAAGCAACTGGAACAGAGCACCCTTCTCGGTGTGATCGGGCTGTAGCGGATAGCCGGGCGCCGGCCGGATGCCGCGATACTTTTCCAAAATCACATCGTCATTGGACAGTTCCTCGTCCGGCGCATAGCCCCAGAATTCCTTGCGCACATTCTGGTGCAGCCGCTCGGCGAAGGCTTCCGCCAGCCGGTCGGCCAAAGCCGACACCATGATCGCCGAGTAATCGTCGTTCGCCCGCTTGAAGCGCTCGGCGATGATGTCCTCACCGATGCCGGCCGTCACCGTGAAGGCGCCGATGTAATCCTTCAAGCCACTGTCGCGCGGTGCGACGAAATCCGACAACGACTCGTTGAAGCGGCCCTCGCGCTTCGACAATTGCTGGCGCAAGCCATGCAGCACCGCGACCGGCTTTGCCCGCGTCTCGTCGGCATAGACATGCACGTCGTCGCCGACGCTGTTGGCCGGCCAGAAGCCCATCACCGCGCTGGCCTTGAACCACTTCTCCGCGACGATCTTGTCGAGCATGGCGCGCGCATCGTTGTAAAGATTGCGCGCCGCCTCTCCCATTTTGGCGTCGTCGAGAATAGCGAGAAACTTGCCGCTCAGTTCCCAGGTCTGGAAGAACGGCGTCCAGTCGATGATGTCGACCAGATCGGCTATCGGATAATCGGCCAGCATTTCGGAGCCGATGAAGCTCGGCTTCGGCGGCACGTAAGCGCCCGACCAGTCCAGCTTCATGGCATTGGCGCGCGCGGCGGCCAAAGGCAGCCGCACCTTGTCTTCCTGCGCGCGGGCATGCGCTTCCGCGATCTTGCGGTATTCGCCGCGCAGATCGGCAATGTAACCGGCCTTGTTGTCGGCCGACATCAAGGCCTGCGCGACGCCGACCGCGCGGCTGGCGTCGTTGACATAGACCGCCTGGCCGCGCCGGTAGTTCGGATGGATCTTCACCGCCGTGTGCACGCGGCTCGTCGTCGCGCCGCCGATCATCAGCGGCAGGTCGAGGCCCTGGCGTTCCATCTCGGCGGCGACGTGGCACATCTCGTCGAGCGACGGCGTAATCAGGCCGGACAGACCAATAATGTCGGCCTTCTCGGCGCGGGCGACGTCGAGAATCTTCGCCGCCGGCACCATCACGCCGAGGTCGATGACCTCGTAATTGTTGCACTGGAGCACGACGCCGACAATGTTCTTGCCGATGTCGTGCACGTCGCCCTTGACCGTCGCCATGACGATCTTGCCGTTGCTTGAGCGTTCCTCGGCGCCACCGGCGGCGCGGCGCTCGGCCTTTTCCTTGTCCATGAACGGCATGAGGTAGGCGACCGCCTGCTTCATGACGCGCGCCGATTTCACCACCTGCGGCAGGAACATCTTGCCGGAGCCGAACAGGTCGCCGACGACATTCATGCCGTCCATCAGCGGGCCTTCGATGACATCGAGCGGGCGCGGCAGCTTCTGGCGCGCCTCCTCGGTGTCGGCCTCGACGAAGTCGGTGATGCCGTGCACCAGGGCATGCGCCAGCCGTTTCTCGACCGGCTTGTCGCGCCAGGCCAGATCGACATGTTTGGCCTCCTGGCCCGCGCCGCGGAATTTGTCGGCGAGCGCCAGAAGGCGCTCCGACGCATCGGACCGCTTGTTGAGGATGACGTCCTCGCAGGCCTCGCGCAATTCGGCGTCGAGATCGTCATACACTGCCATCTGCCCGGCATTGACGATGCCCATATCCATGCCGGCATGAATCGCGTGGTAGAGGAACACCGAATGCATCGCCTCGCGCACGCGCTCATTGCCGCGGAACGAGAACGACAAGTTCGACACACCGCCCGAGACATGCACATGCGGCAGGTTCGCCTTGATCCAGCGCGTCGCTTCGATGAAATCGACGCCGTAATTGTTGTGCTCCTCCATGCCGGTGGCGATGGCGAAGATGTTTGGGTCAAAAATAATGTCCTGCGGCGGGAAGCCGACATGGTTCACCAGAATATCGTAGGCGCGCGCGCAGATCGTGGTCTTGCGTTCAAACGTGTCGGCCTGGCCCTTTTCGTCGAAAGCCATGACGACGACGGCGGCGCCATGCCGGCGCACGACTTTCGCATGTTCAATGAAAGCCGCCTCGCCTTCCTTCATCGAAATCGAATTCACCACCGCCTTGCCTTGCAGGCACTTCAGCCCGGCTTCGATCACCGAGAACTTCGATGAATCGACCATCACCGGCACGCGGGCGATATCCGGTTCGGCGGCGATCAAATTGAGGAACGTCACCATCGCCGCTTCAGAGTCGAGCAAGCCTTCGTCCATGTTGACGTCGATGACCTGCGCGCCGTTCTCGACCTGCTCGCGCGCAATGCTGAGCGCGGTGCTGTAGTCGCCGGCGGTCACCAGCTTGCGGAATTTGGCCGAGCCGGTGACGTTGGTACGCTCGCCGACATTCACGAACGGTATCTCTGGCGTCAGCGTGAACGGCTCGAGGCCGGATAGCCGCAGCATCGGCGCAATCGCCGGAATGGTGCGCGGTTTTTTGCCGGCGACCGCCTTTGAGATCGCGGCGATATGCTCGGGCGTGGTACCGCAGCAGCCGCCGACGACATTGACCAATCCGGCGCTGGCGAATTCCCCGAGCAACTCGGCCATGTAGTCCGGGCTCTCGTCATAATAGCCGAACTCGTTGGGCAGGCCGGCATTCGGATAGGCGCACACATATGAATCGGCCACGCGGCCGAGTTCCTCGATATGCGCGCGCATTTCGGTGGCGCCGAGCGCGCAGTTGAGACCGATGGTGATCGGATTGGCATGCTGCACGGCGTTCCAGAACGCCGCCGGCGTCTGCCCCGACAGCAAACGTCCCGAGCGGTCGGTGATAGTGCCGGAAATCATCACCGGCACGTCGATACCGCGCGCATCGCAGGCTTCCGCAATGGCGTAGATCGCCGCCTTGGCGTTGAGCGTATCGAAAATGGTTTCGATCAGCAGCATGTCGGCGCCGCCGTCGAGCAGGCCCTTGATCTGCTCGGCGTAAGCCGTGCGCAGCTGATCGAAGGTGATGGCGCGGAAGCCGGGATTGGAAACGTCCGGCGAAATCGACGCGGTGCGGTTGGTCGGACCCAAAGCGCCGGCGACGAATCGCGGGATACCGTCCTCGGCCTCGGCGTCCTTGGCGGCTTCACGCGCCAGCCGCGCGCCCGCGAGATTCAGCTCATAGGCGATGTCTTCCATGCCGTAGTCGGCCTGCGCGATCGTCGTCGAGGAAAACGTGTTGGTCGAGACGATGTCGGCGCCGGCCTTGAAGTAGGCATAGTGAATGTCGCGGATCGAGCGCGGGCGGCTCAGATTGAGCAGATCGTTGTTGCCGCGCACTTCGCGGTTCCAGGCGTCGAAGCGCGCGCCGCGATAGCCGTCCTCGTCGAGCTTGAGCCCCTGGATCATCGTGCCCATCGCGCCGTCGAGCACGAGAATACGCTCGCGCATGGCGGCGAGGAAACGGGCGCGGGTATTGGTCGAGGACGCTGTCACTTAACTATCACTCCGTTCAGGCGGCTTGTTCCACCGCCGGCCGCAAGCCCAGCAGATGGCAGATCGCGTAGACGAGATCTGCGCGGTTCATCGTGTAAAAATGAAAACTGGTGACGCCGCGATCCAAGAGATCGATCGCCTGTTCGGCGGCGACCGCGGCGGCGATCAACTTCCGTGTTGCCGGATCGTGGTCGAGCCCGGCGAAGCGTTCGGCGAGCCAAGCCGGCACCGAGGCGCCGGCGCGCGCGGCGAAATTCACCGCCGACTTGAAATTCTGCACCGGCAGCAGGCCCGGCACGATCGGGATGTCGATGCCACGCGCGCGCACGCGGTCGAGATAGCGGAAGTACAGATCGTTCTCGAAGAAAAACTGCGTGATCGCCCGCGTCGCGCCGGCGTCGACCTTTGCCTTGAGCATGTCGATGTCGGCTTCGACGGTTTTTGAATCGGGATGCCGTTCCGGATAGGCCGACACCGACACTTCAAAGTCGGCATGCGTGCGCTTGATGCCACCAACCAGATCGGCGGCGTTTTCATAGCCGCCCGGCGACGGCTGATAGTGCGCGCCGGCGCCCGATACGGGATCGCCGCGCAAAGCCACGATGTGGCGCACGCCGGCGTCGTGATACTGCCGCACGATCGCGTCGATCTCGTCGCGCGTCGCGTCGACGCAGGTCAGATGCGCCGCCGGTGTCAGCGCCGTCTCGGTGAGGATGCGCTTGACGGTGGCATGCGTGCGCTCGCGCGTCGAGCCGCCCGCGCCATAGGTAACGGAAACGAAGTTCGGCGCCAAAGGCGCCAGACGCTCGACCGACTCCCACAACGTCTTCTCCATCGCCTCGTCCTTGGGCGGGAAGAATTCGAACGAAACGCCGATGCGGTTATGACCCGCGGGCATGAAGCGGCTGGGACGAAGCGCGCTGATCATCACGCCACCTCGCGCCGTTGCGTTGTCGCCATCAGCGCGCGGCCGTCGCGCGCCAGCCACAGCGACACCGCGATCTTGCCTTCGCTGCCCGGCTCTGGCCGCAAGCTCTTGTGCATGACCGGCTCGAGGCCGGACTGCACGATCCATTGCGACACCGTCTCCGGCGTGAAGCCGAGGCGGCGATGCGCGAACTGCTCGCGCAGGAATTCCTGTTCGTGCGGGGCGAAATCGACGACCAGCAGGCGCCCGCCGGGGCGCAGTACGCGCGCCGCCTCGCGAATGGCGCGGCCGCCGTCGTCGAGGAAGTGCAGCACCTGATGCAGGATGATGACATCGAATGTGTCGTTGCCGAGCGGCAGATCGTAAAGGTCACCTTGCCGCACGCTGCAGTTTTTCAGGCCGGCGCGCTCCAGCCGGTCGCGCGCCAACAGCAGCATGTCGAGCGACAGATCGAGGCCGAGGCCGCGTTCGATCTCCGGCCCGAACAATTCGAGCATGCGGCCGGTGCCGGTGCCGAGATCCAAGAGCGAACGGAACGGCTTGTCGGAAAGCGCAGCGCGGATCGCGCTCTCCACCGCCTCGTCGGCGACGTGCAGCTTGCGGATGCGGTCCCACTCAGCGGCGTGTTCGCGGAAATAGGTTTGTGCCGCGAGTGCGCGGGCCTCGCGCACCGAGACGAGACGCTCGCGGTCGCGGGCAATGGTCTGGTCGGACGGATTGAGATGATCGAGCAGCGCGCGCGCCACTTCGGCGCCGCCGCCATGCTCGGCGAGACGGAAGAAAGCCCAGGTACCCTCGCGGAAGCGCTCGATCAGCCCGGCCTCGACCAGAAGCTTGAGGTGGCGCGAAATGCGCGGCTGCGACTGGCGCAGGATGTCGGTCAAATCCGAGACGGTCAGTTCGGCTTCCGCCAGCAAGGCCAGCACGCGCAAGCGCGTTTCCTCGCCGGCCGCCTTGAGGGTGGCATTGAGGGCATCGAAACCGAGTTGGGCGTTGCTGCTCATATGACCTTGGCTGGCTTTTAAAGGCGTTTGGCAAGTCCCGGCGATATGGGCGGGTTCCCACCATATAAGGATATCTTTATACGTTTAACAAGAGGTTCGCAAGTTTTACGCTGTCATTCCGGGACGGCCGCCTGAGCCCAACGGGCGAAGGTGGACGGGCCCGGAATCCAGGGGCAAAAGGGAATGTCATCCAATGCGGCCCTGGATTCCGGGTTCGCGCAAAAGCGCGCCCCGGAATGACAGCGAGGAAATGCCGATGCCCAGCAAGCCCGATTTCGCCATCCGCCCAGGCGAAGTCACCGTCGACCTGCCCGCCCAGCCCGACGCCGGGGTCTATTTTATCGGCCGCATCCGCACGCCCTGGACCGACCGCAAATCCTGCCCGAAGAACCCGGCCGGCTCCGACGCCGTCTGCACCGTCGAACTCGACGCGCGCTATGTGCCGGGGCTCAAGGAGGTCGAGACCTGCTCCCACCTCGTGCTGCTCTATTGGATGGACAAGGCGCCACGGAACCTTGTGCGCCAGGTGCCCGGCCATTACGGCGTCCAGCGCGGCACCTTTTCGCTGCGCTCGCCGGCAAGACCCAATCCGATCGCCATGAGCGTGGTCAGGCTCTTGCGTATCGACGGCAATAAATTGTCCGTCGTCGGCCTCGACTGCCTCGACGGCACGCCCCTCCTCGACATCAAGCCCTATTTCACCTCGATCGACAGCGTGCCGGAGGCAACAGTCGGCTGGCATCAAAGCAAGGCATGACCCGCGGCTAAAAGGCCCCGCCGCATTGGTTCCACGCGCTCGCAAACATATGAGCGGGCCGTGACCGGAACCATTGAACCCGCCTAACGGTTGCCCTGCCGAATGATGACGAAACAAAGTCATCGGAGGGTACGATGCCACAATTCAAAGCCGCCGTTTCCGTCGCCGCGCTGATTGCCGCCGCCGCATTGTCGTGCGGCGCCGCGCAAAGCCAGACCTACGGCCAGCCCTACGCGGCACAGTATCAGGCGGAGGAGCAGGCGCCCGACGCGCAAATGGACCCGCGTCTGCAGCGCCAGATCGTCAGCTATGCCACGCGCGAGACGCCCGGCACGCTGATCGTCGATACCAGCAACACATATCTCTATCTCGTGCTCGGCAATGGCCAGGCCATGCGCTACGGCATCGGCGTCGGCCGCGAAGGCTTCACCTGGGCCGGCGTCCAGCCGATAGCGAAAAAGGCCGAGTGGCCGGATTGGTATCCGCCCGCCGAGATGATCGCGCGCCAGCCTTATCTGCCACGCATGACCATGGGCGGCCCCGGCAATCCGCTCGGCGCGCGCGCGCTCTATCTCGGCACCAGCGAATACCGCATTCACGGCACCAACGATCCGACTACTATCGGCAAGACCGTGTCGAGTGGCTGCATCCGCCTGACCAACGAAGACATCATGGATTTGTACAATCGCGTACAGGTCGGCGCCAAGGTCGTCGTGATGCCGCAAACCACGCAGGCCCGCGTCCCGGCGCAAGGCCACGAGGCCGCACGGGCGGAGCCGCCAATGTCGTCGTCTTACGCGGCGGCAAGCATTGCGCCGCGTTCGATCGTTTCGACCTGGGCAATTGTCAGCCAGTCCGGGCTTTACTAGAAATCCGAACCGGCCGTCCTTTTTTCTTTCCCCGCATCTCTCTCGCCTTAGCGGAGAGAACGAAACGCGTCAGGCTGCCGCTTTCTGATGCATGACCGCGCCGGCATAGGCGCCGTGGATGGCATCGACCGAATTTTCGATCGCTCGCCACAATCCGGCAATCTCTTCCGCCGCCAGCTTCTGTTCCATGCCGCCGTCATCGATCGTGCCGCCGTCGTTGAGCGACATCGCCAGATTGGTCCGATGTGTGATCTGCCCGGACCAGACCGGCGCACCGAGCGCGGCGAAACTGCGCCGCGCGAACGCCGCCATCGGCGACTCGGTGCCGAGGCGGCGTGGCGGAACGCCGTTCAGCACCACCGCGTAAGGCCTTTGCGCCAAAGTCGCGACGTCGATGGTTTCCTTGACCGCGTTGAGATCGAAAATCGCCGGCCGCGTCGGGATGACGATCAAGGTGGCGTGCGAGATCGCCTCGCTGATTTCGTCCGACATCAAAGGCGGCGTATCGATGAACACCCATTCGACACCGTCCTTGCGCGCTTCCTCGATGGTGTCGTTGAGACCGACGGTGCCGTTCTTCAGGATCAACGCATCGTTGCCGCGCATATGATGCCACAGCGTCAACGACCCTTGCGTATCTGCGTCGATCAGGAGACACGACCCGGATGCCTTGAAACAGTACGACGCGAGATGGGCGGCGAGCGTGCTTTTGCCGGTGCCGCCTTTACGTGATGCAAACACGATGACATTCATGCGGCGTGCCTTTCTGTCGTATTGAAACGAGAAGGAGCCTTCACTATAAACGATTCGACATTCATTCATTGATTTGGTTGATGTATAATCATACGCGCTTGATGCTCATTGCATCATGGCGGCATGGCATAATATACAAAGCGACGTTTTTCGCTTCTCCCGATACCTATCGAACTCATCGCAAGGATTGAACGCATGCGTATCGCGGCAATGGCGGCGGGTGCCGTCGGCGGTTATTTCGGCGCGCGCATGGCGGCGGCCGGGCACGATATTTTCTTCATCGCGCGCGGAGGTAATCTCGCAGCGATCAGGAAGAACGGGCTGACAATCGAAAGCGTGCACGGCGATCTGCATTTGCCGAAGCCGAATGTCACCGACGATCCGGCATCGATCGGTCCGGTCGACATCGTGTTGTTCGCGGTCAAATTATGGGACACGGAAAAAGCCGCCGAACTGACGCGACCGCTGGTCGGGCCGGACACGCGCGTTATCACTTTGCAAAACGGCGTCGACAGCGTCGAGCGCGTCGCGCCGATCCTGGGCGCCGACACGACCGTCGGCGGCGTCACCTATATCGCCACCGTCATCGGCTCGCCCGGCGTCATCAGGCACACCAGCGCCTTCGCCAAAATTCGGTTCGGCAGAGCCGACAAGAAGCCGGACCCAGCGCTCGACGCCTTTGTCGCCGCGGGGCAGGCGGCCAAGCTCGACATCGATCTGTCCGCAGACATCGAACGCGAGCGCTGGGAGAAATTCATTTTCCTCTCCGCCATGGCCGGCGCGACCGCGACGTTCCGCTCCAGCATCGGGCCGATCGCCGCCGATCCGGAAACGCGAGCCTTTTTCCTCGATCTGATGAACGAAGCCTTCGCCGTCGGCCGCGCCAAGGGTGTCGCGCTCGACAAGGCCTATATCGACGAGCGGCTGGCTTTCATCGCCACCAAGGTCGAGCCCGGCATGAAGGCGTCGATGGCGCACGATCTGGAACGCGGCAACCGCCTGGAGCTGGACTGGCTCGCCGGCAAGGTGCGCGACCTGGGTCGCGAACTAGGCGTACCGACGCCGGCCAGCGACATTGTCTACAAGGTGCTCAAGCTGCACCGGATGGGCAGGCAGGGCTAAGGTTTCAGAATCAGCTTCCCCAGCACCTCACGCGCGTCGAGCATTTCATGCGCGCGCCGCGCCTCGCCCAGTGTCAGCCGCGCGAACACCGGCGGCTTGACCTTGCCGGCGGCGAACAAAGCGAGCGTCTCCTGCGCCACGCGCCGCCGCGCGACGGGATCGTGATCGAAACTGTGCATGGTGAAACAGCGCACCGCCGGGCTGCGCGGCAGATGCGCGCGCATTTCCTTGAACAATTCCTTTTCCGGCAGGCCGCCAAGCGCATTGAACGACACGATCAGTCCCAGCGGCGCCAGCATATCGAGGTTGCCGGTGAAATCCTTGCCGACAATGTGATCGAGGATCAGGTCAGCGCCGCGCCCGCCTGTTAATTCGAGGACACGCGCAACAGCGTTTTCGCGCGCATAATTGATCGTATGGTCCGCGCCTTGCGCCTGCGCGAAGGCGCACTTCTCATCCGACGAGGCGCCGGCGATGATGGCAACGCCGTTCAACCGGCAAAGCTGGATGATCGCCGAGCCGATGCCGCCGGCGGCGCCGTTCACATAAACCGTCTTCGCGTCGATTCCGCGCGCCGCCTCGTTGAGCAGCGCGTAAGCAACCTGGTAATTCGGAATGCTGACGGCGTCGTCGAGATCGACGTTGTCGGGCAGCGCTGTCACCTCGCTTGCAGCCGCCACGACTTTTTCCGCGTAGCAGCCGCCGGCGAAGCGATACACCAGAACACGCTCGCCGATGCGCAAGCCGTCGACGCCGCGCCCGAGCGCTTCAATAACCCCCGACATTTCCGCGCCGGGAGTCGCCGGCAATGGCGGCCGCCAGCGATAGGCGCCGGTGCGAAACAAGACATCAGGCTTGCCGACGCCGATTGTCCGCGCGCGCACCAATACCTCGCCATCGCCGGGTGACGGCGTCGGTGCATCGACATAGTCGAGCACTTCGGGTCCGCCGGATGCCGCGATTTGAATGGCCTTCATTCCCCACCTTCTGTTTTTAACGCCGCACCGCCTGGCGAGTATAAATTTCACATCAACACATCATTACGGATTTGTAACACAGCAGCGGGGCCCGAGTAGTCTAAGGAAACGGCAAATGCCTTTGGGAGGCCGCGCCGTTGTTTCAAACACTGTTCCATAAACGCGATTTCTATGCCGGCGGGTTGATGACCTTGCTCGGCGCCGGTGTGGCATTCGATTCCGGCACCTACGATGTCGGCAGTTTGACCCATATGGGTCCGGGCATGTTCCCGTTGATGCTTGGCGTCGTGCTCACCTTCATTGGCGTGCTGATTTTCGGCACCGCGCTGGTCACGCCGCTTGGCGAGGACGAGCACATTCTGCCGCGGCAGAAGGAATGGCGCGGCTGGTTCTGCATCATCGCCGGCCCGGTGCTGTTCATCATCTTCGGCCATTACTTCGGCATGGCGCCGGCCACCTTCATGTGCGTCTTCGTCTCGGCGCTGGGTGACCGCACCTCGACCCTGCTCGGCTCGGTGTTGCTCGGTTTCGCCATCACCATACCCGGCTGCGCTCTGTTCTCGCTGGTGCTGCACCTTCCCTTTCCGATTTTCCGCTGGGGCTTTTAATGGTTACGACCGCGCTCACTGATCTCTGGTTCGGCTTCGGTGTCGCGCTGGAGCCGCATAACCTGATGTGGTGTTTCATTGGCGTCCTGGTCGGCAATATGGTCGGCGTGCTGCCGGGCATGGGCCCGCTCGCCACCATCTCGATCCTGTTGCCGCTGACCTTCGGCATTCCGCCGGTCGGCGCCATCCTGATGCTGTCCGGCGTGTTCTACGGCGCGCAGTATGGCGGCGCAATCTGCTCGATCCTTCTGAACCTGCCGTGTCATCCGCCGCACGCTGTGACCTGTCTCGACGGCTTCCCGCTGACCAAGCAGGGCCGCGGCGGCGCGGCATTGGGCATCACCGTGATCTCGTCTTTCGTCGGCGCGTCATGGGGCATCACCGAAATGATCTTTCTCGCGCCGGTGCTGGTCACCGTGGCGCTGAAGTTCGGCCCGGCTGAAATCTGTTCGCTGATGCTGCTCGGTCTGCTCGCCGGCTCGACGCTCGCGCGCGGCTCGCCGCTTAAAGGTGTCGCCATGACGGTATGCGGCCTGCTGATCGGCATCGTCGGCTCCGACATCGAGACCGGCACGCCGCGTTTCACCTTCGGCATTCCCAATTTGTTCGACGGTGTCGAGATCGTCGCTCTGGCGCTCGGCCTGTTCGGCATCGCCGAGTTCATGAAGAGCGTCAATCAGCTGTCCGAAGTCGACACCAAATACACCAAGGTCACGTTCAAGGACCTGCGGCCGACCAAGGACGAACTGCGCCGCTCGTGGGGCGCCATGTTCCGCGGCACCATCATCGGCAGCCTGTGTGCGCTCATTCCCGGCACCGGACCGACCATCGCCTCGTTCATCTCCTATGCCGCCGAAAAGAAGATCTCCAAGACGCCGGAATTGTTCGGCACCGGCATGATCGAAGGCGTCGCCTGCCCGGAAGCCTCGACGCATTCCTCGGTGCAGGGCGACTTCATCCCGACCATGAGCCTCGGCATTCCCGGCGACGCGGTGATGGCCTTGATCCTCGGCGCGCTGATGATCCAGGGCATCGTGCCCGGGCCGCAGCTCATCTCAGAGCATCCGGATATTTTCTGGGGCCTGGTGGCGAGCTTCTGGATCGGCAACATCATGCTGGTCGTGCTCAACGTGCCGATGATCGGCATCTGGGTGAAGCTCCTCGCCATTCCGTACAAGTATCTCTACCCGAGCGCGCTGTTCTTTGTCTGCATCGGCGTCTATTCGACCGGCAACGACATGTTCCAGGTCGGCGAAACCATCGTCATCGGCCTGATCGGCTATATGCTGCTGCTGCTCGACTTCCACCCGGCGCCGATCCTGCTCGGCTTCGTGCTGGGACCGCGCTTCGAGGAGAACTTCCGCCGCGCCATGCTGATCTCGCGCGGCGACTCGCTGGTCTTCATCGATATCAGGAACCACCCGATCAGCGCCTTTTTCATCTTCCTGGCGGTAATGCTGATTGTCGTGCAGCTCTATGTGCGGCTGCGCAAGCCGAAGGCGCTCATTCCCGAACTGGAAATGAACGCCAAGCCGAACGCCATCGCGCCGGTCGAGCCTTGATCTGACGCCGGGTCGCGCGCTGGCGCGCCCCGGCCAAGCCGCCTAACATTACCCCGCCGGCGAATCGGGCGGGGGGTCGGATGAGCGGAATTGTCGACGACATCATTTATTACCTCACCGCGCCATTGCGCCTGTTAGGCCGCTCGCGCGGCTTTCGCCTGGCCAGCCTGGCGATCATCGTCGTCGGCGTCTTCTTCGCCGCCACATTATGGGCGCTCGACCGCTTTTTCCCCGGCGCCACGCCGGCTGCCCAGATCGTCGCCAAGCTCGAACCGCTGCCGCCGCTCCAGCCGCTGACCCGCGCCTCCTATGTGATCGCGCCGGTCGCCGTGGCGCTGGCGGCCATCCAGCACAGCCTCGAAGCTTCCACCCCGCGCACCATGGCCGGCAAGGGCGGCAACCCGGTCAGCAGCATTCTCTCCAAGGCCGACATCGGCATGACCATCACCCGCGGCAACATGGCGGTGAACGGCCGCGCCGGCGAGATGACGGTGCTGACCCAGCTCAACGGCTCGCTGAAAATCACCGGCCAACTGGCGTCGCAGGCCGGCAACCTGACCGGCGGCGCGGTGGGCGGCATTGCCGGCCTGCTCGACGGCGCGCTCGGCAAGGATCTCGGCAAGGCGGTCGGCGGCATCACCGGCAAGGTGCTCGATCAGAATGTCGAACTGCGCAGCCAGGTCACCGTGCGCGCGCGGCCTTCGGTCACCGCGAACTGGCGGCTGCAGCCGAATCTCGCCGCGCAAGTAGCCGTGTCCGACAGCTCCGCGCAGGTCGCCGGCATCAGGATCAACATGGCGAGCGAGGCGAGACCGTTGATCGAGCGCGCCGTCAACGAACAGGTCGCCGCGCTGGAGAACCGGCTGCGCAACGACCCCTCGCTCGAACGCGCGGCGCGCGAGCAATGGACCAAGATGTGCCGGTCTATACGGCTCGGCGGCGGCACGACCGGCCTGCCGCAGCTCTGGCTGGAAATGCGCCCGGTGCGCGCCGCCGCGGCGCAGCCGCAGATCGACGCGCGCAACGTCACTTTGGCCGTCGGCATCCAGGCCGATACCCGCATCACGCCGAAGGAGAGCAAGCCCGATTGCCCGTTCCCGGCGACGCTCGATCTGGTGCCGCCGATGGACAACGGCAAACTTTCCATCGGCCTGCCGATCGACGTGCCGTTCACCGAATTGAACAAGCTGCTCGACGTCCAGCTCAAGGGCAAACGCTTCCCCGAAGGCACCGATGCGCCGGTCGAGGTCGAGGTCGAGGTGCGCAGCGCAACGCTCGCGGCATCCGGCGACCGGCTGCTGATCGCACTCAAGGTCAAGGCGCATGAGCGCAAGAGCTGGTTCGGCTTCGGCGCCGAAGCCAGCATCAATATCTGGGGAAAGCCCAAACTCGATCCGGGCACGCAGATCCTGAGCCTCACCGATATTTCGCTCGCGGTTGAATCGGAAGCCGCCTTCGGACTTCTCGGCACCGCAGCCCGCGCCGCCATGCCCTATTTGCAGCAGGCGCTCGCCGAGAAGGCGGTGATCGATCTCAAGCCGTTTCTCAACGACGCCAAGGCCAAGATCGGCGTCGCGCTAAATGACTTCCGTCAGGCGAAAGACGGCGTCGAGGTCGAGGCGGCGATCAACAATTTGCGGCTGACCGGCATCGCCTTCGACAGCACCACTCTGCGCGTGATCGCGGAAGCCGAGGGAACCGCGAGGGTCACCGTGACGGAACTGCCGCGGATGTAGTTGTTTGCTGTCGTCCCCATAGCCGTCCGTAGGACGGCGTCGCTTCGCTCCGCCTATGGCGGGGACGACAAGGAAGGCGACATTGACTCCCCCGCCATGAGGCATAGATTAGCCCCGTTCCGAGGGGTGCCCGCCTTCGCTTTTGGCGGGCTGAGAAAAACCCTTTGAACCTGATCCGGGTCATGCCGGCGAAGGGACAGGGACTTGTTTGCCCCCCAGCCGTGCTGATTCCGCATTCGTTCGACGATTTTGCGCGCATGGATTCCAGGGAGCATACAATGAACAAGCCGATCACCGCCGCCGATCTGGTCACGCCCAATGTCACCACCGGGCCGCTCGCCGCCTCCCGCAAGGTCTATGCCTCGCCCGACAGCGCGCCCGATCTGCGCGTGCCGGTCCGCGAAATCTCGCTGCATGAATCCTCCGGCGAAGCGCCGCTGCCGGTCTATGACACGACCGGGCCCTACACCGATCCGAACGTCACCATCGACGTCGAAAAGGGCCTCGCCCGCCCGCGCATCGAATGGGTCAAGGCGCGCGGCGGCGTCGAGGAATACGACGGCCGGCCGATCCAGCCCGTCGACAACGGCAACGTCACCGGCAAGCATCTCGCCCGCAACTTCCCGAACACGCCGAAGCCGTTCCGCGCCGTCGCCAATGCGCCGGTGACGCAATACGAATTCGCCAAGGCCGGCATCATTACGAAAGAAATGATCTACGTCGCCGAGCGCGAGAATCTCGGCCGCAAGAAGATGCTCGATCGCGCCGAGGCTGCGCTTGCCGATGGCGAGCAGTTCGGCGGCGCGGTGCCCGCTTTCATCACGCCGGAATTCGTGCGCTCGGAAATCGCGCGCGGCCGCGCCATCATCCCGTGCAATATCAACCACGCCGAACTCGAGCCGATGATCATCGGCCGCAATTTCCTCGTGAAGATCAACGCCAATATCGGCAACAGCGCCGTGTCGTCGTCGGTCGAGGAAGAAATCGAGAAGATGGTGTGGGCAATCCGCTGGGGCGCCGACACGGTCATGGACCTCTCGACCGGGCGCAACATCCACAACACGCGCGAATGGATTTTGCGCAACTCGCCGGTGCCGATCGGAACCGTTCCCATTTATCAGGCGCTGGAGAAGGTCAATGGCGATCCGGTCAAGCTCGACTGGGAATGCTACCAGGACACGCTGATCGAGCAGTGCGAACAGGGCGTCGATTATTTCACCATTCACGCCGGCGTACGGCTGGCTTACGTGCCGCTCACCGCGAACCGCGTCACCGGCATCGTCTCGCGCGGCGGCTCGATCATGGCGAAGTGGTGCCTGTCGCGGCACAAGGAGAGCTTCCTCTACGAGCGCTTCGACGAGATCTGCGACATCATGCGCAAATACGACGTATCGTTCTCACTCGGCGACGGCCTGCGCCCCGGTTCGATCGCTGACGCTAATGACCGCGCGCAATTTGCT
>CAITJJ010000189.1 GCA_903892675.1 uncultured Hyphomicrobiales bacterium | reverse complement strand
GTTTCGAGATGAAGCTGCCGAGCGTGGTGTCGCTCAAGACCTATGTGAAGCCGTCGACGCATCCGGCCTTCACCCGCTTCAACGTCTTCCTGCGCGACCGCTTCTGCTGCCAGTATTGCGGCGAGCGCAGCGAACTGACCTTCGACCACCTGATCCCGCGCTCGCGCGGCGGCCATACGACGTGGGACAATGTGCTGGCCGCCTGCTCGCCGTGCAATCTGCGCAAGGGAAGCCTGACCATGCAGGAAGCGCGCATGTATCCGGCGCAGATGCCTTTTCAGCCGACGGTGCATCACCTGCATCGCAATGGCCGGCTGTTCCCGCCGAACTATCTGCACGATAGCTGGCTGGATTATCTCTATTGGGACACCGAGCTGGATCCGTGACCGGCCCGCTTTCTTGCCTGAGCAAGCCCAGGCCGTCTTATTCAATTTCCGGGAATTGACGCGCATCAAAGGCCGCGCTGCCTTCATCCGCTAGCTTTCCTGTCACCGGGGGCACGTGGAGTTGGCAATATGAGCAAACCGGTGGGAATCGGCGCGGCGCGCATTGAGCAGCCCGCGCCTGTCGTCCTTGTGCCAAAATCACCTGTCTTGCCCGCCGCTTCGTCACGGCTTTGGCGGCTATGGCCTATCGGCGGCTTGGCGGTCGTCGCCCTTCTCGTCGTTGCCGGCGCCGTCTGGTGGCTTTCAAGCGCCGATGGAACTGTCAACTACAGCACAGCGCCGGTCGCCCTCGGCACTGTCACACGCACGGTGACCGCCACCGGTACGGTAAACCCGGTGCTCACGATCATCGTCGGGTCTTATGTTTCCGGCGTTATCCAGGACATTAATTGCGACTATAATACGAAGGTCTCCAAGGGTCAGGTTTGCGCCAAGATCGACCCGCGTCCGTATCAGAGCGTCGTCGATCAGAATGCCGCCAATCTGACGCAGGCGAAGGCGCAACTTGAAAAGGACAAGGCCAGCTTCACCTACGCCCGGCTTAACTACGACCGTAGCAGCCGGCTGGCGCAGACCAATGCCGTGTCGAAGGACACACTCGACCTTGCCAAAAATGTGCTCGATCAGGCGCAAGCCCAGATTGGCGTCGACGAGGCCGCCATTCTCCAGCGTCAGGCGCAACTCGACGCGGCACAGGTCAATCTCGGCTACACCGATATCCTGTCACCGGTCGACGGCACCGTGGTGTCGCGCAACGTCACCGTTGGCCAGACGGTCGCCGCGAGCTTCCAGACACCGACTCTATTCCTGATCGCGGCCGACCTTACCAAGATGCAGGTCGATACCAACGTAAGCGAAAGCGACATCGGCGGCATCAAGGTGGGGAATAAGGCCAACTTCACCGTCGATGCGTTCCCCAGACACACCTTCGAGGGCACGGTGACCCAAGTGCGCCAATCGCCGCAAACCGTGCAGAACGTGGTGACGTATGACGTGGTCGTCAGCGTCTCTAATCCGGATCTCACGCTCAAACCGGGCATGACGGCGGCCAACCGAATCGTCATCGACGAAAGGCGCGATGTCCTGCGCGTGCCAAGCCAGGCGCTGCGTTATCTGCCGGCAAGCGCCGGCGGAGCGACGACGCGGCGCGGCGGCACGTCTCCTGGAACCAAAACTGCGGCAAGGGCCGCTGTATGGGTGCTGCGCGATGGCAGGCCGGAGCAGGTGGCGGTAACCGCCGGCCTTGACGATGACACCTATACTGAAATCGTGGCCGGCGACGTGATAGCCGGTGACCAGGTCATCACCGCAGAGCGTCGCGCAACCAGCGTCAAGGCGGCAGCGCCGCGCCTGCAATTGTGACACAGCCGATGGCCAACGGGCAGACCATGGCGGTGCCGATCATCAGGATCGAACACGTCACACGAACTTATCATGTTGGCGATGTGGACGTGCACGCATTGCAGGACGTCAACCTCACCGTCCAAGGCGGTGAATTCGTCGCCATCATGGGCTCATCCGGCTCGGGCAAGTCGACATTAATGTCTGTGCTAGGTTGTCTCGATCGTCCGAGCAGCGGCAAGTATTATTTCGATGGTGTAGACGTTGCCGGACTCGAAGAGCCGGAACGGGCGCGGCTGCGCAGCGAGCGGCTCGGCTTTGTTTTTCAAAGCTTCAATCTCTTGTCGCGGACCAGCGCGCTGGAAAACGTCGCACTGCCGCTTTTCTACGCTACCTCGGGACCCGCCGGCGCCGCCTCGCGCGTTGAGCGGGCGCGCGCTTCGCTCAAATTGCTGGGCTTAAGCGATCGCGAGCGCAACACGCCCGGACAGCTCTCGGGCGGGCAGCAGCAGCGCGTCGCGATCGCGCGCGCCCTGATCAACGCGCCCGGCCTGCTCCTTGCCGACGAACCGACCGGCAACCTCGATACGCGCAACTCGCACGAGATCATGGAGACGCTGACGCGGCTCAACAAGGAGCGCGGCGTCACCATTATCGTCGTCACCCATGAACCCGACATCGCCGCCTACACCGACCGGACCTTGACCATGCGCGATGGGCAAATCATTTCGGACGTGCGAAATTCGAAGCCGGTCAAAGTTGCCCCGACACTGGAAGCGGCGGCGCCGGGCGAACCGTTGTCGGCTGCGCAGCCGTCCCGGCCTTTGCCCGCTGTCGCCAGAAAAGCCGGCACCGTTTGGGGTTTCGCTCTGATGATCATGGCGGCCGCTATGCAGGCCATCTGGCGCAACATGATGCGCTCGGCTTTGACGATGCTGGGCGTATTCATCGGCGTCGCCGCCCTGATCGCCATGGTCGCGGTCGGTCAGGGCGCCAACGATGCAGTGCGCAAGCAAATCGAGCGCCTCGGCACCAATCTCGTCGTGGTGCTGCCGGGCGCCAGGACATCGGGCGGCATGCGCGCCGGCTCGGGCAGCGCCTCCACGCTGACCACCAGCGATGCGCAAGCGATTCGGCGCGAAAGCACGGCGGTCAGCGAAGTCAGCTATCTCATCCGTCAAAATGGTCAGGTTCAGGCCGGCAATCAGAACTGGGCCACCAATATTCAAGGCATCAGCCCGAATTACCCGCCGATGACGAACTGGCGAGTCGAAGTCGGCCGCGAGATCTCGGCCGATGATGAGATTTCGGCGGCGCTGGTAGTGGTGATCGGACAGACCGTCTCGAAGCAGTTGTTCGGTGAGCAGCAGAGCCCCGTCGGCGCTTTCGTTCAGGTGAAGGGCGTACCATTGCGGGTGATCGGGATTTTGGAGGGCAAGGGACAAACATCGTTCGGTCAGGATCAGGACGATCTCGTGATGGTTCCGTTCACCACCGCCGAGCGCAAGGTGCTCGGCGTGGCCGCGCCGTCGCAGGCGCAAACCCAACTCAACTGGATTTATCCGGTCCCGCCCAATCCCTACGGACTGACCCCGCACCTCGCCGGCTACGTCAATCAGATATATGTGCAGGCCGCCAATTCGACAGACGTGCAGCCGGCGATTCGCCAAATCACCGAGATTCTCAGCCGCCGTCACCGCATCCAGCCCGGTGACGATAATGATTTCTCGGTGCGCAATCTCAGTCAGATCGCCGAGGCGGCCGAAAGCTCAAGCCGCATCATGGCGCTGCTGCTTGCCGCGGTCGCGTCGATCTCACTTGTCGTCGGCGGCATTGGCATCATGAATATTCTGCTGGTGTCGGTGACCGAGCGGACCCGGGAAATCGGCCTGCGCATGGCGATCGGCGCGCGCCGCATCCATGTGCTGCTGCAGTTTCTCGCCGAGGCGGTGTTTCTGAGCGTTTCCGGCGGCATCGCCGGCATCGTCATGGGCGTGGCGTTTTCCGCCGCGATATCATACTTCGCCGGTTGGCCGGCGCCAATTTCGGGAACGGCCATCGCCGGCGGATTTTTGTTTTCCGCCGCGGTCGGGATTTTCTTCGGCTACTATCCGGCACGAAAGGCCGCGCGCCTCGACCCGATCGAAGCCTTGCGTTACGAGTGAATGCACACCTGTTGCGTGCCTTTAGCGCGGCAGCATCCGCTTCAGCACGCCGTCGTGAAGGACGTAGTGATGATAGAGTGCGGCTACGACGTGCAGACCGACCAGCGCCAGCATCAAATAATTTGACATCAGGCCGTGCACGTCGCCGGTCCAACCCCAGCCGGGCGCGCGCGTTGCGACCAGTTGCGGCAGTTCAAGCCCGAACATCACGATCGGCATGCCGCGCCATGAGGCGTTGATCCAGCCAAGAACCGGGATGGCGAACAGCAGCGCGTAGAGCAGATAATGCACGATGTGCGCGGTCAGGTTCTGCCACGGCGGCAGACCGTCTTCCGGCGGAGGCTCGCGATGCGTCAGGCGCCAGCCGAGCCGCACGATGGCGACGGCGAGGATGATGACACCGAAGGTAAAGTGCAGGTTGATGAGAGTCGTCACCGGCGTATTGCGGCCAATATGCGGCATGGTCCAGGCGAAAATGAACTGCGCGATCAGCAGAAGCACGATGAGCCAATGCAGCGCTTTGGCGGTGCCGGTGTAACCAGAAGACTTCGGTGTCATGCAATCCTCGTTCACGCTCTTGCGGGGAACAAAATCGTCCCTATATGAGTTCAAGCATTGATGTCGAGCGCAAGATTAAACCTTTGCGTTCCATCATGACGCTGCGGGAAACCGCGGCCGACGGCCACGAAAAGCAGGCGACGGCGGATGTACCCGCGCCCCTCCTTCGTGGTCGTTATCATTTTCATTCAGGTTCGGGCCGTGCGCGTGCCATTTTCGCGCCGAAGCCAGCGGCGATCGCCAGAAACAGCGATATCAACACGTCGTAGCCTGCCATCGATATGCCGAACATCCGCCAGGCCGCTTCGTCGCAACGCACGATCCTGATGCTTTGCAATTTCTGCATCAGGCTGCCGACCGAGCCGAGCTTGTTGATGGGGCCGGAGCAATCGGTCGGGCCTTGCCAGAGCTTCCATTCGACGCCGGCGTGGAAGACGGCGAGGCCGGTGTTCCAGAGCATCAGCGCGGCGATCACCAGAAAGCCGAGCAGCAGCACCTTGCGCGCCGCGCCATGGCTCGCGCCCAACCAGAGCAGCGCCGCGAGCGGCACGCTGACATAGAACGCCATGCGCTGATCGAGGCAAAGCGGGCACGGCGGATAGCCGAGCACATATTCGAAGAACAAGAAGCCGCCAATGGTGGCGAGCCCGACGACGAAAATGACGGCGGCGGCCGATACCGCCTGGTCCTTGCGCAGCCAGATCATCACATCGTTCATGAAAGGAAATCCCCTGCCCCCACCCGTCAACAAGCGCGACATTGGGGCGCCGGAATGGCGGCCCGGCGCTCGGGGATATCGTCTGCCTTCGCCAAGGCTACGGCGGACATCCTACGCTTCAATATGAAGTGGCGAAGCCATCCGTAGCTAACAGCGTAGGATGGTGCCCCTGGCCGGACTCGAACCAGCACACCTTGCGGTACCTGATTTTGAGTCAGGCGCGTCTACCAATTCCGCCACAGGGGCAACTTGGCCGGCGCAACCGGCCGGCGGCGGGATAATAGCGGCGCAAAACCTGCGGTCAACGGCACGGGCGGTGTGTTTTTTCGGCCCCCACGGGATGCGCGGTGCCGCGGCCCTCCGCTTGCGGTATGGTGATTCGCGATGAAAAGCCGCCACAGGAGCCCGGTATGAACGAAGATGTCCTCAACACGTCGCTGCGCAAATTCCTCAAAACCGTGGGCGTCACCTCGCAACGCGAGATCGAAACGGCGATCCGCGACGCCGTCGCGTCCGGCCGTATCAAGGGCAACGAGGCGCTCAAGGCGCGCATGGTGCTGACCATCGACACGGTCGGGCTCAGCCATGCGATCGACAGCACCATCGAGCTGGAATAGCGCCGCTACACCCGCGCCGGCTCGACAGAGGCATTCGGCCTGCCGAACGCGGCTTCCATTTCGCGCCGCACCTTTACCGCCGTGTCGTTCGCGTCATAGACCACATCAGACCATTTCAGCGCCTGACCTTCAGCGATGTCGTTTCTAAGTTTGACATTGTGCGCCAGACCGAGCGGCAGCAGCCCGCGGTCGAGTGAGACATCGGCCGGCGTCTGTTTGCCCCAGACGCAGAAGCCGCCCTCGCCGTCGAGCATCGAACCGGCCTTCAGCACGGTTTTCGCCGTCGCCACCACGTCGGAGCGGAAACCGGTCGGCGCGCCGGTCGGTTCGTGACGCAGCGCGCAGGATGCGACCGAAATGCCCAGCTCCAGCCCGATCATATGAATCGGCCGGTACAACGCCGCGTATCTGCCGCTCTTGTCCGGCAGCATGGCGTATTCCTTGAAGCAGCGCCGCGCATAGTCGGTATCGCCCTCGAATACGACATAGGTGCCAAGCGCGAGATGATGTGGCACGTCGCGGCCGTCGCGATAGACCGACGAAGTCACTTCGGTGACGCCTTCCTTTTCCAGCGTGCCGCCCGCCGATGCCGGCTTGCAGATATCGGCCAGCTCAAAACGTGTCGCCGGCGGGAAACGCAAGCCGTCGCTTTGCGGCAGCAGACCGGTGGCGTTGCAGACGGCGGTCATCTCGATGCCGGATTTGGTGCCGTCGACAAACGAGTTGAACATCTTCGGATTGATCGAAGCGCGATCGGAGATGTTCAGATATTTGTCGAGAATGTCCCAGACATTGTCGGGATTGGACTTGTGATAGTGCGGCTCATAGCGCGTGCCCTTGCCGGCGCAGATAACCTTGAAGCCGGCGGCGCGCGCCCAGTCGACCTGTTCGCAGATCAAGGCCGGCTGGTCGCCCCAGGCCAGCGAATAGACGACGCCGGCGGCCTTCGCCTTGCGCGCCAGCAAGGGCCCGGCGACCGCATCGGCTTCGACATTGACCATGACGATGTGCTTGCCGTTCTTGATGGCGGCGAGCGCGTGATGAATGCCGGCGCCGGGCACGCCGGTCGCTTCGACAATGACCTCAATGCGCGGATCGGCGATCATCGCGTCGGCATCGGCGGTGATGAAGGTGGCGCGGCGCTTGTGCGCGTCATCGAGCGAGGTGGCGGCATAAAGCTCGGCCGGCCAGCCGGCGGTGTTCAACTGGCTGCGCGCGCGGCCGACATCGAGATCGGCGACGGCGACGACATGCGTACCCGCGGTCAGCCGCGCCTGCGACAAATACATGGTGCCGAATTTACCGGCGCCTATGACGCCGACGGTGACCGGTTTGCCGGCGGATTCGCGATCGAGAAGCTTGGCGTGCAGATTCACCGGCGTCGCACTCCCTGATGTTTTCGTTGTTAAACGGAAACACAGGCGAGCAATCGAGGCAAGCGGCGGCGAAATCCGGCTATTGGCAGAGCGCGCGCGACACGAAGGTTTCAGTCTTGCAGCCCGGGCCGCTGCTGCGGCCGGAGAGATAGACCTGCGCCGGACAGACGTCGGCGGTGGTCATGTCGGCGCTTTTGCCGGACTCAAAGCCCTTGGCCTTGCACAAGGCGGTTGCCGCGGCGACGCAGTCGGGTGCGCCGTTCGGCGCGTTCGGACATTTCTCGTGGCCGCTGACGACGCGGGCAACGGGAATACGCGCCACCGCCCCGGCGGCATCCTTGGCGCCTTCGACCGTACTCTTGGCGGCGACACCGGCTTCGTGGCCGAACGTCTCGACCTTCTTGCCGGCGTCCTTGAAGGTCGAACTGATCTTGTCGCCCTGCTCCTCGAACCAGCGGCCGATACTTTCAAGGAAGCCCGGGTCGTTGTTGCGCGGCCTTGCTTCCTGCGCGACGGCCATCGCCGAGGCCATGACAAAGCCGGCGACCAGAAGACCAGCCACGGCGCGCGTAGCCCGGCTGGCCAGTTGGCGCTCGGTCGACAGAGTCCGGGTCAGATAGTGATGCAGTGACATCGCGGCCTATGGCTCTCAGGTGCCTAACGGCATTTGCGCCATTCTACCTCTAGTTCCGCCGGATGGCGGAATTGAGGACTGTCGATTCGGTCAGATCAAGTATACCGCAACCACAATGCCGATAACGACCACCGCGGCGCCCAGCGTGACCCAAAGGCCAAGGCGCTTCTCTATCATCGTACGGGCCTGCTCGCCGTAACGGTGCAGCAGGAACGCGACCAGGAAGAACCGGCCGGCGCGGGCAATGATCGAAAACAGGATGAAAAGCCACAGGTTATAGCCGGCGAAGCCGGACGTAATGGTCACGATCTTATAGGGTATCGGCGTCAGCCCCTTGAGCAGAATGATCGCGGCGCCCCATTGCGCGTAAGCCGCGCGGAAGCCTTCGACCTTGTCGGTATAGCCGTAGAGATGCATGAGCCAGGCGCCGACCGAATCGTACAACAGCGCGCCGATGGCATAGCCAACCAAGCCGCCGGCAACCGAGGCCGCCGTACACCAGGCCGCCATCACATAGGCCCGTTCAGGCCGCGCCAGCGCCATCGGGATCAGCATCACATCCGGCGGGACCGGAAAAAACGAGCTTTCCGCGAACGATATCGCCCCCATGGTCCACATCGCATGCGGTTTGTGGGCGGCGTCGATGCACCAGTCGTAAAGACGGCGCAATAAATTACGCGGCGGGACGGCCTCAACGGTCATATCTGCACTCATGGACAGGGTTTGGCGGAAAACTGTGACGGCTCAACGACGCTTGGGCAAGCGCCGGGCTTCCAAAGGAACCACCTTCTGGACAGCCTTGGGCGCGACCTTACGGCGTGGCGCACCCGGTACCATATCCTTGGGCAATTTTTCGGCGATGCCGAACATCTTCTCGCGACGCTGCATTTCGGCCCAGACCTCATCCGGGTGGACGCCGGCATGGACCCAGAGCACTACCAGATTATAGAGCAGATCGGCGCTTTCCCGGACCACGGCCTCGGTCTGGCCATGCATGGCGTCGATCACGACCTCGACCGCCTCTTCCGCCAGCTTTTTGGCCATTTTGGCGCGGCCGGAGCGCAATAGGCGAGCCGTGCGAGATTTCGTCGGGTCTGTGCCCCGAACGGCAATCACGGCGTCATAAAGCCGGGCAACCGAATCAGCCATACGCAACCATAGCCGATCCGGTCTGAAAACCGGTTAACGAACAAGGCGCAGCCGCTGAAATGCGGCTTTTAAGCTTACTGCCGGCCGCCATGCTTCGCGCGTCACCGCCAATGGTGGTGACGATGCCAGTGCCGATGGCCGTAATACGGCGCGTAGCCATAGCCGGGGCCATAGGCGTAGGCGCCGTAATTGCGTTCGCGGTAGCTGTCGGCGGCGGCGGCCGCCGCGATGACGCCGAACAGACCGACGACGGCGCCTAGCGCCGCGGCATTGCCGCGGTTGTAGTGACGGGGGCGCGCTTCGGCGGCGTTGAAACTGATCGAACTGAGCACCACGGCCGCAGCCAGCGCGGCGGCGATGGAGCTTTTCAGGCTTCGCATGACGAACTCCTTCTGGATGTCTTGTGCATTGAACGGGACGCCCGGATGCGCGCCTGCGCACGAACCGCGCCTGAACACGGTAACGTGACGGAATGTCGCGACCGCCTCTGCCTAAGTCAGCGGCAGCTCCGGCGATTTATGAGGCAGTGCCTTAAAACCGCGCGCCGATATCTTGCACTTTCTAACGGCATGGTCTTTGCTGGTTCTAGTTCATTCGTCAGCCAAGTTCTTTCGTCAGCCTGGCCGAGATCGCATTGCCGCATACGCGGGCCGAAAAAAAGGATCGATACAATGAGCACCTTCAACGCGCGCCGGCCGGCACTCGCCGGCCACAAGGCGGGAATTCTGGTCAGTGCCTTGCTCGCGACAGCGTTGTCGGGCGGCGCCGGAATGACGGCCGCCTCGGCCGCCGACACCGACATCAAATTCAGTCTCGACTTCAAGTTCGAGGGACCGTCGGCGCCGTTCCTGGTGCCGATCGACAAGGGTTACTACAAGGCCGAAGGCCTCAACGTCACCGTCGACACAGCTTCCGGCTCGCTTGAGCCGATCAATCGCGTCGCCTCCGGCACCTACGACATGGGCTTCGGCGACATCAATTCGCTGATCAAGTTCCGCGACGCCAATCCGGGCGTGCCGCTCAAGGCGGTGTTCATGGTCTACAACAAGCCGCCATTCTCGATCGTCGGCCGCAAGAGCCGCGGCATCAGCGATCCCAAGAGCCTCGAAGGCAAGAAACTCGGCGCGCCGGCGCCGGACGGCGCCTATGCGCAGTGGCCGATTTTCGTCGAAGCCAACAAGATCGACGCCTCCAAGGTCACCGTTGAAAACGTCGGCTTCCCGGTGCGCGAGCCGATGCTGGCCGCCGGCCAGGTCGACGCCATCACCGGTTTCTCGTTCTCGTCCTTCATTAATCTCAAGGACAAGGGCGTGCCGGTCGACGACATCGTCGTGCTGCTGATGGCCGACTACGGCGTCAATCTTTACGGCAACGCGATCATCGTGAACCCGAAATTCGCCGCCGAGAAGCCGGAAGCGGTCAAGGCTTTCCTGCGCGCCTTCGTCAAGGGCCTCAAGGACACGGTGAAGTCGCCGGACACCGCGGTCGATTCAGTACTCAAGCGCAACGACGTCGCCAAGAAGCCGACCGAACTCGAGCGTCTGACCATGGCGATCCGTGACAATCTCGTCACTACCGAAGTGAAGAGCAATGGCTTTGGCGGCATCGACGAGGCCCGCTTCACCAAGGCGATCGACCAGATCGGCCTGACCTATAAATGGAAGGGCGACAAGCCGAAGACCGCCGACATCTTCGACAGTTCGTTCCTGCCGGCCGCCGCCGACCGCAAGTTCTAAGTGAGCGCCTTCGTCACTCTCGACGGCGTCGATCAC
>CAITJJ010000188.1 GCA_903892675.1 uncultured Hyphomicrobiales bacterium | reverse complement strand
GCAGCATAGACACGCAGGTGAGTCGCCTGCGAAAAAAACTCGAACGCGATCCCGCCGACCCGCAACTCATCAAGACCGTGTGGGGTGGCGGCTACATGTTGACGCCCGCGGTGATCCGCAAATGAACCGGCTTTTGCCCCAAAGTTTATTCGGGCAAACCTTGCTGGTTTTAGGCGCGGGATTGATCGTGTCGCTGCTGGTGGGATCGTGGATTTACACAATGGACCGCGAGCAGGCCGTGCGGGCCGTCGGCGGATTGGCCGCGGCTCAGCGCATGACCAATCTCACCAGGCTGGTAGACGACACGCCGCGTGAAGGCCGCGAGCGAATCGTTGCCGGACTGAGCGATCAGACATTTCGAGTCCTGCTCTCGACCCAGCCTCCGGCGATCACGCCGAACGACGATGACGCAGCGGTTGCCCAGGCTATCAAGGAATTTCTTATTGACCAGCTTTCACTCACACCCGACCGGCAGCCGCGGGTCGCGGCATCGCTGCCGGACCGTTCGGTGTTTGGCGGTAGGGGTCCGATGATGGGGCCCGGTCCGATAATGCATGGCTTTGGCGGCTTCGGTGCTTTCGGAGGTTTTCGTGATTTACAGGTCGCGGTTCCCTTGGCCAATGGCCAATGGCTATCCTTTGCGACAGCGCTCCCCGAAAGCGGTTCGAGTTTTTCACGCCAGTTTTTTCTGTCGATGGCAATCATGGCGATCGTCATTTTTGGCGCGTCGCTGTGGGTGGTGCGCCGCGTCACGGCGCCCCTTGCCGCAGTGTCGGCAGCGGCCGAACGCCTTGGCAACGATCTCAATGCGCCGCCCATGCTGGAAACCGGTTCTGTTGAAACGCGACAGGCCGCCCGCGCGTTCAATACCATGCAGGCCCGGTTGCGTGGCCTGATCGAAAGCCGGACGAACATGCTGGCGGCAATCTCGCACGATTTGCGAACGCCTTTGACATTGTTGAGGCTACGGCTGGAAAACGTCGAAAACCAGCAGGAGCGCGACAAGATGCTGGCGACCATTGCCGAGATGGACTCGATGATCGGCGCGACGCTGCAATTTGCCCGCGACGAGGCAACGGCGGAGTTGCGGTGCTCCACGGATCTGGCAGCGCTTGTTCAAAGCACCGTCGATGACATGGCCGATGCCGGCATGCCTGTCAAAATGCTGGCGAGTGAACCGATTGTGAGTGAATGCCGGCCCGAGGCCTTAAAGCGCGCGGTGCGCAACCTGCTCGACAACGCGGTCAAGTATGGCAAGGCCGCCAGCGTTGCTATCCGGGCGACTCCTGAAACGATTGAGATCGTGGTTGACGATGAAGGTCCGGGAATTCCCGAACAATATCTCTCGCGTGTCTTCGACCCGTTCTATCGGCTTGAAGAATCGCGAAGCCGGGAGACGGGTGGCGTTGGCCTCGGCCTGGCGATCGCCCAATCGATCGTGCAGGCGCAACGCGGCACGCTGACCCTCAGCAACCGGATTTCCGGCGGGCTACGCGCCCGGATCGAATTGCCGCGTTGAAGGTCTCATACCGCGATCGGCGGCAGACTAGTGGCAGGCCTGCGCCAGACGCACTTTATCGAACAGGATCATCTGCGCGGTGCAAGTCGGGACGCGCCGGTCGGCCGCCAGCGGTTGCGCCTGGAAATAATTGCGTTCGAGCATCGCCGCCGCCGGTCCGGTATGCAGCGATACGACATCCGGCTGGTCGAACGGCAGTTGTTGAAATGGCGTCAGGCTCGCCGCCGCCGGCAAGGCCGACGCGACCGTGCCGAACAAAACCAGCGCCCATGCCAATGCACTTTTCATTTGCGCCGTCTCCAACGATCCCGAACGTAGAGAGAAGCCGCGCGCTGGCGGCTTAGTTCCGGTCCGCGCCTATGACATTTGTGTGAAACGCGCTGAAAAGCGACACCTGCGGCTTAGCAGCGCACCGCCCGCCGCCCCTTACAAATTGCCCGCCGCGCACCTATTCTCTCCTCGCCGATTAGGCCGGGAGGATACCAAGACCATGATTCGCCATCGCTGGCTGATTGCGCTTGCCGCAATCGCAACTGTTTTCATTTTCATCAGCGCCGACCACGCCGACGCCCGCGCCGGCGGCGGCAGTTCCGCCGGCAGCCGTGGCTCGCGCACGTTCTCGGCGCCGGCCGCGACCCGCACCGCGCCCTCGACCGCAGCGCCAATCCAGCGTTCGGCGACGCAGCCGAATGCCGCCACGACCGGCGCTGCCGGGCAGGCGGCCCGTCCGGGTCTCCTGGGCGGCGGCCTGTTCGGCGGCGGTATGCTCGGCGGCCTGGCCGCCGGCTTCATCGGCGCCGGCCTGTTTGGCATGCTGTTCGGTCACGGCAAGACCGGCGGTCTGGGCGTCTTCGCCTCCAACCTCGGTCTGGTGCTCCAGATCGGCCTGATCGTCATCGTCGCGCGCCTGTCTT
>CAITJJ010000187.1 GCA_903892675.1 uncultured Hyphomicrobiales bacterium | reverse complement strand
TACAATTACGGCCGCTATGTCGGGCAGGATCCGGACCCGTTCATCCGCCAGCAGTTGATGCGCGATCCGCAGACCGGATACACGCAGTTCTGAGGCTCGTTTAATTGCGCGTGATCTTATCCGAAAACCGCTTCACACTTTTCGGGATCACGCACTTCGCGCAGCGTGCGCGCGCATCAGAACAGGGATTTCGCCGCCACCGTCGCCGCGCCCAGGAGCGGCGCCGGATAGACGAAGAAGACGATGTTGAGAATGCCGGCCACACCGAGCACCAGCTTCAGCAGACCCGGCATGACGTCGAATGGCTTGGCCGGCTCGTCGAAATACATGATCTTGACGATGGTCAGATAATAGTAAGCGCCGATCACGCTCGCCAGAACGCCGACCACGGCGAGCACATAGAGCCCGGCCTTGATCGCCGCCAGGAACACATAGAACTTGGCGAAGAAGCCAGCCAGCGGCGGAATGCCGGCCAGAGAGAACAGCAGCATGGCGAGGAAGAACGCCATCGCCGGCTTGGTGCGCGCCAGCCCTGACAGATCGGCAATGTTTTCCACCAGCAGGCCGTCGCGCCGCATCGACAGGATGCAGGCGAAGGTGCCGAGCGTCATGCCGACATAGATGCTCATATAGACGAGCACGCCCTGCACGCCTTCCGCCGTTCCGGCGGCAAGGCCGACCAGCGCAAAGCCCATATGGCCGATCGACGAATAGGCCATCAGGCGCTTGATGTTCTTTTGCCCAATCGCGGCGAAAGCACCCAGCACCATTGAAGCGAGCGCGACGAAGACGACGATCTGCTGCCAGGAATGGGTGATACCGGGAAACGCCACCACGGTGGCGCGCACGAAGATGGCGATGCCGGCGACTTTCGGCGCGGCTGCGAAGAATGCCGTCACCGGCGTCGGCGCGCCCTCATAGACGTCCGGTGTCCACATATGGAACGGCACCGCCGACACCTTGAAGCAGAAACCGGCGAACAGGAAAACCAGGCCGAAAATCAGGCCTATGCTGGCGCCGCCCTTGGTCGCCGCGGCGATGCCGGTGAAGTTCACCGTGCCGGTGAAGCCATAGATCAGCGACGCGCCATAGAGCAACATGCCGGACGACAGCGCGCCGAGGACGAAATACTTCAGGCCGGCTTCGGTCGAGCGTGAATTGTCGCGGTTCGACGCCGCGATCACATAGAGCGGCAGGCTCATCAGCTCGAGACCGAGATAAAGCGCAATCAGGTCGGAGGCCGAGATCAGCAGCATCATGCCGAGCGTCGCCAGCAACACCAGTACGCCGAATTCGAATTTCTGCAGCTTCTCGCTGGTCAAATAATCGAGCGACAGGATGAGCGTGCCGGCCGAACCGGTCAGCATCAGAATTTTAAGGAAGCGCGCGAAGTCGTCAACGACGAAACTGCCGCCGAACAGAACCGCCCGCCCGCCCGGCAGCAAGACGACGCAAGCGCCGACCGCGACCAGCAAAAGAATGCACAGGCCGTTGACGAAGCGCGAGGCGCCCTCGCCGGCATAGGCGCCAATCATCAGCAGCAGCATGGCGCCGCCGGCGAGCGTGAGCTCCGGCAGAATCGGGATCAACGATTGCAAGTCCGTCATCGGGTTCATCGCGCCACGCTCACAGGAGTAATGCGGGCCTCAAGCGCCGCCGCCGGCGCGCCTGGCGCAGCCGCGGTCTTGACGCCGTTCGCCTTGTTGTAGCCGTCGAGCAGTTGCGCGATCGACGTCGCCGACATGTCGAGAACGGGCTTGGGCGCGACGCCGAACAGAATGGTCAGGATCACCAGCGGCGCGAAGATCACCGCCTCGCGCAGACCGATATCCTTGATGCCTTCCAGCGCGGGCTTGAGCGTGCCGAAGATCATTTTGCGGTACAGCCACAGCGCATAGGCCGCGGACAGAATGACACCGATAGTGGCGAGGCTGGCGACCGGAATATTGGTCTTGAAGGTGCCGATCAGCGACAGGAATTCGCCGACGAAACCGGAGGTGCCCGGCAGACCGACATTGGCCAAGGTGAACACTAGGAAGATCATCGCATAAAGCGGCATGCGCGTGACCAGGCCGCCGTAGAAGGCGATCTCGCGCGTATGCATGCGGTCATAAACAACGCCGACGCAGAGGAACAGCGCGCCGGAAACGATGCCGTGCGAGATCATCTGGAACACCGCGCCAGAGACGCCCTGCGTCGTCGCGGCGAAAATGCCCATGGTGACGAAGCCCATATGCGCGACCGACGAATAGGCGATCAGCTTCTTCACGTCCTCCTGCATCAGCGCCACCAGCGAGGTGTAGATGATGGCGACGACCGACATCGTGTAAACCAGCGGCGTGAAATCAAGCGACGCGACCGGGAACATCGGCAGCGAGAAGCGCAGGAAGCCGTAGCCGCCCATTTTCAACAGGATTGCCGCGAGGATGACCGAGCCTGCGGTCGGCGCTTCGACATGCGCGTCGGGCAGCCAGGTGTGCACCGGCCACATCGGCATCTTCACCGCGAAGGAGGCAAAGAACGCCAACCAGGCCCAGGTCTGCAGACCGACCGGGAAGCCGTGCTTGAGCAGCACCGGAATATCGGTGGTCCCCGCCTCCCAATACATCGCCATGATGGCGAGCAGCATCAGCACGGAGCCCGCGAGCGTATAGAGGAAGAACTTAAACGAGGCATAGACGCGCCGCTGTCCGCCCCAGACGCCGATGATCAGGAACATCGGGATCAGGCCGCCTTCGAAGAACAGATAGAACAGCACCAGATCGAGCGCCGAGAAGGTGCCGATCATCAGCGTTTCCAGAACCAGAAACGCGATCATGTATTCCTTCACGCGCTTCTGGATAGAGGTCCAGCTGGCGAGAATGCAGATCGGCATCAAAGCCGTTGTCAGAATGACGAAGGGCAGCGAAATGCCGTCGACGCCCATGTGATAGGAGGCAACGCCCAACAGCCATTCGTGCTTTTCGGCGAACTGGAATTCCGCCGACGCGGCATCGAATTTCTGCACCATCACCAGCGAAATCGCGAAGGTGACGAGCGTGGTCCACATCGCGATCCAGCGCGCCGTGCCCTTGGCAAGCGGACCATTGCCGCGCGTCATCAGCATAATGAGCAGCGCCCCGAGCAGCGGCAGGAAAGTGATGACGGAGAGGACGGGCCAGTTCATAGCATTTTCTCCGCCATGATCTTATCCGAAAACCGGTTTCCACTTTTCGGGATCATGGCTAGTGAATCCCCGCCGAGAACATGAACCAGGTGATGAAGGCGGCGGCGCCGATCAGCATGGCGAAGGCATAGTGATAGAGATAGCCGGTCTGCAGTCGCACGACATTGCGCGTCACGTCGAGCACACGCGCCGAGACGCCATCCGGGCCGAAGCCGTCGATCAGCCAGCCATCGCCCTTCTTCCACAGCTCACGGCCGATCCATTTGGCCGGACGCACGAAGATAAGGTCATAAAGCTCGTCGAAATACCATTTGTTCAAGAGGAACCGGTACAGGAAGTCGTGCTGGCGCGCGAGCTCGGCCGGAATATCCGGCCGGCGAATATAGAAATGCCAGGCAATGACGAAACCGATCACCATCATCGCCGTCGGCAGCAGAGCGATTTGCAGCGGGATATGGTGCATGTCGGTGAGTACGGTGTTGGTCTTGGCGAAGGTCAGCGATTCCCGGAAAAAATGCTCAACGCCATGACCGGCGAAGACTTCCTTGAACGGGAAGCCGGCAACGAAGGATCCGACGGCCAGGAAGCCGAGCGGGATCAGCATGACCATCGGGCTCTCATGCGCGTCCTTCCAGTGCTTCATGTCGTGCGGCTTGCCATGGAAGGTCTTGAAGATCAGGCGCCAGGAATAGAACGAGGTCAGCAAGGCTGCAGCGACCGTGCAGACAAAGGCGTAAAGCGCCATCGGGTTCTTGCCGACATAGGCCGCCTCGATGATCGCGTCCTTGGAGAAATAGCCGGCGGTCAGCGGGAAGCCGGTCAGCGCCAGAGTGCCGATGATCATCACAATATAGGTGAACGGAATGCGCTCTCTCAGGCCGCCCATGTGGCGAATGTCCTGCTCGTGGTGCATCGCGTGAATGACCGAGCCGGAGCCGAGGAACAGCAATGCCTTGAAGAAGGCATGCGTGAACAGATGGAACATGCCGACCGAATAGGCGCCGCACCCCATGGCGACGAACATGTAGCCCAACTGCGAACAGGTCGAGTAAGCGACGATCCGCTTGATGTCGTTCTGAACGAGCCCGATGGTCGCGGCGAAGATCGCCGTGGTCGCGCCAATGAAGGTGACGAAGGTCTGCGCGTTCGGGGCGAGTTCGAACAAAGGCGACAGCCGCGCCACCATGAACACACCGGCGGTGACCATGGTCGCGGCATGAATGAGCGCCGAGACCGGCGTCGGCCCTTCCATCGCGTCCGGCAACCAGGTGTGCAGCAGGAACTGTGCCGACTTGCCCATCGCGCCCATGAACAGGAACAGGCAGATCAACGTCAGCGCATCGGCATGCCAGCCGAAAAAGTCGATGAACTTGCCGGAGAGCGACGGCGCTTGCGCGAACACGGTGTCAAAATCGACCGCGCCGGTCAACGCGAACAGTGCGAAGATGCCGAGCGCAAAGCCGAAATCGCCGACGCGGTTGACGACGAAAGCCTTGATCGCGGCGGCGTTCGCCTCCGGCTTGTGATACCAGAAACCGATCAGCAAATAGCTGGCAAGGCCGACGCCCTCCCAGCCAAAGAACATCTGCACCAGGTTATCCGACGTCACCAGCATCAGCATGAAAAAGGTGAACACCGACAGATAGCCGAAGAAGCGCGGCCGGTACGGGTCCTCAGCCATGTAGCCGATCGAATAGAGATGCACGACAGCCGACACCGACGTCACGACGACGAGCATCACCGCGGTCAAAGTGTCGATGCGCAGCGCCCAGTCGATCTTGAGGGAGCCCGAGACGATCCACTCCATGACCGGCACGCGTACGTCATGGCCGCCGAAGCCGACCTGCACCAGCGCAATCCAGGACAGGATCATCGACACGAACAGCAAGGTCGTGGTTATCAGCTCGACAATGCGCGACCCGGCCGCGGCCGGTTCGACCGGGCCGTGGCCATGATCGTCATGGCCGTGACCGTCATGGCCGTGCGCGGCGTGATCATGGGCGTGATCGTGCGCGGCATGCGCATGAGCGGGCGACGTGCCGTCGTCACCCGGCGGCGGTGCCTCGCCGGGAAAGCGGGCACGCGCGCCGAACAGCGCGATCAGGCCGGCGAGAATGGCCCCGAGCAGCGGTAAAAAGACGATGGCCTGATACATAATGGAAAATCTCAGCCCTTCATCAGATTGATGTCCTCAACCGCGATGGTGCCGCGGTTGCGGAAGAAGACGACAAGAATGGCGAGGCCGATGGCGGCTTCCGCCGCCGCGACGGTCAGAACCAGCAGCGCGAAAATCTGCCCGACGATGTCGCCGAGATGGGTCGAGAACGCCACCAGGTTGATATTGACCGCGAGCAGGATCAATTCGATCGACATCAAAATGATGATGACATTCTTGCGGTTCAGGAAGATGCCGAATATCCCGAGCGTGAACAGGATGGCGGCGACTGACAGATAGTGACCGAGACCGATGGTCATAACGCGCTCCCGGTGCTGTTGCTGCCTACCGCGTTACTGCCAAGTCCCTGCCCTTGCCGGACCTTGACGACATGCATCGACATTTCCGGCGTGCGCGCATTCTGCGCCGAAATGTCCTGCCGCTTGACGCGCTCCTTGTGGCGCAAAGTCAGCACGATCGCGCCGATCATGGCGACAAGCAGGATCATGCCGGAAATCTCGAAGAAATAGACGTACTTCGTGTAGAGCACGAGGCCGATGGCTTCGGTGTTGGAAATGCCTGAGGGAATCGGCGCGGTAATCGCCTTCGGCACGCCGGGCCCGATCACCCAGGAGCCGACCACCAGCAGCAGTTCGGCGAGGAAGATGCCACCGAGCAAAAGGCCGACCGGCAGGTATTGCAGCACGCCCTTCTTCAGTTCGGCAAAATCGACGTCGAGCATCATGACGACAAACAGGAACAGCACCGCGACTGCGCCGACATAGACGACGACCAGGATCATCGCCAGGAACTCGGCGCCCATCATCACGAACAGTCCGGCGGCGTTGACGAATGCAAGAATGAGATAGAGTACCGAATGCACCGGGTTCTTCGATGCGATCACCATGAAGGCGCTCGCGACCAGAATGCCGGCGAAAAGATAGAAAAAGAGTGCGGCGACTATCATCGGATTACCTGTACGGCGCGTCGAGCGCCATGTTCTTGGCGATCTCACGCTCCCAACGGTCGCCGTTCGCGAGCAGGCGATCCTTGTCGTAATAGAGTTCTTCGCGAGTCTCGGAGGCGAATTCGAAATTCGGGCCTTCGACGATGGCATCGACCGGACAGGCTTCCTGGCACAGGCCGCAATAGATGCACTTCACCATGTCAATGTCGTAGCGCGTGGTGCGGCGCGTGCCGTCGTTGCGGCGCGGGCCAGCCTCAATGGTGATCGCCTGCGCCGGGCAAATCGCTTCACACAATTTGCAGGCGATGCAGCGCTCCTCGCCGTTCGGATAACGGCGCAGCGCATGCTCGCCGCGGAAGCGCGGCGAGATCGGGCCCTTCTCGAACGGATAATTCAGCGTCGACTTCGGCCTGAAAAAATACTTCATGGCCAGCACCATGCCGGTCACGAATTCCCACAGAAACAAAGTCTTGGCTGCGCGGTCGAGCCTCATGGCATCCTCACTTCATCGCCGCTGTGGCCAGATGGCCGTATTGAAGAACGCCCGCGACGATGACCACCATCGCCAGCGACAACGGCAGAAATACCTTCCAACCGAGTCGCATCAGCTGGTCGTAGCGGTAACGCGGCACGATGGCCTTGACCATGGCGAAACCGAAAAACAGGAAGAAGGCCTTCAGCACGAACCAGATCACGCCAGGCACCCAGGTAAAGGGCGCGTAAGGCACCGGCGGCAGCCAGCCGCCAAGAAACATGATCGTGCCCATGGCGCACATCGTCGCGATGGCCACGTATTCGCCGAGCATGAACATCATGTAGGGCGACGAGCCGTATTCGACCATGAAGCCGGCGACCAGTTCGGATTCCGCCTCGACCAGATCGAACGGAGGACGATTGGTTTCCGCCAGCGCCGAGATGAAGAACACGACGAACATCGGAAACAGCGGCAGCCAGTACCAGGAGAACACGCCGTAAGGCCCGTTCTGCGCTTCGACGATTGCGGTCAAATTCAGCGAGCCGGCGCACAGCAGCACCGTGATGATGACGAAGCCAATGGAGACTTCGTAGGACACCATTTGCGCGGCTGAGCGCAACGCGGCGAGGAACGGATATTTCGAATTCGACGCCCAGCCCGCCATGATGACGCCGTAGACCATCAAGGACGACACGGCGAAGATGTAAAGGACACCGACATTGATGTCGGCAATCGCCCAGCCGACATTCACCGGGATCACCGCCCAGGCGGCCAGCGCCAGAACGCAGGTGATCAATGGCGCCAGCAAGAACACGCCCTTGTTGGCGCCGGCCGGAATGACCGGCTCCTTGACCGCGAACTTGATCAAATCGGCAAAAGACTGGAACAGGCCAAACGGACCAACCACGTTCGGGCCGCGCCGCATCTGAACCGCCGCCCAGATCTTGCGGTCGGCGAGCAGGATGTAGGCGATGGCGACAAGCAGGATCACCAAGAGCAGCACGGACTGCGCCAGGATGACGATCAACGGCCAGAGATAGGTCCAGAAGAATTCCATGGCCCTACTCCGCCGCCGTGAGCGTTCGCGGCGTGGATTGCGCCAGCGCCGAACACTCGGCCATGACCGCGGACGCCCGCGCGATCGGATTGGTGAAGTAGAAATTCGTCACTGGCGACACCAGCGCCGACTTTTCCGCCGTGCCGCCCAGTTTGGCGAGATTGCCGATATCGGCGCCGTTGCCGGGCACGATCTGATCGAGCTTCATCATGTGCGGGTGCGCGGTATAGAGCGCCTGGCGCAAGCCGCCGAGTGTATCGTAAGGCAGCTTGCAGCCGAGCACCTCGGACAGCGCGCGCAAGATCGCCCAGTCCTCGCGCGCGTCGCCCGGCGGGAACGCGGCACGGTTGGCCATCTGAACGCGGCCTTCGGTGTTGACATAAGTGCCGGATTTTTCCGGATAGGCTGCGCCCGGCAAGATGACGTCGGCGCGGTGCGCGCCGCGGTCGCCATGCGTGCCGATATAGACGACGAAGGGGCCGGCCGGCACATCGACTTCGTCGACGCCGAGCAGGAACAGCACATCGAGCGCGCCGGATTTCAGCATGCCGCCGGTATCGAGGCCGCCCTCGCCCGGCACGAAGCCGATGTCGAGTGCGCCGACAAGGCTCGCTTCCGTGTGCAGGATGTTGAACCCGTTCCAGCCGTCCTTGATCACACCGAGCGAGGCCGCGGCTTTCGCCGCCATGCCCAGGATGGCGCCGCCATCGGCGCGGTTGAGCGCGCCCTGGCCGATGATGAACATCGGCCTTTCCTTTTTCGCCGGCGGGTGCGTGACGAACTGCGCCAGACTGTCCGGCCCGGCGCCGAGATAGGTGTAGGGATAGGTCAGGTCGGCCTGCTCGCCGACAACGCCCACCACCAGATTGCCCTGACGCCAGCGCTTGCGAATACGCGCGTTGAGCACCGGCGCTTCGCGGCGCGGATTGGTGCCGATCAGCATGATCGCATCGGCCTGCTCGATGCCGGCAATGGTCGAATTGAACAGATAGCTGGCGCGGCCAAATTTCGGGTGCAGCGGCGAGCCCGGATAACGCGCGTCCATGTTCTTGACGTCAAGCGCGGACATCACCGATTTCAGCGCGAACATGTCCTCTACCGCGGCAAGCTGCCCGGCCAGCGCGCCGACCTTGCCGGAAGTCACGGGCCGCATCTTGTCGGCGATCAGCGCGAAAGCCTCTTTCCACGTCGCCGGCCGCAGCCGACCATTCTCGCGCACATAAGGTTGATCGAGGCGCTGCGTGCGCAGGCCGTCGACAACGTGCCGCGTCTTGTCGGAAATCCATTCCTCGTTCACGTCTTCATTCGTGCGCGGCAGGATGCGCATGACCTCGCGGCCGCGCGTGTCGATGCGGATCGCCGAGCCGACCGCGTCCATGACGTCGACCGACTGCGTCTTGATCAGTTCCCACGGCCGCGCCGCGAAGGCGTAAGGCTTCGAGGTCAGCGCGCCGACCGGGCAAAGATCGACCACGTTGCTCTGCAACTCCGACGTCATCGCCTTTTCGAGATAAGTGGTGATCTCCATGTCCTCGCCGCGCCCGGTCGCGCCGAGTTCGGCGACGCCAGCGACTTCCGCCGAAAAACGGATGCAGCGCGTGCACTGGATGCAGCGGTTCATCGACGTCTTGACCAGCGCGCCGATATATTTGTCCTCGACCGCGCGCTTGTTCTCCTGGAAGCGCGTGTGATCGACGCCATAGGCCATCGCCTGATCCTGCAGATCGCACTCGCCGCCTTGATCGCAGATCGGGCAATCGAGCGGATGATTGATCAGCAGGAATTCCATGACGCCTTCGCGCGCCTTTTTCACCATCGGCGACTTGGTGAACATCACCGGCGGTTCGCCATTTGGCCCCGGCCGCAGGTCGCGCACATTCATGGCGCAGGAAGCGACGGGCTTGGGCGGGCCACCCTTCACTTCGATCAGGCACATGCGGCAATTGCCGGCGATCGACAGCCGTTCGTGGAAGCAGAAGCGCGGGATCTCGGCGCCGGCCTGCTCGCAGGCCTGCAGGAGCGTCAACTCCGGCGCCACTTCGATCTCGACATTGTCGATGATGACTTTGGTCATGCGTTCAGCCTTGTCGCGTTATCTTGCGTCGCGCCGGCGCGCGCCGCTTTCCAATGGTGCGCTTGCGGCAAGTCTTTCCAGCCGAAAGCGTGATCGCTTGGGCCATGCGCCTTGAGATATTCGAGCCGTTCGACGCCTTCGGCCATCGCCGGCCTGTGACCGGCCGGTATATGCCACAGCACCAGCGGCGTTTCGGTGTGCTCGAACCATTCGGCGCGGCGGCCGTAGAAGCGGCTGTGCACCGTCTTCCAGACGAAACGCTCCAGCGCCTCGACATTCTCCCAGACCGTCAAATTCGGCAGGATGCGCGGGTCTTCATAGACCTTGATGCCCATCGCGTTGCCGCTGTCGTCGGCGAGCCGCCAGACAAAGCCATCGATGCCGTCCGCCAGTGCATTTACCCGCGCGACATTGTCGACGAACTCACGCATGCGCGGATCGTCGAGCGGATACTTGATCCGCGCGATGTTGAACTGGGCGAGATGGCGCGGCGCGGCGTCACATTTCGACATGCGAATGCTCCCCGCACCAGTCGCCGGTCTGGACAATGGCCCATTCCTGCTCGCTAGAGACCGGCGGCGGCGCGTGCCGGCGGCACTGGCCACGCGTGGCGTGCCGGCGCAAATTGTCGAGCGGCAGGTCGTCTTGCAACGGCCACCAAAATCGACAATTTCGACAGCGCAGGCTCTTGTTCTCATAGCTCATTCGGCCGCCACCGAGAGAGGATCGCGCACGCCGTGCGCATCCGCGTTGCGGGAATAGGCGTCAATACGTTCTTCGATCTCGTGCCGGAAATGTGCGATCAGCCCCTGGATCGGCCAGGCCGCCGCGTCGCCGAGCGCACAGATGGTGTGTCCTTCGATCTGCTTGGTGACTTCCAAAAGCATATCGATCTCGCGCTTCTGCGCGCGGCCCTCCGCCATGCGCGTCAGCACGCGCCACATCCAGCCGGTGCCCTCGCGGCAAGGCGTGCACTGGCCGCAGCTCTCGTGCTTGTAGAAATAAGACAGCCGCGCCACCGCCCGAATGAGGTCGGTCGACTTGTCCATGACGATGACCGCGGCGGTGCCGAGGCCGGTGCCCACGTTCTTCAGCGAGTCGAAATCCATCAGCATCGTGTCGCAGACGTCTTTCGGGATCAGAGGCACCGACGCGCCGCCCGGGATGATCGCCAGCAGATTGTCCCAGCCGCCACGCACGCCACCGGCATGCTTCTCGATCAGTTCCTTGAGCGGGATGCCCATCTCTTCTTCGACGTTGCAAGGCTTGTTCACGTGGCCCGAAATGCAGAAGAGCTTGGTGCCCGTATTGTTCGGCCGGCCAAGGCCCGCGAACCACGGCGCGCCGCGGCGCAGGATGGTCGGCGCCACCGCGATCGATTCGACGTTGTTCACGGTCGAGGGGCAACCATAGAGGCCCGAGCCTGCCGGGAACGGCGGCTTGAGCCGCGGCATGCCCTTCTTGCCTTCGAGGCTCTCGAGCAGCGCGGTTTCCTCGCCGCAGATGTAGGCACCGGCGCCGCGATGGACGTAGACCTCGAACTTGTAGCCCGAGCCGCAGGCGTTATCGCCCAGCAGGCCGGCTGCGCGCGCTTCCTTGACCGCTTCGATCAGGTTCTGCGCCTCGTTATAGAATTCGCCGCGCACGTAGATGTAGGCGGCATGCGCCCGCATCGCGAAGCCCGCGACCAGGCAGCCTTCGACCAGCAGGTGCGGATCGTGGCGCAGGATGTCGCGATCCTTGCAGGTGCCGGGCTCGGACTCGTCGGCATTGACCACGAGGTAATGTGGCCGATCCTTCACTTCCTTCGGCATGAACGACCACTTGAGGCCGGTCGGGAAGCCCGCGCCGCCACGGCCGCGCAGACCCGACTTCTTCATCTCGTCGATGATCCAGTCGATGCCCTTGTCGAGGATGGCCTTGGTGTTGTCCCAGGCACCGCGCTTGCGCGCGCCCTCGAGCCGCCAGTCGTGAGCGCCGTAGAGGTTGGTAAAGATGCGGTCTTTATCGGCGAGCATGCTCACTCACCCTTCAATGTGAGAGCGCCGCCCTCGGGCGCGGACGTCTGGCGATCGACCTGCGGGCCGGGCTTCGGCGTCTCGCCGCGCTTGAACGCGTCGAGCACCTTCTTGAGCGAGGCCTCGTCGAGGTCTTCATAGAAATCGTCGTTGATCTGCACGACCGGCGCGTTCACGCAGCCGCCGAGGCATTCGACCTCTTGCACGCTGAACGTCTCGCCGTCGGCCGCATGCTGGCAAGCCTTCATGATGGCGTCCGAGCCGCGCAGCCAGCACGGCGTCGTGGTGCAGACCTGCAGCAGGTACTTACCCTTCGGCTTCAGCTGGAACATCGTATAGAAAGTCGCGATCTCGTAGACGCGGATCGGCGCCATATCGAGGATGCGCGCGACTTCGTTCATCGCCACCCGCGGCAACCAGCCCTGCTGACGCTGCGCCAGATCGAGCACGCTGATCACGGCACTGGCCTGGCGGCCCGGCGGATAGTTCGCCACGAAGCCTTTGACCTTCTCGAGGTTCTCCGGCGTGAACGCGAACGACGCGACCTGCGGTACGTCCTTCGGATCGGCGGTGATCATCGCCATCTCATCGTCTCCTAGCGGTCGATCTCGCCGAACACGATGTCGAGCGACCCGATGTTGGCGGACATATCCGCCAACTGGTGGCCCTTGGTCATCATGTCGAGCGCCTGCAAGTGCGGGAAACCCGGCGCGCGGATCTTGCAGCGGTAAGGCTTGTTGGTGCCGTCGGATACCAGGTAGACGCCGAATTCGCCTTTCGGCGCCTCGACGGCGGTATAGGTCTCGCCCGCGGGCACCTTGTAGCCCTCGGTGTAGAGCTTGAAGTGATGGATCAGCGCTTCCATCGAGTCCTTCATTTCGCCACGACGCGGCGGGGTGATCTTGCGGTCGTCGACTCTCACCGGGCCACCCACCGTGCGCAGCGCCTTCACGCACTGCTCCATGATGCGCACGCTCTGGTACATCTCCTCGATGCGGACCAAGTAGCGCGCGTAGCAGTCGCCGGTGTTGCCGATCGGGATGTCGAAGTCCATGCGGTCGTAGACGTCGTAAGGCTGCGACTTGCGCAGGTCCCACGCCAGGCCCGAGCCGCGGATCATCGGGCCGGAGAAGCCCCAGTCGATCGCCTGCTCCGCCGTCACGCAGCCGATGTCGACGGTGCGCATGCGGAAGATGCGGTTGGTGTTCAGCAGGCTCTCGATGTCCTTGAGGAACGGATAGAACTGCTTGATCCAGGCATCCATCGAATCGAGCATGCCCGCCGGCAGATCCTGGTGGACACCGCCCGGACGGAAGTACGCGGCATGCATGCGCGAGCCCGACACGCCCTCGTAGTATTCCATCAGCAGCTCGCGCTGCTCGAAGCCCCACAGGGGCGGCGTCAGCGCACCGCAGTCCATCGCGAAGGTCGTGACGTTCAGCAGATGGTTGAGGATGCGCGTGATCTCGGAGAACAGCACGCGGATGTACTGGCCGCGCTCGGGCGCCACGATGCCCAGCAGTTTTTCGACGGCCAGGGCATACGCGTGCTCCTGGTTCATCGGCGAGACGTAGTCGAGCCGGTCGAAATACGGCACGGCCTGCAGGTAGCTCTTGTACTCGATCAGCTTCTCGGTGCCGCGATGCAGCAGGCCGATGTGCGGATCGCAGCGTTCGACGATTTCGCCGTCCATCTCGACGACCAGGCGCAACACGCCGTGGGCCGCCGGGTGCTGCGGCCCGAAATTCATCGTCAGTGTTTTGATTTCGACGTCGGACATGTCAGCTCTTCGTCGCTTTTTCGTCGCCGGGAAGCTCGTGCGGGATGCCGCCTTCCCACGGGCTGAGGAAGTCGAACTTGCGGAACTCCTGCTGTAGCTTCACCGGCTCGTAGACGACGCGCTTTTGCGTATCGTCCCAGCGCAGCTCGACGAAGCCGGTCAGCGGGAAATCCTTGCGCATCGGATGCCCCTCGAACCCGTAGTCGGTGAGGATGCGGCGCAGATCGGGATGGTCGGAGAACCAGATGCCGTAGAGATCGTAGGCCTCGCGCTCGAACCAGCCGGCGGCGCTGTACAGCGGCGCGGCAGACGGGACCGGCGTGCTCTCGTCGGTCTGCACCTTCACGCGGACGCGCTGGTTGTTCTTGAGGCTCAGCAAATTGTAGACGACGTCGAAGCGCTTCTCGCGCTCGGGCCAATCGACGCCGCAGATGTCGATGAGCTGGTTGAACAGGCACTTCGGGTCGTCGCGCAGGAACTTGAGAAGCGCGAGCACCTGGTCCGGCTTCGTCTCGAGCATCAACTCGCCGAGACGAACCGCCATGCCGGTCGCGGCCCCGCTGGTGTCGACGATATGTTTGCCGAGGTCCTCCACTAGCGCACCAGCGTTCCGGTGCGGCGGACCTTCTTCTGCAACTGCAGCACGCCATAGAGCAGCGCTTCGGCCGTCGGCGGGCATCCCGGCACATAGATATCGACCGGCACGATGCGGTCACATCCACGCACCACGGCGTAGCTGTAATGATAGTAGCCGCCGCCATTGGCGCAGGAGCCCATCGAGATCACGTAGCGCGGCTCGGCCATCTGGTCGTAGACCTTGCGCAGCGCGGGAGCCATCTTGTTGGTCAGCGTGCCGGCCACGATCATGACGTCGGCCGAACGCGGGCTCGGCATCGGCGCGAAGCCAAAGCGGTCGAGATCGTAGCGGCTCATCCAGCAGTGGATCATTTCGACGCCGCAGCAGGCCAGCCCGAAGGTCAGGCCCCACATCGAACCGGTGCGCGCCCAGGTGATCAGCTTGTCGAGTTGGGCCACGACGAAGCCCTTGTCGGCCAACTCGTCGTTCAGAGCGCGCGAAAGAGCGGCTTCCGCCGCCGCATTCGGCTTGGGCTGGATCACTCCCATTCCAACGCTCCCTTGCGCCACTCGTAGATGAAGCCGACCGTCAGCACGCCCAGGAACAGCATCATCGACCAGAAGCCGAAGAGGCCGATGTCGCCCAGAGCCACAGCCCAGGGAAACAGGAACGCCACTTCCAAGTCGAAGATGATGAAGAGGATGGCCACCAGATAGAAGCGAACGTCGAACTGTCCGCGCGCATCGTCAAACGGCGCAAAGCCGCACTCGAAAGGCGACAGTTTTTCGGAGTTCGGGTACTGCTTGGCGATGAGATAGGAGCCACCGAGCATGGCGCCCATCAGGCCAAAAGCGAGGCCAATAAAGATAACGATCGGAAGGTATTCCAGTAGAAGCGCTTCCATCGTCACCCCTTCCCCGCACCGGGTTGCCAGTCTTGGGGCTGGCGCGAGCGACGGGACTCGAACCCGCGACCTCCGGCGTGACAGGCCGGCATTCTAACCAACTGAACTACGCCCGCATTAGCCCCAAACAGCGCGCGGAGAGATAAAGGACCCCCCATTGGGTGTCAAGCATACCGCGCATGCGAACGGTTCGTAAGTGCCCGGAAAATCAGAGCTTTCGCCCACCGCGCAACATGACCTGCGAAATCGGTGGTGGGCGATGACGGGATCGAACCGCCGACCAGTCCCGTGTAAAGGGAATGCTCTACCGCTGAGCTAATCGCCCCACGCGCGCGTGGTAGCACGACGCGATAAGCCGAAGCTAGCTGGCTAGTTAATCGCGTCCTTGAGAGCCTTGCTGGCCTTGAAGCGCGGCACATTGGCCGCAGCGATCTTGATCTTCTCGCCAGTCTGCGGATTACGGCCCTCGCCCGCCTTGCGGCGCGAGACCTGGAAGGTGCCGAAGCCTACTAGCAGGACCTTGTCCTTCTTCTTCAAGGACTTGGTGATCACCGTCAAAATCGAGTCGATCGCATTGGCCGCGTCGGTCTTGGAAAGGTTGGTCGAAGCGGCAACGGCGGCGATCAGATCGTTTTTGTTCACGGCGGGCGAGCCTTCTAAACAGGGTCTGGCAAGCTGAAGTGTACGGGCGGCAGGAAAAGGGCGTCAACGCCGATCACCACATTTTGTGTCGGTACGGGGCTGCATTGCGCTTCCAATAGGGCCAGACATGACAAAGCCCCGGATTGCTCCGGGGCTTTGCCTGACTTCTAGGGGGTCGATCGCCCCGGGATCGCCGACTAGTGGGCGACTACGGCCTCCGGACCTTCCGGCTTCTTGACCACCGGCTCGAGGTCGTTTGCCCATTCGATCGGGACCAGTGGCTTCACCAGCGCCCGGGCCAGCACTTCGTCGACGGTCGAAACCGGGACGATTTCCAGGCCCTTCTTCACATTGTCCGGGATCTCCGGCAAATCGCGCTCATTCTCCTTGGGAATGAGCACGGTCTTGAGACCACCGCGCAACGCCGCCAGCAACTTCTCCTTCAGGCCGCCGATCGGCATGACCCGGCCACGCAGGCTGATCTCGCCGGTCATCGCCACTTCCTTGCGGACCGCGATGCCCGTCAGGGCAGACACGATCGAAGTGATCATGCCGACACCCGCCGATGGACCATCCTTGGGCGTCGCGCCTTCCGGCACGTGCACATGGATGTCGCGCTTCTCGAACACGGCCTGCCGGATGCCGAAGCCCGCGGCGCGGGAGCGGACGTAGGCGTTCGCCGCCTGCACCGACTCCTGCATCACGTCGCCCAGCTTGCCGGTGACGGTCACCCGTCCACGGCCCGGGACCAGCACGGCCTCGATCTGCAGCAGCTCGCCGCCGACCTCGGTCCACGCCAGACCAGTCGTGATGCCGACCAGATCCTCGAGCTCGGCCTCGCCGTAGCGGAAGCGACGGACGCCAGCGTACTTGTCGAGATTCTTGGCGCTGATCTTCACCTTGGTCGTCCCCTTCATGAGGATTTCCTTGGTCGACTTCCGCGCCAGGTTGGCAATCTCGCGCTCCAGGTTACGCACACCGGCCTCGCGCGTGTAGTAACGCACGAGATCGCGCACGGCCTCGTCCTGGATGTCGAGCTCGCCTTCCTTCAACCCGTTCGCCTCGATCTGCTTGGGGATGAGATGCTTGCGAGCGATCGCGACCTTCTCGTCCTCAGTGTAGCCGGCCAGCCGGATGATCTCCATGCGATCCATCAGCGGCTGCGCCATACGCAGCGAGTTCGCCGTGGTGATGAACATCACGTTCGACAGGTCGTAGTCCACCTCGAGATAGTGGTCGTTGAAGCTCGCGTTCTGTTCGGGGTCGAGGACCTCGAGCAGTGCCGACGACGGGTCGCCGCGGAAATCCGCGCCGAGCTTGTCGATCTCGTCGAGCAGGAAGAGCGGGTTCGACGACTTCGCCTTCTTCATGCTCTGGATGACCTTGCCCGGCAGCGAGCCGATGTAGGTCCGGCGATGGCCGCGAATCTCGGCCTCGTCCCGCACGCCGCCCAGCGACATGCGCACGAAGTTACGCCCGGTCGCCTTGGCAATCGACTTGCCAAGCGAGGTCTTGCCGACGCCCGGCGG
>CAITJJ010000186.1 GCA_903892675.1 uncultured Hyphomicrobiales bacterium | reverse complement strand
CGCGGCGTCGAGATCGACATGGTGCTCAAGCCCGGCATGGTGATCATGGCCGAGCCGAACCCGATCACCGCCGACGGGATGTTCGGAATTTTCCTCGGCCACACTTTCATCATGACCGAGACCGGTCACGAGGTGGTCGATAAGTTTCCGCTGGAGATTGCGGTCGCCAAATAGCTGGCTTTCGCCGCTGGCTTCCACGACAAGGCGCTAAAGAGCCGCCGTGCTCTTTAGCGCTTTCTTTTTGGAGTAGAGTTGGCGGTCCCGAGAGGAGTCGAACCTCCGACCTTCGGTTTAGGAAACCGCTGCTCTATCCTGCTGAGCTACGGGACCGTCGGACAGCGATCTAGCACAGGCTTTTGCCCCGCGCACGCGCCGGTTTTCGCCGGTGTCCGCGCCGCCGCCATCCTCTATTCAGCTTTGGCCCCCGACAGCGCCACCACCTCTTTCCACATCGCCCGTTCCCTGGCGGCGAAGGCGATCGCCTCCTCCGGCGTCGAGGCAATGCAGCGCGCCCCGGCGACCTCGAACCGCTTTTGCAGCTCGGCATCGGCGGCCAAGGTCTTCATCGCCGTCGCCAGCCGGTCGATGATCGGGCGCGGCGTGCCGGCCGGTACGACAAAGGCGGCCCATGAGGTGACGACGAAATCCTTCTGCCCCGCTTCCGCCATGGTCGGCACGTCCGGCAACGTCGGCCAGCGTTGCGCCGAAGTCACCGCCAAAGCGCGCATCTTGCCGGACTGGATCTGCGCGATGTAGGAGGCGAGATTGTCGATGGCGAAGGTGACGTCACCGGACAGCATCGCTGGAATGGTCTGCGCCGCGCCGCGGAACGGCACATGCACCGCGTCGATGCCGGTGCGGTTGACGAACATCACGCCGGACAGATGCGGCGAGGTGCCGACGCCAGGGCTGCCGAAATTTGTCTTGGTCTTCTGCTTCGCCCAGGCGATGAACTCGGCCAGGGTCTTGGCCGGCACATGATCGGCGGCGACGACGAACACATTCGGCAATTCCCAGGTCAAGCTCGCCGGGATCATGTCGCGTTCGGGATTGTAGGCCATGTCCTTGTAGAGAAACTGATTGATGGCGAAGTGCCCGACGGTCGCCGCGCCGATCGTGTAGCCATCCGGCGCGCTGGTGGTGAGCGCGGTGATGCCGATATTGCCGCCGGCGCCGGGGCGATTTTCGATCACAAAGGTCTGGTTGAACATGTCCTTCATGCGCTCGGCCAGAATGCGCGCCAGCACGTCGGTCGAGCCGCCGGCCGGATAGGGAATGATCAGCCGGATATTATGATCGGGCCATGTCGACTGCGCCTGCGCGCCGGTCGCCAGTGATGCACCTGTGGCCGCCGCGATTTGCAGAAACAATCGGCGGTTCACCGGCTTGCTTGGCAATGACATCGATTCCCTCCCCTGAGCGTCCGTTTTTTGGTCGCGTGACGGCCCGCCGGAGCGGGCCGTCCATGCTCGCAAGGCGCGCTTTATTGCGCGGTGACGCCGGCCTTCTGGATGATCGGCACCCATTTATCGATTTCCTTGGCGACGAAGATGCGCAGCGCTTCCGGCGTCTTGGCCTCCTCGTTCGGCAGTTCGACACGGAGATCGAGCAGCCGCGCCTTGACCGTCGGATCGTTCAGCGCCGCGCGCGCTGCCGCATTCACCTTGTCGATGATGGCTTTCGGCGTGCCCTTGGGTGCGAATAAAGCGTTCCAGCCGACTGCCTGGAATGCCGGCAACCCCTGCTCCGCCGACGTCGGCACGTCGGGGATCGACGCGAGGCGGGCCGGCACGGCGACCACCAGACCTTTGACCGAATTGCCCTGAATGCTGGGCACGATTCCGACGGTTTGATCGCAAACATAATCGACCTGGCCGCCGATCAGCGCGTTGAGTGCGGGGCCAGAGCCGCGGAATGGCACATGTTGCGGCTTCGCATCGAGCAGCGAATCGAGAAACAGGCAGGTGAGATGCGACGTCGCGCCGATACCGCCGGTGCCGTAATTCAGCTTCGACGCGTTGGCCTTCACATAGGCGATGAACTCGCGGAAATCCTTGACCGGCAGATCCTTTTTCGCCGCGACGACCATCGGCGTGCCGCCGGTGTTCATGATCGGCTCGAAATCAGTCTTTGGATCGTAGGCGAGCTTGGGATAAAGGCCGACGCTGGCGGCCTGCGTGCCGAGATTGCCCATCAGCAACTGATAGCCATCCGGGCTGGCGCGCATGACTCGGGTGACGCCTATCGTGCCACCGGCGCCGACGACGTTTTCGATCAGCACCTGCTGGCCGAGCGTCTGACTCATCGGCACCGCCAGCAGTCGCGAAATGATATCGGTCGGGCCACCGGCGGCGAATGGCACCACGATGGTGATGGCGCGTTCTGGATAATCGGCGGACGCCGCCACCGGAAAGGCCACCATGGCCATGACGGCCAGCAGTGCGCGGCGACTGTTCTTGACGGTTAAACCCCTCACTCTCATCGTCGCTCCCCTCGTATGTATTTTTCGATTATGATCCCCACGGCATTGTAACGGGATTTTCCGGCGGGCCGCCACGATGAACCGGCGTTACGTCCCTGCTTTTATTGTCGCGGTCTTGGGATGGATGGCGCCCGGCGCCGCCACCGCCGGCGATCCTTGCGCGCCGGCTGCGGCCGGTTCCGCCGGCGTCGCTTCGGTGCGCGATGCGCGGACGGTCATGCTGGCCGATGGCCGGGAATTGCGGTTGGCCGGCATCGAGGTGGCTGGACGAGGTCCCGAGGCCCTGCGGGCGCTGGTCGATGGTCAGACCCTGGACCTGCGATGGTTCGGCCAGGGGAGCGACCGTTACGGCCGGCTGGTGGCGTTCGCTTATCTCCCGGACGCGCGCCAATCGCTGCAACTGGCCCTGCTGGAGCAGGGTGAGGCGCTGGTTTCCGCCCGAATCGGCGACAAAGCCTGCGCCGACGGCCTCTTGGCCGCCGAACGCGGCGCCCGGGCGGCCAAGCGGGGGATGTGGGCCGACCCCAATTCCGCCCCTTTGAGTTCCGAGAATTTGGCGGGTCTGGGGGCAGCAACCGGCCATTTCGCGCTGGTCGAAGGCAAGGTACTGTCGGTGCGGGAAAGCGGCGCCGTCATCTATATGAATTTCGGGCGGCGCTGGACCCGCGACTTCACCGTCACGGTGCTCAAACGCCAGCAGCGTCTTTTCACCGACGCCGGCGTCGACATTAAAAAACTCGACGGCCGGCGCATCAGGGTGCGCGGCTGGATCGAGCGGCGGGGCGGTCCGATCGTCGAGGCGGCCGCGCCGGAACAGATTGAGCTGATCGATTGATGCTGGATTGGACCGTGCATACCGCGACCAGGAGAACGCTGAGCCTTGCCTTGCTCGGCGCGCTGGTGCTTGCCGGCTGCACGTCGACGCCGTCGAACCGGCAGGTGTCGCTGCCGGTGCCGGATGGGACCTCGGCGGATTCATTGCAGCCAGCGGCGCAGCGCGAGCACGCGCGCATCCTGGCCTCCTATGGCGGCGTCTATGAAAACGCCCGCCTGCAGGCGACGATCGAAATGACCGTCGAGCGTCTGGTCGCGGCGTCGGAGCGGCCCGATCTCAAATATCGCGTGACCATGCTGAACTCGCCGGCGATCAATGCCTTCGCGCTGCCGAACGGGCATCTGTATATTTCGCGCGGGCTGGTCGCGCTGGCCAATGACAAGGCCGAGCTTGCTTCCGTGCTGGCGCATGAAATGGGCCATGTGATCGCGCGTCATGCCGCTATTCGCGAGGAGCAGGCGCGGCAAACCGCGATCATCGGCACTCTGGTCAACGACGTGCTGAGCGACCCGGAAACCGGCGCGCTGGCTCTGGCCAAATCGAAACTGACTTTGGCGAGCTTTTCGCGCGCGCAGGAATTCGAGGCCGACGGCATCGGCGTCGGCATGTCGGCGCGCGCCGGTTTCGATTCGTTCGGCGCCTCGCGCTTTCTCACCGCCATGCAGCGCAATGCCGATTTGAAATCGCCGGGCGGCGCGTCCGATGCGCGGGCCGTCGACTTTCTCTCCAGCCATCCGGCGACGCCGGAGCGTGTGAAGAATGCGCTGGTCAATGCCCGCCAGTTTTCCGGGCCGGGCGCAGGCGAGCGCGACCGCGCCGAATACCTCGCCGATCTCGATGGCATCGTCTATGGCGAGGACCCGAGCGAAGGTTTCGCTCGCGGCCGCCGTTTCCAGCATCCCAAGCTCGGCTTCACCTTCACGGCGCCGCCCGGCTTCTCGCTCGACAATACGGCGCAGGCGGTGCTTGGCCTCAAGGACGGCGGCGGCGAGGCGATGCGTCTCGATCTTGTCAGCGTGCCGGCCGAGCAGACGCTGACGGATTATCTCAAGGCGGGCTGGATCGAGAATGTCGATGCCGGCAGCGTCGAGGAATTCAAGGTCAACGGTTTTGCGGCGGCGACGGCGACCGCCAAAGGCGAGCAATGGTCGTTCCGGCTGTTTGCCTTGCGCTTCGGCAGCGACGTCTATCGCTTCATTTTCGCCGCCAAGACCATGACGGCGCCGAGCGACCGTGCCTTCCGCGAGTCGGTCAATACCTTCCGCCGCATGAGTCTGAAGGAAAGCTCAGCAGTCCACCCGTTGCGGCTGCGGATCGTCACCGTCCGCGCCGACGACACGCCAGAGAAACTGGCGAGGCGCATGGCTATCGCCGATCACCCGCTGGAGCGGTTTCTCGTGCTCAACGGGCTGACCGCGCACGACACGCTCAAGCCGGGCGACAAGGTGAAGTTGGTGGTGGAGTAGTTTCGCTGTCATTCCGGGACGCGAGCGTAGCTCGCGGGCCCGGAATCCAGGGGCTTAAACTCAAACCGTTCATTGTAGCTCTGGATTCCGGGTTCGCGCTGAAGCGCGCCCCGGAATGACGGCGTCGCTAAACCTCGCCGGCCTCGCCGTTGATCGTGAACTCGCGCGGCACGTCCGGCCCCCAGAGATAAAAAGAATCTTCCGGCGCATGGTCGGCCGACGGCCAGCGGTCTTCCTTCGGGATGTAATCGATGTCGCAGGAATATTCCGAGAAGCTGCCCCACGGATCCATGATGTAGTGGAAGTAGTTCGAGCCGAGGACGTGGCGGCCGAGGCCCCAGCCTTTCTGGTAGCCCTTGTCGTGCATGCGCATGGCGCCGAGGCCGATATCGTTGACGCTGGAGACGTCCCAACTGCAATGGTGGAAGCCGGGCGCCGACGATTTCACCAGCGCCAGCATGTGATGGTCGCTGCCGTGAATGCCGTGCATAAAGGCGACGAGGTCCGACGCGCGATCCGACAGGCGCAGGCCGAGCGTGCGCTCGTAGAACTGGATCGACTTGAGCACGTCGCTGGTGAAGATCAGCACGTGCGACAGACGGCGCGGCCGCACCGGCGGCGCCTTGGCGCGCACGGTGGCGCCGGGCTTGCCAGCGGGAACCGTCATCCATTGGCTGTCCGATTTCTGGTCGGGCGACACTTTCGGCGCCACCTTGATTTCCATCAGCACGCCTTCGTGGTTGCGAAACCAGAAGCCGTTGCTCTCGAAACCCGGCGGCGCGTCGATCAGCTTGACGCCCTCGCCTTCGATGCGGGCCTTGAGCCGGCCGATGTCCTCGGCGTAACAGCCGAACGACAGGTGGTGCAGCGCCTTGGCCTTGCCCTCGACCACGGAACCCCAGCTATGGTCATGACCGAAGGTCTTGAGCTGAAGTGAATTGCCGTTCTTCACCATGTTCAGTCCGAAGTTCGTATAGAACTCGTCGGCGACATTCATGTCGGGAACCGACAGCACGAACTGGTCGAGCGAATGGACGCCGAGCGCCCCGGATTCG
>CAITJJ010000185.1 GCA_903892675.1 uncultured Hyphomicrobiales bacterium | reverse complement strand
GTGCCGAAATTCGTCAAGCGCTATGGCGACCTCGGTCCCGGCATCGAGAAGGCGGTGGCCGATTATGCCGCCGAGGTGCGCTCACGGGCTTTCCCGGGGCCTGAGCATGTCTACCCGATGAAGGCAAAAAAGCCTTGACCGGCGGGGTTCCCCTGGCCGGAAACATGCGCTAAAGCGTTGAAATATTGACCATAGTCGGCGTTCCCTTTGCCTTGAGCGCGCCACATGGCTAGGTTACGCGCACAATTCGCCCCTCAGGTTCAAGCAAAACGGGGCCAGGAGCCATTCGTGTCCGATATTTTCAGTGAAGTTGACGAAGAAGTCCGGCGCGAACGGCTCAAGCAGCTGTGGGACAAATACAGCCTCCTCATCATCGCCGTTGCGGTGCTGATCGTCGCCGGCATCGGCGGCTGGCGCGCCAATGAATATTGGGTGGCGCAGAAGGCGGCCGCGGCCGGCGCTGCCTTTGAGAACGCCGTCACCATGAGCGAACAGGGCAAGCACGCCGAGGCGCAGGCCGCTTTCGCCAAGGTCGTCACCGAGGCGCCGGCGGGCTATGCCGTGCTGGCGCGTTTCCGCGCCGCGGCCGAACAGGCCCAGGTCAAGCCCGAGGACGCGGTCAAGGCCTATGACACGCTCGCCGCCGACGCCACGCTGGGCCTCACCTGGCAGGACCTGGCGGCGTTGCGCGGCGGTCTGCTGCTGGTCGACAGCGCCTCCTTCGACGATCTGCGCAAACGCCTCGAGCCCTTGACCGAGCCGACGCGGGTCTTTCGCCACACCGCGCGCGAACTGCTGGCCCTGTCGGCCTGGCGCGTCCGCGATACCGCCGCCGCGCGCCGCTATGTCGAATTGATTGCGGCCGACGCCGAAACGCCGCCGGGTGCGCGCACGCGTATCGAGGCTCTGTCGGCGCTGCTCGCGGCCGATGGCAAGAGCTGAAGGTGTCATCTATGCGCCGCGTGCAAAGGATCGTCCTGCTGGCCACGTTCGTTCTGGTCGCACCGGTGCTGTCCGGCTGCGCCAATTTCGATCCGGAGAGCCTGGATATTTTCGGCCTCGGCGAAAAAAAGAAACTGCCGGGCGACCGCAGGGCGGTGTTTCCGGAAGGCGTGCCGGGCGTGTCGCAGGGCGTACCGAAGGAATACATCAAGGGCAATCAGCCCGCGGCCGACACCGCGCTATTGCCGGACCAGGCCGCGCCCGCCGCCGCGCCGGTGAACGAAGAGCCCAAAGCCGAACCGAAGGCCGAGCCAAAGCCGAAACGCAAGGTAGCGGCAAAGCCGAAGCCCGTTGCCGCCGCGCCGGTCCAGCCGGTGTCCCAGGCGCCGCAGCAACAGCCACAGGCGCAGCAAGCGCCAGCCGGCTGGCCGCAGGGCTCGACACCGCCGGCCTCTGCGTCCGGCAGCACCGCCACCTGGCCAGCGCCGCCGCCATCGGGGACTTTCTCGCGCTGAGTATTCAATGTCGTTCCGGGACGGCTTGAAAAGCCGGACCCGGAATCCAGACATTCGGCGCAATTTTCTGGATTCCGGGTTCGCCCGCCTTCGCCCTTCGAGCTACGGCGCGGCGCCCCGGAATGACGTGTTTTGCGATAATGGATTGAGAAAAGAAAACAGATGAGCTTCACCATTGCCATTGTCGGGCGGCCGAATGTCGGCAAGTCGACGCTGTTCAACCGGCTGGTCGGCCGGCGCGTCGCTCTGGTCGACGACCGTCCCGGCGTGACGCGCGACCGCCGCGAGGGCGAAGCGCGTCTTGGCGATCTCGACTTCACGGTCATCGACACCGCAGGACTTGAAGAGTCGACGCCGGATAGTTTGTCCGGCCGCATGCGGGCGCAGACCGAAACCGCGATAGCGCAGGCCGACGCGATCTTCTTCATGATCGACGCGCGCTCGGGGCCGATCCCGGACGACCGTTATTTCGCCGAGCTGGTGCGCAGATCGGGCAAGCCGACGGTGCTGATCGCCAACAAGATGGAAGGCGAGTCCGGACAGGCCGGCCGCTTTGATGCCTATGCGCTGGGTCTTGGCGACCCAGTGGCGTTGTCGGCCGAACATAACGAAGGCCTGCCGGATCTCTACGACGCACTGCGCGCGGCGCTGCCGGCCGAGACGGCGGAGGCGTCGGCGGAATCCGCCGAGCCCACCGGCCCGCAAGCCATCAAGGTCGCCATTGTCGGGCGGCCGAACGCCGGCAAGTCGACGCTGATCAACCGGCTGATCGGCGAGGACCGGCTGCTGACCTCGTCGGAAGCCGGCACGACGCGCGACGCCATCGCCGTCAATCTCGACTGGCACGGCCAGAAATTCCGCATTCACGATACCGCCGGCATTCGCCGCCGCGGCCGCGTCGATGAGAAACTGGAGAAGCTGTCGGTCAGCGACGCGCTCAACGCCGTGCGGTTCGCCGAAGTCGTCGTCGTGCTGCTCGATGTCGAGAATGCCTTCGAGGAGCAGGATCAGCGCATCGCCGATCTGGTCGAGCAAGAGGGCCGCGCCATCGTCATCGCCGTCAACAAATGGGATTTGAAGGAGCGAACCTCCGGCGCGATTTCAAAATTGCGCGAGCAGGCCGACGAGAAGCTGACGCAGATGAAGGGCGTTCCCCTGGTCGCGGTGTCGGCTTTGACCGGCGAAGGGCTCGACCGTCTGATGCAGGCGATCGTGCAGGCGCACGAGGTCTGGAACAAGCGCATCCCGACCAGCGCGCTCAACCGCTGGTTCGAGCATGCGATTGAAACGCATCCGCCGCCGGCGGTGTCGGGACG
>CAITJJ010000184.1 GCA_903892675.1 uncultured Hyphomicrobiales bacterium | reverse complement strand
CTGCGCGCCGAAGCCATCGGCATCGACGTCAAGCGCATCCACTGGCTCGGTTTCGCCATTGCCGGTCTGGTCTGCGGTGTAGCCGGCGGCCTGTTCGCCTTCGCCAAGGGCTCGATCTCGCCGGAGACCATCCACATCAACCGTTCCATCGATGGGCTGGTGATGGTGTTGCTCGGCGGCGTGCAAACCCTGACCGGGCCGATCGTCGGCGCGTCGGTGTTTGCCATACTGCAGGACACGGTGATGCGGCAGACCGAATACTGGCGCGCGCTGATGGGCGCGATCATTCTCGTTCTGGTGCTGGCGTTCCCGCAGGGCATCGTCGGCGCTTTTGTTTCGCTCTGGCGCAAGCTTGGAGGCCGCGCATGAGCGCCTCTGAAAAGAGTGTTCTGCAACTGCGCGGTCTGACCAAATCCTTCGGCGGCGTCCACGCCGTGCGCGACGTCAGCTTCGCGATTCGCGCGGGCGAATTCCTCGCCATGATCGGGCCGAACGGTGCCGGCAAGTCGACCTGCTTCAACATGATCAACGGCCAGCTGGCGCCCGACAGCGGCGAGATTTTGTGCGAGGGCCGGAACACAGCCGGTCTGGCGCCGCGCGACATCTGGCGCCTCGGCGTCGGCCGCACCTTTCAGGTCGCCGCCACCTTCGGCTCGATGACGGTGATCGAAAATGTGCAGACGGCTTTGATTTCGCATGCGCGCGAAACCTATCGTCTCTGGCGTCCGGCGGCGTCGCGCCATCGTACCCGCGCGCTTGAATTGCTGCGCCAAGTGAATATGCAGGATGCCGCCGACCGGCCGAGCCGCGAACTTGCCTATGGCGACGTCAAGCGCGTTGAACTGGCCATCGCGCTGGCCAACGATCCGAAATTATTGCTAATGGACGAGCCGACGGCCGGCATGGGCGCGAGCGAGCGGCATGGCCTGATCGAACTGGTCAAAAGGTTGGTGGTCGAACGCGGCATTTCGGTCTTGTTCACCGAGCATTCGATGGACGTGGTGTTCGCCTTCGCCGACCGCATTGTCGTGCTGGCGCGCGGCCGGCTGATCGCCGATGGCGATGCGGCATCGATCCGCGACAATGCCCAGGTGAGGGAAGTTTATTTCGGCACCGGCAAGACCTTCGCGGGGGCATCCGCATGACCGCGCCCAAGAATCAAACAATGCTCACGGTCGAAGCCCTCAGCGCCTGGTATGGCGCGGCGCGCATTCTCTACGACCTGACATTCGAGGTTGGGCGCGGCGAGGTGGTGGCGCTGATGGGCCGCAACGGCGCCGGCAAGTCGACGACGATGAAGGCGATCATGGGTCTGATCGCGCAGCGCCAGGGCACTGTCACATTCAGCGGCGAGGACATATCGCGGTTGGAGCCCTACCGGATCGCGCGGCGCGGCCTCGGCTTCACCCCGGAGGACCGCCGCATCTTCTCCGACCTGACGGTCATGGAAAATCTCGACATCGGCCGCCAGCCGCCGCGCCAGTTCCCTGACGGTCAGCCTGCGCCTTTATGGACACCGGAGCGGCTGTTCGCGCTGTTTCCCAATCTCGCCGAAATGCCGGACCGCCCGGGCGGTCGCATGAGCGGCGGCGAACAGCAGATGCTCACCGTCGCCCGCACGCTGATGGGCAACCCGTTGCTGGTGCTGCTCGACGAGCCCTCGGAGGGCGTCGCGCCGCTGATCGTCGAGCAGATGGCCAACACCATCATCGAACTGAAAAAGGAAGGCCTGTCGATCCTGTTGTCCGAACAGAACATTCATTTCGCGCAACTGGTGTCGGACCGGGTCTATGTGCTGGAAAAGGGCCAGATCCAGTGGCAGGGCACGATGGCGCAAT
>CAITJJ010000183.1 GCA_903892675.1 uncultured Hyphomicrobiales bacterium | reverse complement strand
TACGTGAAGTCGTGTCTGGCCGCGATCCGTGAGACACACGCGGTCAAAGGATTCGCCCACATCACCGGCGGCGGCTTTCCCGACAACATCCCGCGCGTGTTGCCGAAGGGGCTTGGCGCGCGCATCGACCTTGCCACCGTCAAAGCGCCGGCAGTGTTCAAGTGGCTCGCCGATGTCGGCAACGTCGCGCAAAACGAAATGCTGCGCACCTTCAACTGCGGCATCGGCATGATTGTTGTCGTCGCGCCCAAAGACGTCGCCGCGGTCAGCGACGCTTTGACAAATGCCGGCGAACAGGTAGCGACCATCGGCACTGTGATGCGCACATCGGGCGACGACCGCGTCGTCTATGCCGGCGCGCTCGATTTAAAGCTATGAGTTTTCCCCGATGAGCCGCAAGCGCGTCGCCGTTCTTATCTCCGGCCGCGGCTCCAACATGGCGGCGCTGATCGAGGCTGCCAAGGACAAATCCTATCCAGCTGAAATTGTCCTGGTGCTGTCGAACAAAGCCGATGCCGGCGGGCTGGTCACCGCGCGCGACAACGGCATAGCAACGGAAATTGTCGATCACACGCAGTTCGGCAAGGACCGCGTGGCCTTCGATGCGGCGATGCAGAGCAAGCTTGAAGCGCATCGCGTCGATCTCGTCTGCCTCGCCGGTTTCATGCGGCTGTTGTCGCCCGGCTTTGTCGATTTGTGGCAGAACCGCATGCTCAACATTCACCCCGCTTTGCTGCCGGCGTTTAAAGGTCTCGACACCCACGCTCGCGCGCTCACGGAAGGCGCGAAAATTCACGGCGCCACGGTGCATTTCGTCGTGCCAGAAATGGATGCCGGTCCCATCATCATGCAGGGCGCTGTCGCGGTGCGACCCGATGACACAGAGGCGGCCCTGGCAGCGCGCGTCCTCGCGGTCGAGCATCGGATTTATCCGTCAGCGCTCAAACTGGTCGCCGAAGGCCGCGTCCGCGTGGTTGATGGCCGCTGCCTGATTGACGGCGTAGCGGTCCCCGACGCCGCTGCGCTGGTTCCTTCGGCCTGATTTTGCCGGGCAGGCCTGGAATAACCGGCCAGGTCGCAGTGTTATAGTCCGATACGCCACCTTCCGCGTGGCGCAACAACAGCACGGGGGCACGCCATGTTTGGGCACCATAAAGAACCACAATTGATCATTCCCGGCTTGGCCGGGTTCTACGCCAAGATGGAGCCGGTCGCTTACACGATCACCCGCATCGTCTTCGGCGCCATCATGATCATGCATGGCTGGCCGAAGATGATGGTGATGGGACCCGATCGCGTCGGTACCGCCTTCGCCAACAATTACGGCGTGCCGTCCTGGTTCGCGTATCTGGCCATCCTGTTTGAGGTGTTTGGCGGTGCGGCGCTCGTCCTCGGCCTGTTCACCCGCTTCTTCGCGGCCGCGCTCGCCATCGAACTGCTCATCGCCATGTTCGCTGCGCATTTCGCCAAGGGCTTCGCCGTCGGCGGCGGCGGCTACGAATACGTGATGTTCCTCGGCTTCATCGCCTTCTACATCGCCATCCGTGGCGCCGGTCCCTACTCGGCCGACGCCAAGATCGGCAAGCACCTGTA
>CAITJJ010000182.1 GCA_903892675.1 uncultured Hyphomicrobiales bacterium | reverse complement strand
TGTTCCAGGATCATGCGCTGCCGCTCGGGCAACTGACCTATGAGAACCGCAAAGTCGAGCCGGCGGCGATCAAGCGCACCATGCTGTTTACCGTCGAAGGCGAGAAGGACGACATCTGCGCCGTCGGCCAGACACTTGCCGCGCACGATCTGTGTACGTCGCTTCGGCCCTATCGCAAGCGCCATCACATGCAGGCCGGCGTCGGCCATTACGGCGTTTTCTCCGGGCGGACCTGGCAAAACCAGATCTACCCGATGGTCAAAAACGTCATATTGCAGAGCGATTGAACGCACGAGATCCCCCTTCGCGGGGCGCACGGCGAGGTCTATCATCCCGGCAAGGCGCGTGAGACGCCTTTTGGGGAGAGACATGAAAAAGCTCGTTGTCGCGGCGGCGCTCGTTGCCGGAATCGTTTCCGTGGCCGGTATTGCCGGCGCGCAGGCGCAGAATTACCCGACTAAGCAGATCACCTTGATCGTACCGTTCCCGCCCGGCGGCTCGACCGATGTCGCCGCGCGCATTCTGGCCGAGCGCATGCGCGCGCCGCTCGGGCAGAGCGTCATCGTCGAGAATGTCGGCGGCGCCGGCGGTTCGATCGCGGTCGGCCGCGTCGCCCGCGCCGCGCCGGATGGCTACACGATCGACATCGGCCAGTGGGACACCCATGTCGGCAGCATTATCTACAAGCTCGATTACGATCTGCAGAAGGACTTCGAGCCGATCGGCCTGATCTCGAATAATCCGCAATTGATGGTCGCCAAGAAAGACCTGCCGGCCGACAATCTCAAAGACCTCGTCGCCTGGATGAAGGCGAACCCGGGCAAGATCAATTTCGTCAACCAGAACGCGGCGGCCAATGTCTCCGGCGTTTTGTTCGAAAACCTGACCGGGCAGAAGGTGCAGTTCATTCCCTATCGCGGCGCGGGTCCGGCGATGACCGATCTGGTGTCGGGCCAGGTCGATCTTCTGGTCGTGCAGGGCGCGGTGGCGCTGCCGCAGATCAGGGGCGGCAAGATCAAGGCGATTGCCAATCTGTCGCCGCAGCGCTCGGCGTCAATGCCGGACATTCCGACCGCCGACGAGACCGGGGTCCCGGGGCTGTATATGTCGGGCTGGTTCGGATTTTTCGCACCGAAGGGCACGCCGAAAGACATCATCGCCAAGCTCAATGCCGCGATGGTGGAAGCGCTCGCCGATCCGAACGTGAAGGCGCGCTTTACCGAACTCGGCCTCGACGTCGCTTCGCGCGAGCAACAGACGCCGGAGGGGCTCGCCAAATTCCAGCAGATCGAAATCGAGAAGTGGTGGCCGATCATCAAGGGCGCGAATATCGGTGCGCAGGCGCAGTAGACAGGGAAGCTTCTGCGCCGCTACGAAGGGACATGACAACAACTGACGAAGCGGGTCCGCCCCGGCACAGCCTCATCGAGGACATCCTCGCCATTCTGGTCGGCACGCTGTTTGTGTCGTTCGGACTGGCCTTGTTCAAAGTGGCGGGGCTCTTGACCGGCAGCACCGCCGGTCTGGCCTTTCTGGTTTTTTATCTGACTGGCGTGCCGTTCGGCGCGGTGTTCTTCGTCATCAACCTGCCGTTCTATTATCTGGCCTTCCGCCGCATGGGCTGGCGCTTCACGCTCAAGACTTTCGCCTCGGTGGCGTCGGTGTCGGTGATGACCGAACTGCATCCGCGCTTCATTCAGGTGGCCGCGCTCGATCCGTTTTATGCGGCGATTTTCGGCGGCGCGCTGATGGGCGTCGGCTTTATCGTCTTGTTCCGCCATCAGGCCAGTCTCGGCGGCGTCAATATTCTGGCGCTTTATGCGCAGGACCATTACGGCATTCGCGCCGGCAAGCTGCAGATGGGCATCGATCTGGCAATCCTGGCGGCGTCTTATTTCGTTGTCGATATCAAGGCGCTGCTGGCCTCGCTTGCCGGCGCTGTGGCGATCAATCTGGTGATCTGGATGAACCATCGCCGCGACCGCTATGTCGCCTGGTCGGCGCCGTAATTGCGTGTGACTTTATTTGAGTGGCGCTTGGGTTTAATGTCACCGCGACTCAATTTTATTGCACATAAACAAAGAGGAAACAGCCATGAGCTTGCCATTGCGTTGTGCCGCACTCGCCATTCTGACGGCGGTCGCCATGCCTTTGACCGCCGCCGCGCAACAGCCGCCCAAAGCAGCGCCGGCGGCGCCAAAGCCGACCAAGGCGGCGGCGCAGAAAGTCGTGCAGATCGTCAGCGCCGACAAGGCGAAGACCAAAACCTATTGCGACCTGATCGCGCTCGGCGAGCAAATCGACGCCGCGGCGCAGAAGAAGGACGAAAAGAAGATGGATGAACTGTCGCAGAAGGCCGACACCATGACTGCGACACTCGGCCCCGAATATGTCGCGCTGATGGACGGGCTCGACGATATGGATCCGTCGAGCAAGGAAGGGCAGGAAATCGGCAATGCGCTCGAGGCCCTCGATAAATTATGCGACGGCAAATAGCCGTCCGCCGCTGAACCGCGCTGCATTGAAAACCCCGCCGGTCTTGCCGACCGGCGGGATTTTTATTTTCTGTTTATGTCAGATGCCGCCGAGCAGCATCAGGACGATGATCAGGCTGAACGGAACGCCCAGCAACCAGAGCAGAATTGGCATTGTCGATCTCCTTTGCGTGTGCGCGTTATTTGGCGGCGATGCCGACGGTGCGGGTCCGGTCGCGTTCGGCATCGGTCAGATACCATTCGCGATTGCGCAAGTTGCCGCCTTCGATGGCGGCGAGCGCCGCCGACAGCGCGCCGGCAACCATCGCGAAGGCGAGCCAGAAGGCGAAGTTGCGAGCCGACTTGCGTGCGGCGTCGGCCGCGGTCTTCGCCTGAGTGATGGTTTGGTTGACGCGCTGCTCGGCTTCGGCCTGCGACAGACCGGTACGGCTGGAGACGATGCTGGCCAGATAGGCGCGATCGGCTTCAGGCACCGAACCATTGCGAGTGAGGCCGGCCGCCAGGATGCGGCCGATCTCGCCGCGATTGCCGGCGCCCTGCGGCGCGGCGGGCGCGGGTATCGATCCGCCCTGCAGATTGGGCGCGATCTGACCGGTGGCGATCGGCGAGGTGGCCTGATCGGCGGCTTGCTGGTTCAGCTGCGATGCGCTCGGCGCGGGCGTCGCCGCGTTGGCGCGGCCGGGAACTGGGCGCAGCAGGCTGTCGATATAGCCATCGGAGACAGACGCGCGGGCGACCGCCGACGTTCCGGCGGCAAGGCCGGAACCGGTCGCGCCAATGATCGCGGTCGTCGCGCCACCCAGCACCGCGGCGGTGACAACGGTAGCCAGCGCCCAGGTGACCACGCCATGCGCCGAGTCGCGGAAGTAGCGCTCGTGCTCGTGCACCGTGTTCCAGCGCGAGCGCAAGCGCCCGGCCAGATAGCCGCCAATAGTGGATGACAGCATGGCGATGACGATCAGATAGAGCCCGGCGCTAATGGTGAACGTTGTGGCCGAAACGCCTTGGTCGCTCCATGGCGACACGACGGAAAAGCCGACGCCGACGCCGAACGCGACAAGAACCAGACTGATTGCCGCCGAAGCGGTCGCTCCAGCAAGAATCGCCGTCCAACTGACAGCGGAATCAACGTCTTCATTCACAACCCCGGTCTGCGTCATCATCGATCGATGCCTCCATGTGCGCGGAATCATTCCGCGTCATGGCGCTTCAATCCTTGTGCGGTCGGATTGGTTCCCGACTGGGTGACGGCGGCCCGATCGGCCCACCGTTCGCCTGGCGCGCGGCCGCGTGGTTAATGTTCACTTTCAACGGGAACTCGGGCGCCGTCCCGGCGGCCGATCGTCGCGATCGAATTGAAAAAAATCAATCTAGTTTGTCATTCCCGCTTGTCGTTGCGGCACACTGATACTTAGCGGATCGTGGGCATATTGCGGGAACAAAGCGACTGAAAAATTGCCGGCCCGCCGCTCCCGCATTTCCGGAAATGGTAGAGTTTGATGATCTTCCCATCAAGTCTGAAGGCCGGGTTCGAACAACTGCTCGGCAAGACATTCGATTTCTCGCATCTTGACGAGCCGACCCGCCGGCAAATCCGCGCCGCCCAGATCGGCGCGGTGGTTCATCTGACGCCGCTGACCATCGTCATCAATCTCGCCAACGCTTTTGTGGTCGTTCACTATTTTTGGGACCTGGCGCCCAAGCCGATGCTGGTTGGCTGGGGCCTTCTGATCGTCGCGCTCGCAAGCCTTGGCCTGAGGCCGTGGCTTCTCAATCGTCATCTACGACCCAACGGCGTTTCCGAACGGGGTGTGAGGCGCGTTGCCATTCATGCAGCGATTCTCGCCATGGTCTGGGCACTCGCGCCGCTTGTCTTGCTGCCCAACGCCGATCTGATGACCCAATTGTTTCTCATTTTCCTGGCGACCGGCATGATGTCGGGCGGCGCATTCTGCCTGTCAACCCTGCCTCTTGCCGGCCTAGCTTATACTTGGCTCATGGCGGCCGGTACTGCCGTCGGACTTCTGCTCACCGGCAGCAGGCCATTCATCTATATCTGCGTTCTGCTTCTCACCTACGCGGTGTTCCTGTCGCGCAACCTTGTGGCGCACGGCGCATTGTTCGCGTCGCATGTGCAGGACAAGCTCAAGCTCGCAGCGCAGGGCGACCTGATCACGCTGTTGCTCAACGATTTCCAGGAAAATGCCAGCGACTGGCTGTGGGAAGCCGACGCCTCCGGCGCGCTGATTCATGTGTCGGATCGGTTTGCCGAAGCAGCGAAGAAAGCGCCCGCGGATATGGAGGGAGTTGCCTTCGGCGCGTTGATTGGTGGCGAGTTCGAGTTTCACCCGCCTCAGTTGGTCGAGATCATCAATCACATGACCTGGCGGACCGCGTTTCGCGATATCGTCGTGTCATATTATGCCGGCGACGCGCAACGCTTCTGGCTGTTGTCCGGAAAGCCGGCCTTCGACAATGCGGGAAAGTTCATCGGCTATCACGGTGTCGGCGCCGACATCACGGAAAAGCGGCTGGCGGAAGATCGCGTCACGCATCTGGCCTATAGCGATCCGCTCACCGGTCTGCCGAACCGCATGGCGTTCTGCGAGCAAGTCGATCGCGTCCTGGCGACCGCGCGCGAGAACGGTCAGTCGGCGGCGCTGCTGTGTCTCGATCTCGACCAGTTCAAATCGATCAACGATACGCTTGGCCATACGGTCGGCGACGCGCTGCTGGCGAGCGTCGGCCAGCGCATCCGGGCCTGCGCCCGCGACCGCGATATCGTCGCCCGCCTTGGCGGCGACGAGTTCGCAATCTTGCAGATCAATCCGGTATTGCCGAACGATTCGATGATGCTGGCGCGTCAGATCGTCGAGGCCTTCAAGCAGCCGTTCAAGCTAGACCAGGTCGAACTGACGATCAGCACCAGCACAAGTATCGGCATCGCCATCGTGCCGGCTGACGGCTGGAAGATCGATAGCCTGTTGAAGAAGGCGGACATGGCCCTTTACGCGGCCAAAGCCGAGGGCACGGGCAGTTACCGCTTCTTCGAAGCCGAGATGGAAGTCGGCGCGCACCGCCGTCGGGCGATCGAAGACGGCCTGCGTTCGGCGTTGAAGAACGGCGAGATGCAGGTGGCCTTTCAGCCGCTCGTCGACCTGCGCAGCTGGTCGCTCGCCGGCTGCGAGGCGCTGGCGCGATGGAAGTCGCCGAAATGGGGCTTTGTATCGCCGGCCGAGTTCATTCCTGTCGCCGAGGCTTGCGGCATGATCGACGAAATCGGCGAATGGGTGCTGCGCGAGGCGGTCAAGGAAGCGCTGCGCTGGCCGGACGACACAGTCGTCGCGGTCAATCTGTCGCCGGCCCAATTCAAGAACCAGAAATTACTGTCGACGGTGGTATCGGCGCTGGCGGAAAGCGGGCTGCCGGCGCATCGGCTCGAGCTGGAAGTGACCGAAACCATTTTTGTCGATAGCGGCGACGGACCGCTGCAAATGCTGCAGAACCTGCGGACATTGGGCGTGCGCACCTCGCTCGACGATTTCGGCACCGGCTACTCGTCGCTGAGCTATCTGCGGCGCTTTCCGTTCGACAAGATCAAGATCGACAAATCGTTCATCGACGATGTTACGGCGCGCGACGAGAGCCTGGCGATCATCCGCGCCATCGTTGCGCTCGCCAATGCGCTCGGCATGTCGACGACGGCGGAGGGGGTGGAGTCGACCGCTCAGGTTGCCAAGCTGCGCGACGCCGGCTGCACGCAAATCCAGGGCTACGTTTTTTCGCCGCCGCGCTCGGGCAACGATATTCTCGAGATGTTCGCGCCGCGTTTGGCGGCCAAGCGCGCCGGTGGCGCCGCCTAACGGACGGCGGCGTCAAGGCCCACCTTGCGCGCGCTACTTCTTGAAACTGGAGAACATGTTTTGCAGGCCCGCGGCTTTCGCGGCTTGCAGGTCGGCGCCGCTCCCGCGATCGAGCCTGGCTGCGCAGTCGACGAAATCGATCGACACGGTGTTTCCTGTGCGGTTGTCGAACTGGTGTTCTTCGCAAAGCCGATCCGAAGAGAGAAACAGGATCGAACCGACGCGCCGCGCCTCTGTTTCCGCTTGGATGCGGCGCGCGACGGCGGCTTCATCGACAGGGACGCTCGTAAATGGGGTTTTGCCGACAATGCTATAGATCACCGCAAGAGCGGCGGCGACCAGCACGGTGGCGACAGCGAGGCGTATGCCGTCGCGGCGCAGCGACCAGACCGCGCGGCGCGGTGATGGCCTTTTCATCAAGCCGAGGCCGCTATTGGCGAGCAAAATGGCTCTGACGCGATTCATCGTCCAGCTATAGGCCGCGCCGCTGCAGAAACGCTGAAGAAAGCCACTCAATATTTAGGCGATTTGCCTCGCCAAATGGCTGGCCGGGAAGGGGCTTTCGCCGGACGCTTCCAATTCGCCCGTCGCATACCTACATCGGTCTTCGCCGACATTCTCAACCGGGATAACGACCATGCTCGATTTTACGTCGCCTTCCGCAGCGGAAGGTGCGGACGAGGCCCCGACGGCGCTGGCGTCCGATACCAGGATTCTGGATGCGTACTCGCATGCGGTGACCTCTGTCGTCGACGCCGTGGGGCCCGCGGTGCTGCGCGTGGAGACATACGGCCGGGCCGGCAAGCCAACCGGTTCCGGCTCGGGTGTGGCGATAACGCCGGACGGGCTGGTGCTGACCAATGCGCATGTGGTGGACGGCGCCAAGGCGGTGCGACTGATGGATACCGAAGGCCGGTTCATGGAAGCGCGCATGCTCGGCGTTGATGCCGATACCGATCTGGCGCTGCTGCGCGCGGGTGCGGCGCGCGAACTGCCGCATGCGGTCCTGGGCGATTCAAAGATGCTGCGGCGTGGCCAACTGGTGGTCGCCATTGGTAACCCGTTTGGCTTTGAATCGACGGTCACCGCTGGCGTTATTTCGGCGCTTGGCCGTTCGCTGCGGGCGCGCAACGGAAGGCTGATCGAGGATGTGATTCAGACCGACGCGGCGCTCAATCCCGGCAATTCCGGCGGACCGCTGGTGTCGTCGCATGGCGAAGTGATCGGCATCAACACCGCGGTCATTCGCGGCGCGCAAGGCATTTGTTTCGCGGTTGCCGCCAACACCGCGCAATTTGTCCTCAGCGAATTGATCCAGCACGGTCGCGTCCGGCGCGGCTATATAGGCGTCGCCGGTCAGACCGCGGCGGTGCCGCGCCGGCACGCACTCAATGCCGGCATTGACAATGCGTCAGGCGCGATGATTTCTGCGCTTGAGCCGAACGGCCCGGCAGCGCAAGCAGGGCTGATGAGCCTCGACACCATCGTGCGGGTTGATGGCTCCGGCGTCACCGGTGTCGACGATCTGATCCGGCTGTTGAACCACGAGCGGATCGGCCTTGATCTGGAAATCGAAGTACTGCGGCGGGGCACATTGCGTGTCTTCTCGGTGCGGCCGCAAGAGCGGCCGGCGTCGAAGGCCAGATAGCGCCGGAGCGGCGGATTACTCTTCCGGCTCGGCGTCAGCAGCCGGGTTCGCCGGCTTCCTGGCGGCAGCCGGCGTCTTCTTCATGGCTTCCTTGCGCGCGGCCGGCTCGTAATTGGCATTGGCCATGCACTTCTTGATGAAGGCATCGCGCTTGGCGCCATCGAGATTGTTGTGCTCGGCGCCGAATTTGCAGGTTTCCATCTTCTCCGCCGGTGTAGCCGCGGCGGCAGGGGTAGCCAGCAACAACAACGGCAGCAAAGAGGTGAGTGCAAGGGTCGCTCGCATCGACATGACTCCTGTACGGATTTTGAAATGCCAATCTACCACGTTTTTTCACGCGCTTTGGTGGCTGGTTGGGGCAAAGGTTAAGAACAAAGCGCGCGGCCAGAACGCCGGGAGGGACGTTTCGGCCGCGCAATATCGTGTTCGCCGGGTCGCGGGCGCGACCTAGCTGTTATCGCCGAGCAGACGCTTGCCCCACCAGCCCCGCTTGGGCTGACTGGGCTCATCGGCCGCGGTCGATACCACCACGGGCTGCGGCAGGGTCGGCGCCGGGACCGAGTTGCTGCCGGAAGCCAATGGCGCCGGCTCGCGGATGGTCGAGCGGCGGCGCGGCGGTTCCTGCGACATCGGCGCAGTATCCAATATCGGCCGCACGGGTTCCGTCGGACGAACGGAGACCGGCGCGTCGACCGGACGATCATGGCCATTGCCAACATCCGCGCCTTGATCATGACGCGCTGCAAAGGCCGGCTCGCCGCCTTCGGGTTGAAAACCGGCGTCCGGTGCTTCCTGGTGACCGTTGCCATTTCCGGACTGGCCCGGCGCGTCGCCGTCGCGATGACGGTTGCGGCGTCCGCCGCGGCGGCCGCGCCGGCGTCGGCGGCGGAGTTCGTCGCCGCCTTCGGCGCCCGGCGCAGAGTCGGCGCGTTGCGGACGTTCGGCATTGTCTTCCTCGGGCGATCCGCCATCGTGATCTTCGTGGGCGACAGCGTGTTCGGCGACCGTGTCGCGCGCGGCTTGTTCACGCGGTTCGCGCGGGGGGCCTTCACGGCCCGATCCTTCGCGGGGCGAACCTTCGCGCCCTTCGCCGCCACGGCCGCGACCACGGCCGCGCCGGCGCTTGCGTCGCGGACCGCCATCGCGTTCGGCGCCATCGCCTTGCGGCTCGCTATCGTCGCCGGCTTCGTCGGTTTCGATGACTTCGATCGAGGAGGGCGCTGCGATCATTTCCTCGCCGTCGTTCTCGGCTTCGTCTTCCTCAGGTTCGACGAAATCGTCTTCCTCGAAGGTGGTCGGCATCGGCGGGGCGGCGGCGGCGATGGCCTTGGCCGCTTCCGGCGTATGCATCTGTTCGCCGCGTTCGACGATGTAGGACACCTGCGCGCTGACTGTGGTATCGGCCGAGATGGTGATGGTGATGTGGAAGCGCTCTTCCAGCGCGCGCAGATGGGCGCGCTTGTGGTTGAGCACATAGAGCGCGACTTCCGAGCGGGTGCGCACGATAAGGTTATGCGTCGCGCCCTTGTTCAGCGTGTCCTCGATGGCGCGCAGCAATTGCAGCGCGACCGACGACACCGAGCGGACATGGCCGAGGCCGCCGCAGGTCGGGCACTTTTCCGTCGAGCTTTCCAGGACAGAGGTGCGGATACGCTGGCGCGACATTTCCAGAAGGCCGAAATGCGAGATGCGGCCGACCTGGATGCGGGCGCGGTCGTGCTTGAGCGCATCTTTCATGCGCCGCTCGACCATGCGGTTGTTGCGGCCTTCGTCCATGTCGATGAAGTCGATGACGACGAGGCCGGCGAGATCGCGCAGGCGCAGTTGGCGGGCGACTTCGTCGGCCGCTTCGCAGTTGGTTTTCAGCGCGGTATCTTCGATGTGGTGCTCGCGCGTCGCGCGGCCCGAGTTCACGTCGATGG
>CAITJJ010000181.1 GCA_903892675.1 uncultured Hyphomicrobiales bacterium | reverse complement strand
GCTTCGAGCGACACCTGGCCGATCTTGCTCTTGCCCAATGCCGGGAAAATCTTTTCGTATTGCGTCCACTCGTCGCCGAGCGAATTCTTCCAGTCGATATTGGCCTTGATGCCATAGCCGTAACAAATGTGTACGGCGGTGGTGCAGGTCAGGCCATCGATGGCGCGATGCAGCGCCTCGATGCCCCAGGTCGGCACCTCGTCCATGAAGACGTTGAAGGCCGGTTCGTCGAACTGGATAACGTCGACGCCATCGGCCTGTAGCGCGCGCGCTTCCTTGTTGAGGAGATCGGCGAAAGCGAAAGCCATTTTTACCTTGTCGCCGTAATGCGCGTCGGCGACCGTGTCGGCAATCGTCATCGGGCCGGGCAGAGTGATCTTGAGCTGGCGCGTCGTGTGCGCGCGCGCATGTTTAGCCTCGGTCTGATGCACGCGGCCTTTCAACGTCAGCGCGCCGCGCACCTGCGGCACCATCGCCTTGTAGCGGTTGGCGCGTATGCCCATTTCGACCTTGTGCTCGGTGTCGATGCCATCGACGAATTCGAGAAAGCCGTGCACGAAGTGCTGGCGCGACATTTCGCCGTCGCAGACGATGTCGATGCCGGCGTCTTCCTGCAATTTGATGGCGAGCAATGTTGCGTCGAGTTTGCCTTGCGCCAGATCTGCGCCTTGCAGGCGCCATTGCGGCCAGAGTTTGTCGGGTTCGGCGAGCCACGATGGCTTCGGCAGGCTGCCGGCGATGGTGGTCGGAAACAACATCACACATCCTCCCCCAGATCGTATTTTTTCATGCGCGTGTTGTCGTCTTCATCCGCCGCGCGCGCTTTATGCTGCCAATTATAGAGCCAGTCGTAGCGCCTGAGCAGTCTTTCTCCGCCCAACAGTTTCATGCCGAGATCGCGGATCAGCGCCTCGGGGCCGGTCTGCCCATAGAGCGTGCCTTGCTTGCGCGAGATTTGTTGGGCGCGTTCGGTGCGCGCGCGCCTCGCCGCCTCATAGGCGCGCAAGCCCGCTTCCGGTGCGCCGAAATAGGCTTTCATGCAATCGGCCAGCACGGCGGCGTCCTCGATCGCCATGCCGGCGCCCTGCGCCAGAAACGGCAGCATCGGATGGGCGGCGTCCCCGATCAGTGTCACCGGACCTTCGCCGCCGAGAAACGGCGTGACGCGATCGTACAGCGCCCATTTCAGCCAGCGGTCGGGAATGCCGATCAGCTCGCGGACGTTCTCGGCCCAGGTGAAGCGGGCGAAGTGACGCAGGATCTCGGCGCGGTCGCCGTCGGCGCTCCAGCCGGTTTCGTTCCATTGGTCGTGCACGATGCCGACAATGTTGATGAGGTTGCCGTCCTTGACCGGATAGAGAACCAGATGCGCGTCGAGCCCGAGCCACAGGTTGACGACGTCGCTGCGGAAATGCAGCGGCACACTTGCCGCCGGCACCAGCGCGCGCCAGGCAGTGCGGTGCGCGAAAGTGGGCGGTCGTTGCCACTTCATCCGTTCGCCGACGCTCGACCAGATGCCGTCGGCGCCGATCAAGGCCGCGCCGCGTTCGTCGACGATCTGCCGGCCGCGATAGCCCTGAATGGTGACGCCGTTGCCATGCGCGGCGCAGTCGTCGAAGCGCACGCCAAGCTTGACCGTGACATCGAGCGCGTTCTGCGCCGCGTCGGCCAGCACGGCCTGCAAGTCGCCGCGATGGATGGTCCAGAACGGCGCGCCGTAATGTTGCTCGGCCTTGAGGCCGAGGGGAATACGGGTGATCTCGCGGCCCGAACTGCCCGAAATTACGCGGATCATCTCAGGCCTGACGACCAGTGGCTCGAGTTTGTCGCGCAGGCCCAACCCGATCAGAATGCGGCTCGCGTTGGGCGAGAGCTGGATGCCGGCGCCGGTTTCTTCCAGCTTGGCGGCTTGCTCCAGCAGCGTGGTGCGAAAACCGGCGCGTGACAGAGTCAGCGCCGCCGTCAGCCCGGCAATGCCGCCGCCGGCGACGATGACGTGACGGTCGGACGCCAAGGCTCAGCGCTCCATAACATTTAAGCGGAGCATGATCTTATCCGAAAACCGGTTCCCACTTTTCGGGATCATGCTCGAATCTAGGCTTCTACTAGCGGCAGCGCGCAGGCGGACGGCCGGGCAACATGCGGATCGAGCGCGGCGTCGAGCCGGTACAAGGTCGAGCAATAGGGGCAGATGATTTCGTTGTCGGCGCCCATGTCGAGGAAGACATGCGGGTGGTCGTAAGGCGGCGTGGCGCCAACGCACATGAATTCCTTGGCGCCGATCTCGATCACCGGCACGCCCGGATCGTTGTGAAAATGGGGGACGACATGTTCCGCCATGAGAAAAGCCTTTTTAGGAGCGATTTGTGAGCCGCACCATAGCGAGGCGGGGGCGTCATGCCTAGCGGTCATCGATCGTTAGCCGTTACCGGGGAAGCAGCGGAACCCCTTTGAATCGAAGGCGTTTTCTTTGATGATGCGGCACAGAGCGGGGTTATCCCCAAGGGACCAGGAAGCGGGCGGCTAGGATGCGGGATGCACAGGGATTCGCGCCGCCAGCAAGGCAGCAGCCCGTGACCGAAACGCCGTTGGCGGAGCGCGCGATACCGCAACGCTGGGTGATGCGCCGTCATCGCATTGTGCCGGTGGTGCTGCTGGCCGCGATTCTGGGCGCGCTCGCCTGTTATGTGGTGCCGCGCGGGCTCGATGCGCAGTATCTCATGAGCATCGAGGATGATCCGGCCGAAATCGCCGCGCGCGCGCTCGATGAAAAATTCAACGCCGACCTGGCCGGCCGCGAGATCGAAGCGGCGCTGGCCGCCAAGGACAGCGATCTGGCCAAGAGCTTTGTCGATCTTGCCGCTGACCGGAAGGTCGCGCTCGATTCCGCGCTGATCGACAAAGTGAACGCGGCGGTGACCGAAGACGCCAGCACGCGGCATGCGGCGCAAAGCTTCGCGCTCGGCCTCGTCACCGGCGAACCCAATGACATGGCGGGACTGGCCGGCACCGCGCTCGGCGATCTGTTTGTGTTCGGCGATATTCGCGACGCGGCGCGCGAGGGCGCGCGGCTGGCGACTGGGCAGAAAGCGGACGAGCTGGTGCTGGGCCTCGCCTGCGTCGGGCTCGCCATCACCGCCGGCACTTACGCCACGCTGGGCGCGGCGGCGCCGGCGCGCGTCGGCCTGTCGCTGGCGAAAGTCGCGCGCAAGACCGGCAGCTTGAGCGCCGATCTCGCCGCTTACATCGGACGCGCGTTGCGTAGCGTCGTCGACTGGGGTCAATTGAAAAGCGCGGTCGGCGGCTTCTCGATCGCGCAGCCTTTGCTCGCCGTGCGCGCCGCCCGCGAGGCGGTGAAGGTCGAGCGTGCCGGCGGGCTGATGCATCTGGCGCGCGATGTCGGCCGCGTCCAGGCCAAGGCCGGCACGCACGCCGCGCTCGACGGCCTGAAAGTCGCCGAGACGCCGCGCGAGATGGCGCGCGTCGCGACTTTGGCGGAAAAATCCGGTAGCCGCACGCGCGCGATCCTGAAAGTCGCCGGGCGCGGCGCGATTGCGCTGTCGATGGCCGCGTTCGATCTCAGTCTCTGGATATTCTGGGCGCTCGCCACTCTGTTCGGGCTGGTGTCATCGCTCAAAAGCGCGACCGAACGCACCACGCAGCGCGTGCTGGATCACCGCAAAAGGCGGCGGCTGCGCCGCCTTGCGGCGATGCAGGCGGGCGCTTAAAAGACGCGGCTCTTAACGCCCTTGCGCGCGGTGGACCGATGCCCAGTTTCAAAAACGGCGATGTCGAGATTGCCTACATCGACGAAGGAGAGGGCGAACCGATCCTGCTCATCCACGGCTTTGCCTCGAGCAAGGAAGCCAACTGGGTCGGCCCGAGCTGGCTCGGCACGCTGACGCGCGCCGGTCGCCGCGTCATCGCCCTCGATAATCGCGGCCATGGCGCGTCGGGCAAACTTTACGATCCGGTCGACTATCACACCGGCAAGATGGCCGAGGATGCGCGGGCGCTGCTCGATCATCTCCATATCGAGCGCGCCGACGTCATGGGCTATTCGATGGGCGCGCGCATCACCGCCTTTCTCACGCTCGCGCATCCGCAGCGCGTGCGCTCGGCCGTGCTGGGCGGCCTTGGCATCCATCTGGTGGACGGCGTCGGCCTGCCGGAGTCGATCGCCGATGCGTGGGAGGCGCCGTCGCTCGACGACGTCAGCGACCGGCAAGGGCGGACGTTCCGCGCCTTCGCCGAGCAGACCAGATCCGACCTCAGAGCGCTCGCCGCCTGTATTCGCGGCTCGCGCCAGGTGCTGAGCCGGCAAGAGATCGGCGCCATTGGTATCCCGGTATTGGTTGCGATCGGCACCAAAGACGACGTAGCCGGCTCGGCTAAGGCGCTGGCGGCGCTCATTCCCGGCGCCGAGGCGCTCGATATACCGGACCGCGACCACATGCTGGCGGTCGGCGACAAGGTCTATAAAGCCGGGGTTCTGGCCTTCCTTGACCGGCGTCCGTAACGCCCTTACGCACCTTCCACGGCCCCTCTACCCCCCTGAATATTTGTGATAAAAGCCCTATCTGTGGGGATTAGAGAGTCGACCAGGAGACTTGACGCCCATGGCTCAATTTCAGACGCGGCCGGTGAATGCCCTCGACAAGGTCGATCCGGTCTGGAGCCGGATTCGCCAGGAGGCCGAGGATATCGCGCGGCGCGAGCCGGAACTGGCGAGCTTCATCTATGAGAATATCCTGCACCACGACACTTTGGAGACGGCGGTCGCGCACCGCGTCAGCCAGCGCCTCGAGCATCCGGACGTGTCGAGCGACCTGATCCGCCAGGCGTTCCGCGAGGCGCTCGAGGATCAGCCGGCTTTGGGCGACGCCTTCCGCGCCGACATCGTCGCCACCATCGACCGCGATCCGGCGACGACGCGCTTCATCGAGCCGGTGCTGTATTACAAGGGCTTCCACGCCATCCAGACGCACCGGCTGGCGCATTGGCTTCTCGGCAAGGGCCGCAAGGACTTCGCGCTCTATCTGCAGAGCCGGTCATCGGCGGCGTTCCAGTGCGACATCAATCCGCACGCGGTCATCGGCCGCGGCATTTTCCTCGATCACGCCACCGGCCTGGTGGTCGGCGAAACCGCGGTGATCGACGACGACGTTTCGATTTTGCACGACGTCACGCTCGGCGGCACCGGCAAGGAACACGAGGACCGCCATCCGAAAATCCGCCGCGGCGTGATGATCGGCGCCGGCGCGAAAATTCTCGGCAATATCGAGGTCGGCCACTGCTCGCGTATCGCCGCAGGGTCCGTCGTCATCAAGGCAGTGCCGCACAATGTGACCGTCGCCGGCATTCCGGCGAAAGTGGTCGGCGAGGCCGGCTGCGCCGAGCCCTCGCGCACCATGGACCAGATGCTGTACGGCATCATGCTGGACGGCTGATAGTGGGTTGCGCTTGAGCGCTCAATCGGGCAACTAACTCACGATATCGCAATAAAGGAGCCGCCCGGTGGACGTGCAGGAAGTCAGAAAGCTCGACAACTATTTGAAAAAAGTTTTCGGCAACCCGCATATTCGCGTGGTGCCGAAGCAGGGCGAGATCGCCGAGGTTTTCGTCGGCGAGGACGATCTCGGCGAGATGACCGTCGACGACGAGGACGGCGAGCGTTCGTACAATTTCCGCATGGTCATCCAGGTCAGCCAGGACCCGTCGATGCAGCCGGTGCCGACTCTGACGAATTATCTGCGGCTCAAATTCGACAACCAAAAGATCCGCGTCGTGACGCGGCCGAAAATGATGGACTCGCTCGAAGTCTATCTCGGCGACGATTTCCTCGGCGTCCTGTTTCTCGAAGCCGAGAAGGGCCGCAAGACATACATTCTCGAATTGCCGATTCTCGACATCGATCTGGTCGACGAAGAAAATCCGAACTTCTAGATTTCATCCCCGGCAATTTAGTCTGTGGGGTCTTTTGTCGGCGTTCAGTTCGCCGGCTGCCAGCGCGCCATCAATTTATCGATGCCGGCGGCGACGCTTGGCCAATCGGTGAGCCAGTCGCGCGGAAAGCGGAAGGTGATGTCGGCATTGCCGGCGCGCCGTTCCAGCAGACAGGTGCCGCTATTGGTCACGCCCGATTTGCCGAAGCCTTTGCGCGAGCAGCGGGCGCGAAAGCGCTCCGGCGCGGCCTGCTCGAAAACAAGCTCCTCGCCTTGATAGGGCGTGCCGTCGCGAAACGCGCGCACCGTCAAACCGTCGGCGCCCGGCGCCGCCTCCGGTCCGAGATAGCGCGGATAGATGGTCGCGACGCGCTCGGCGACCGGCATGGTGCCGTCATTGGCGAGGATCGTCACGAATAGTCGCTCATTCGGATCGACCGGTGCGCCATCGACGATCTTGGTCGCCGGATCGGGCGCCACCAGCGAGGGCCACAGGTAAGCGAGGTCGACGCGGTTCTGCGTACCGGCGTGGCGTTGCAGCGGAATGCGAATGGCGGCCGGCTCGATGTTGAACGGCGCGCCGGCGATATTGATCGGCAGCGATGGCGCGTCGAGCGCGACCGGCGCATCCGGCCAGCGCGGCCACAGCACATAAGCGACGTAAGCCGCGGCGAAAAAGCAGACGGCGGCGAACACCAGAACGGGGGCGGCGAGCGGATTATGGCCGGAGCGGCGCTGCCGCGCCCGGCGCGGCGCGGCGTGCTGATCGTGATGCGCGAGATAGGCCATTCAAGCTCCGGCAAAGGACCACCACTCAGTCTCACGCCAAGGTTAATCGGCGGTTAACGGGTTAACCATTTGTTAAGCTTTGGCTGGCGCGCGAGGCCGCCGGTCTGCGACTAATGCCCCGCTATCCGAGTTTTTTCCGCGTTTGTATCCGCGTTCGAGGCACCGCATGTCGCCGCAATCGTTGCAGATGGTTCTGGCCTTGGCGTTCGGCTTTGCCGTCGCTGGCCTGTGCAGTTCGACCTATCGGCTTTTCACCAGCAAGCTGCCGAGTTTCACGCTGCTGTCGAGCGGACGCAAGGCGCAGGCGATCGCCGCCGTGCCGCTGCTGATCGTGGCGGCGCCGTTCCTGATCATGCGCAACACGTTGCTGACTGAGCGCCGCGAGGCCGGCCGCTTCCAGTTCGTGTTCTTCGCCACTCTGGTCGCCGGCTTCTGGAGCCTGATGTCCGGCTTGGTGCTGGTGCGGGCGGTCGGGCTGATCCTCGCCTAAACTCTTTCCTCGTAGCGCCTGATCGGGCAAGTTCGCTCTCTGACATGGGAGCGATCATGCCGATCTATGAACTCGACGGACAGGCGCCGGAATTTCCCGCCGACGGACAATACTGGGTGGCCGAGACAGCGGTGCTGATTGGCCGCGTGCGGCTCAAGCGCGAAGCCAGCGTCTGGTTCGGCGCGGTGCTGCGCGGCGACAATGAATGGATCGAACTGGGCGAGCGCTCGCAGATCCAGGACAACGCCACTTTGCACACCGACATGGGTTATCCCATGGTCATCGGCTCGAATTGCGTGATCGGCCACAAGGTGATGCTGCACGGCTGCACCATCGGCGACAATTCGCTGATCGGCATGGGCGCGATCGTGCTCAACGGCGCGAAGATCGGCAACAATTCGCTGGTCGGCGCCGGCGCGCTGGTCACCGAGGGAAAATCCTTTCCCGATAATTCGCTGATCGTCGGCTCGCCGGCGCGCGCCATCCGCACGCTCGATGAAAAGGCACATGCGATGATCCGCGGCGGCGCGGATTACTACGTCAACCGCTGGAAGCAATATGCGAAGGGGTTGCGGAAGATCGGGTGATCTTACTGCGCGGATGTCTCACCCCAAAAGGGGTGCGGCCGATCCTTGGGGGGAGGATCGGCCGCTCGCGGTCCCGGTCTGGGGACGGGGAGGGGTGGGGACGTGACCGGGGCGCGAATTCCTTGTTCGTTTTCCTCGTGCTCAGACAGTGAGCAAACTCTTTTCCCTCCACCACGCACCACCGGCGCATGGTCCTGTTCTTTGGATCGCTAGCGGGCCGACACGGTGGCCGGGGCGCCGCGCGGTTCGCCGAGTGCGACCCAGGTGTTCTGGTCGGCCTGCGACTGGCGCTTGACGACTTTGTAGCCGGTCTTGTTCCACGCCAGGACTTCCGCTTCCTGGTTGTCGAGAATGAACTCGCCGCGATTGGTCTTGACCGTGAGCACGGCATGGCCGTCGCCCTTCTTGTCGCGCACCACCGTGATCAGCAGCGCCTCGCGCGGCCAGCCGGCCTGCAGCAGCATGCGCCGCTTGAGCAGCACATAATCCTCGCAGTCGCCTTTGCCGTCGTCGGGATAATTCCAGCGCTCGACCACACCCCAATGCTCGAGGTCGGTGACTGGCTTGATGCTGTCGTTGACCCAGGTGTTGACCTTGACCAGGTCGCTCCACGCCTTGGACGTGAGTACGACATCGCGCGGCGTCGATG
>CAITJJ010000180.1 GCA_903892675.1 uncultured Hyphomicrobiales bacterium | reverse complement strand
CCCGCCGCAATGACCATCTTTATCTTGCGGTGCTGGCGGAATCGCTGACCGGCAATCGCCGGCTGTTCTTCGAGATTTCCAACCGGCTGGTCGTGCTCGCCGTCGCCATTTGCATGATCTATTTCGGCTATCTCAACTTCCTCGACGGCTTCAAGAGTCTGCGCATGCCGTCGATGACGCCGATGTCGAGCTTCTACGCCGCCATCCCACTGTGCGGAATTCTGGTTTCTCTTTTCACGATCGAGCAGATGGTCAACGGCTGGAAGAACGGCTTTGCCGAGCCGAAGAACGAAACGCATCACGAAAGCCTCGGGAGGGAAGTGCTGTGACCTCCAATGGCGCGCTGATTTTCCTGATGGGTTTCCTGTTCCTGTTCCTCGGATATATGGGCGTGCCGGTCGCGTTCGCCCTGATCGCCTCGGTGCTGGTGGTCGCTGCCTTCACGTCCGTCAGCCTGGCCTCGATGATGGGCCAGTTGTTCAACGGCATGGATACCGAGGCGCTGCTGGCGGTGCCGTTTTTCCTGCTGGTCGGCGACCTGATGACGTCGGCGAACGTCACCGTGCGCATGATCCGGCTGTCGCAAACCATGGTCGGCCATTTCCGCGGCGGCCTCGCCCAGGTCGTGACATTGTTCAGCATGTTCTTCGCCGGCATTTCCGGCTCATCGGCGGCCGATGTCGCGGTGCTGTCGCGCACGGTCGGCCCCGAAATGGACCGCGAAGGCTACGACCGGGCCTTCACCGCCGCTCTGATCGCGTCGGCCGCGACCATGGCCAATCTCATTCCGCCGAGCATCATGGCCGTGGTTTACGGCGCGACCGGCAATGTCTCGATCGGCGGGTTGTTCCTCGGCGGCGTGGTGCCCGGCGTGCTCGTCGGCATCGGCCTGATGATCTACAGCTACTTTTTTGGGCCGGCCGGCCTCAAGCACAAGCGCGCAACCTTCGGCCAATTCACCACCGCGACCCGGGAAGCCGCCATTCCGCTGGTGATCCCCGTCATCATCATGGGCGGGATTCTCACCGGCCAATTCACACCGACCGAGGCCGGCGTCATCGCGGTTGCCTACATTGTGTTCGTGGCGATTCCGTTCCTCAATATCCGGCACATCGCACATTTGCCGCGCGACATGGCGATGACCGGCCTGCTCTATTCGATCCCACTGATCACCATCGGCGCCGCGTCGATGTTCGGCTGGATGCTGGCCTATCTGCGTGGGCCGGCCGTGGTGTCGGGATGGATCGCCCAGACGGCCGGCAACGATCCATTCATGATCATGCTGCTTCTGGTGGTGCTGTTCATCATTGTCGGGGACTTCATCGACGCAATTCCGGCGATCATCATTTTCATGCCGATCATCACCGACCTGACCGTGAACTCCGATATTAACCCGGTTCACATGGGCGTCGTCATCATCGTCACGCTGGCGTTCGGTCTGATCACGCCGCCCTACGGACTTTGTCTGTTGATGGCATCGAAGTTCATCGATGTAAGGTTCGGCAAGGCGATGTTAGCATCGCTACCCATCTATATCGTCTTCTTCGCAGCCATTGCCTTTTCAATTTTCTTTCCGGAAGTCGTGTTGTGGCTGCCCAAGCATCTGTTGCCCGAATCGGTCGGTTGCTTCAAGAACCCGAGTGGCGCGGGTTATCTCTGTCCCTGATCCGGCAATCGCCGCGGCCGCATTCGTTATATTGCCTCTATGGAATGGACCATGATCGAGCAAAGCGCGCCATTGCTGAAGGCGCCGCGAAATTCCTGCGACTGCCACATACATATCTACGATGCCAGCTATCCCACGGCGAAGACCGCAAGGACACTGCCGCCGCCGGCATCGGTTGGACAATATCTCGCGGCGCGTAAAAATCTCGGCATCGAGCGCACCATCGTGGTGCAGCCATCGGCCTATGGCACGGACAACTCGCTGCTGCTCAAGAGCATGGGTCAGATCGGGCCGGGCGCGCGCGGCATCGTCGTCCTCGACGACACGGTCACCGACGCCGAACTGGACCGTATGCACAAGCTCGGCGTGCGCGGCATCCGTTTTTTCATGCTGGGCGGCGCGCCGTTGCCGATCGAATTGATGGAGCCGATGACGGCGCGCGTCGCGCCGTTCGGCTGGACCGTGAACTTCCAGGCCGACGGTCGCCAGCTCGCCGACTTCGAAGCGCTGCTGAAGCGGCTGCCGACCACCGTCACCATCGATCACGTCGGCAAATTTCTCGAACCAGTCGAGCCGGACCACGCCGGCTTTACGGCGCTGCTGCGCCTGATCGACACCGGCAAGGTCTGGTACAAATTGGCGGCGCCGTACGAGACGTCGAAACTCGGGCCGCCGTTCTATAACGATGTCGGCAAGCTCGCCAGGATTCTGGCCAGACGCGTCCCCGAGCGCGGCCTGTGGGCGAGCAACTGGCCGCATCCGAACGCGGCGGAACGCACGCCGCATGACGCCTGGATGCTCGACATGCTGCTCGACTGGGTTCCGGACGAAAAAACCCGCACCAGGATATTGGTGGATAATCCGGCTGAGTTTTACGGATATTGATCAGCCGTCATACCCCGCGAAGGCGGGGTATCCAGCCCTTCGCATTCACATCGCAAAGAGGGCTGGACCGCCCGCTTTCGCAGGCGATGAACGTGTGGGCTTAACTCAGCTTCTTCAACAACTCACACACAACCAGCCGCTCCTGCTCGCTTAGCGGGGCGAGCGTCGCCGCGGTGATCTCGGCGGCCACCACCGTCGCCGCCTTGGTCACCTCACGGCCACGTTCGGTCAGCGCCACGGCGCGGCGGCGGCGGTCGGTCGGATCGGCAAGCGCCGTAACGAAGCCGCGTATGCTGAGGCGATCGACCACGCCCTTGATGGTGGCGGCGTCGAGATAAATCAGCCGGCCGAGATGGTTCTGCGAACAGGGCCCGACTTCGTACAATTTTGCCAGCGCGGCGAATTGCGTCTGCGTCAGGCCCTCGATCATGCGCGACATGAAGATCGACGTGTGCCGCTGCATCGCGACCCGCATCAGGAAGCCGGCCTGCGCGTCGAGCACATAGCCGGTGGCCGGCTCGGCCGGTGGCGTGATGACCTTCAGTTTATCGCGCGGCATTCCTGACCTCTTCCAGTTGCCAAATCATGACCGGGAATGCGCCTGCGCGAAAGCCCCCGCTTGCGCAATTTCTCAGACCGTCAAATAAGTGCGTTGAATCTCGGGACTGCCGGACAATTGCGCCATCGTGCCCTGCCACTGGATCTGGCCCTTTTCCAGCACATAGACGCGGTCCGACACCAACTCCGCGAAATGGATGTTCTGTTCGGACAGCAGGATCGACAGGCCTTCCTTTTTCAGTTCGATGATGGTGTTGGCCATCTGCTCGACGATCAGCGGCGCAACGCCTTCCGAGGGCTCGTCGAGCAGCACCAGCAACGGATTGCCCATCAGCGTGCGGGCAACGGTGAGCATCTGCTGTTCGCCGCCGCTCATGCGACCACCGGGGCGATGCGGCATTTCGGCGAGATTGGGAAACAGCGCGAACAGCCGCTCCGGCGTCCATGACGGCGCGGGCGCGCCATCGGGAAACTGGCGCGCCGGCTGGCGGCCGATGTCGAGGTTTTCCATGACCGTCAGGTCGGAAAAGATGCGGCGGTCTTCCGGCGTAAAGCCGAGGCCGCGCCGCGCGATCTGGTAGGGCTCCAGCCGCGAGATGTCCTCGCCGCTGAAGGTGACCGTGCCTTGGCGCTGCCCGATCATGCCCATGATCGCCCTCATCGTCGTCGACTTGCCGGCGCCGTTGCGGCCCATCAGCGCCACCACCTCGCCGCGGCCGACCTCGAATGAGAGGTCATAAAGAATGCGCGCGGCGCCATACCAGGCGCTCAAGGATTCGACTTTGAGCATCGCATCGTTCATGCGGGTGCCCTCGCAAAAGTCTTGCCGGTGCCGAAATAGACTTCGCGCACCTGCTCGTTGTCGCGGATCGCCGTGGCGTCGCCGTCGGCGATCAGCCGGCCGCGCGCAAGCACGACAATGCGGTCGGCAAACGCAAATACTACATCCATCGAATGCTCGGTGAACAAGACTGAAATGCCGCGCTCCACCACCAGCCTTTTGACCAGCTCGATCAGGCCGTGCCGCTCGCCCGCGCCCATGCCGGCGGTCGGCTCGTCCATCAGCAGCAGTTTCGGATCGTTGGCGAGCGCAATGGCGAGCTCGACGCGCTTGACGTCGCCGTAAGCGAGCTCGCGGCTCGGCCGGTCGGCGGCGCCCTGCATATTGACTTGGCGCAGCAGATCAAGCGCGCGGGCGCGGTGGCGTGACGCCGCCGGACGCCAGAGACGATAGGTCTCGCGGGCGTGCGAGATCAAAGCCGTCTGTACATTCTCGATCACGGTCATCGAGCCGAAGGTGGCGGCGACCTGAAAGGTGCGGCCGACGCCGAGCCGCCAGATGTCGCGCGGCGCCAGGCCGGCGATGTTCTTGCCTTCGCACAAAATCTGGCCGGAGTCCGGAGCCAACTGGCCGTTGATCATGTTGAAACAGGTCGACTTGCCGGCACCGTTCGGTCCGATCATGGCGAGGAATTCGCCCTTGCCGATTTTGAGGCTGACGTCGCGCACGGCGTGAACGCCGCCGAAGGACTTCGTGAGACCGCGCAGTTCGAGAACGCTTGAATCAGAGGCGCTCATGTGCGCCCTCCCACCTTGCGCCACAACGCGGCAAAGGCGCCGACAATGCCCTGCGGGAAGGCCAGAACCAGAACAAGAATGATCGCGCCCATCAGCGCGCGCCAGTATTCGGTCTGCCGCATCACCGTGTCCTGCAACACCGCAAACACCGACGCGCCGACGATCGGCCCGGTCAGGGTCTGCACACCGCCGAGCAGCACCATCACCAGGCCGTCGATGGAACGGTTGATGTGGATGGTCTCCGGCGAGATCGAGCCCTTGGCGAAAGCGAACAGGCCGCCGGCAATGCCGCACACAAGACCGGCTATGGCGAAACCCAGCCAGTGCACCCGCTTGACGTCGATGCCGATGGCTTCGGCGCGCAGCGGTGAATCGCGTCCGGCACGCATGGCGTAGCCGAACGGCGCGAACAGGAAGCGGCGCAGCGCCAGCACGGCGATAGCCGCCAAGGCAAGTGTCAGCAGGAAATAGACCCACGTTTTGTCGAAAGGCGGCGGCGGCCAGACGCCAATGACGCCGTTAGAACCGCCGGTGAAGCCTTCCCACTGGAACACCGCGGCCCATACGATTTGCGCGAAAGCAAGCGTCAGCATGGCGAGATAGACGCCGGATAATCGCACCGCGAACCAGCCGAACAATAAAGCGCCGCAGAGTGCCAGCAATGGCGCGGCAACAAGCGCCGCGCCAAACGGCAGGCCGAGCCACTTCACCAGCAAGGCCGCGCCGTAAGCGCCCAGGCCAAAATAGGCGGCGTGGCCGAACGAATGCATGCCGCCGGGCCCCATGATGAAATGCAGCGACGCGGCGAAGATAATCGCAATCAGCACGTCGATGCCGAGAACAAGAAGGTAAGGCGAGCCAAAATACGTACTTTGCGCCAGCAAAGGCAGACAGACCAGCAGCACGAGTACGGTGGCGCCTAGCAGTTTAAGCATTGGCGTCGCCGGGCGGAGCGGTTCTTCCGGCTCGGCGATGGAGCGCACCGCGCCCTGTGCCTTGCCGAGCAACCCATAGGGGCGCGCGATCAGTACGATGGCCATCACCAGGAATTCGGCGACCAACGTGAACTTGGAAAAATTGATGGTAATAAACCCGAAATCGACCACGCCGATGCCGACGCACAAAGCCTTGACCTCGGCGATGATGACGGCGGCGAGATAGGCGCCCGGGATCGAGCCCATGCCGCCGACCACGACGACGACAAAGGCATCGCCCAGCGCGATCAGGTCGGTGGCGAGATTGGCCGGTTCGCGCGCAATCTGCAGGGCGCCGCCAAGACCGGCGAGCAAGGCGCCGAGCGCGAACACCGAGGTGAACAGCACCGCCTGATTGACGCCGAGCGCGCCGACCATTTCTCGGTCCTGCGTCGCTGCGCGGATCAACCGGCCGAAGCGCGTGCGCGCCAAGGTCAGATGCAGTGCCAATAACACCAAAGGTCCGATGACGATCAGGAACAGGTCGTAGCTCGGCAGGCGGCGGCCAAGGATTTCAATGGCGCCGCGAAACCCGGGCGCGCGGGGACCTAAGAGATCGGCCGGGCCCCACAGCCACAGCGCGGCGTCGTTGATGACCAGCACCAGCGCGAAGGTCGCGAGCAGCTGGAATAATTCTGGCGCGCGGTAGATCCGCCGCAGCAGCACGATTTCAATGAGCGCGCCGATAAGACCGACGATGAGCGCCGTCGCAATGATCCCACCCCAGAAGCCGGTGACGCCGCCGATCTTCGTCGCAAACGAATAGGCGATATAGGTCCCCAGCATATAGAGGGACCCATGCGCCAGATTGACGATACGGGTGACGCCAAAAATCAGCGACAGGCCTGCCGCGATCAGAAACAGACCGGACGCGGCGGACAGTCCGTTGAGGACCTGAAACAGAAAGGCGTTAAGGGTCATGGTCTGCTCTTATCCCTCCCCCAACGGGGGGAGGGATAAAGCGAGTGCGGGGCGAAGCTCAATTACTCCGCCGACGGACGCAGCTTCTTGGTGTCGGCATCGTTCGGCAGCACCGAGGCGCCATCGACATATTTGAAGTCGACCATGGTGCCCTTGCCCTTTTCCAGCGCCAGCTTGCCAACGTAAGCGCCCATCGTAGCCTGATGGTCGCTGGCGCGGTACTGGAACGCGCCGAACGGACCGGCCACGGTGAGGCCCTTGAACGCCTCGACCAGCTTCTCGGTGTCGGTCGAGTTGGCCTTGGAGAGACCGGCCGCCACCGACTTGATTGTGGTGTAGCCGACGACCGAGCCGAGGCGCGGATAATCGTTGAACTTCTTCTGGTACGCAGTGAGGAAGGCAACGTATTCCGGGGTCTTTATCTTGTCCCAGGGGAAGCCGGTTGCGGTCCAGCCGACCGGCGT
>CAITJJ010000179.1 GCA_903892675.1 uncultured Hyphomicrobiales bacterium | reverse complement strand
GCGTTGGCGAGCAGTTCGTGCACTTCCTTGACCGAGCGCGCGAAGGCGCGGTCGGCGATCCACGGCGACGGAATTTCCGTGAGGCCAAACAGAGGCAGCGCATCGCCGCGGGCGAATTGCAACACGATCCCGGCAACCGGCGCCGCGATCAGAAGGGCATAGAGCGCGATATGCGCCAGCCGTCCGGCGCGATCAAGCCAGACACCGAGCGCGCTGGGCTCAGGCATTGGCGGAGCATCCGCGAGCCGCCATAGGAGGCGCGCCACCAGCGCCGCGATGATGGTCAGCCCGGCGGACATGTGCACGAACAGGCCGGCGGCGCGCGCCGGTCCCTTCGGCAGCACATCGTCGAACTCGCCCAGCGCCCAGGCGAGGATCACCGCGCGACGGTCAGCCAGTGAAACGCCTTGGCGATGGCGCCATAGCTGTCGGCGGAATTACGCAATTGCATTGAATGAGGTCCGTTGCCTGTATTCAACGCCATCGGCGCTCGCGGCATGTTGACTCAGATCAATCGCCCGCATTGCGCGGCACGTAAGGTGCCCGCTGGAGACAAGTATGCGCTCTTTGCACCGCGAAGCCCATCTCATCGATCGCATCGGCTGGCTGCGCGCGGCGGTGCTCGGCGCCAATGACGGCATCATTTCGACGGCAAGCCTTGTCGTCGGCGTTGCTGCCGCGGCGACGTCGCCAAGTGAGGTGATGGTGGCCGGAGTCGCCGGTCTGGTCGCCGGCGCAACGTCGATGGCCGCCGGTGAATATGTGTCGGTCAGTTCGCAGTCCGATACCGAAGAAGCCGACCTCGCCCGCGAACGCCGTGAGTTGGCCGAACAACCGGCTGCCGAACTCGACGAACTGACGCAGATCTATGTCGCGCGCGGCGTCGAGCCGTCGCTGGCGCGAAAGGTCGCCGAGCAACTAACGACGAAAGACGCCTTCGCGGCGCATGCGCGCGACGAACTGGGGTTGTCCGCGCATATCGTCGCAAGGCCTGTTCAGGCCGCCCTGACCTCAGCGGGCACTTTCGCAGTCGGGGCTGCGCTGCCCTTATTGATTGCTATCGTCTCGCCAGCGGCGCTGATCCCGTGGACGGTGTCGGGCGGCTCGCTCGTGGCGTTGGCGCTGCTCGGCGCGGCTGGCGCGCAAACCGGCGGCGCCGGCATCCTCAAGCCCATGATCCGGGTGACCTTCTGGGGCGCAATCGCGATGGGTGCGACGGCGGTCATCGGCCGCCTCGTCGGTCACGCGCTTTAGGCGCGAACCAGTTTTTTCAACGCGGCCTTGAGCTTCTCCGGCAACGCCACCGGCTTGTTCGTCGCGCGATCGACATAGACGTGCACGAAATAGCCTTGCGCCGAGGCGGTCGTTTCGTCGTTGCGGAAGATGCCAATTTCGTATTTCACGCTCGACGTGCCGAGATGTGCGACGCGGAGCCCGGCGCGGACGCGATCCGGAAACGCGATGGGCGCGAAATAACTGCATTTGGTCTCGACGACGAGGCCGATGGTTGCGCCCTTGATGAAGTCGAGCGCACCCTGCGCGATGAGATAATCGGCGACCACCGTGTCGAAGAACGAGTAATAGACCACATTGTTGACGTGGCCATAGACATCATTGTCCATCCAGCGCGTGGTGATGGCGGAGAAATGCGGGAAGTCCAAAGCCTTGAATGGCGCGGGGCGTTCCGGCGCGGCCATCGCTTAGGCGCCTGCCTTCGGCTTTGCTGTCGCTTTCGGCTTCGCAACCTTCGCCGCCGGCTTTTTCTTCGCCACGCCGCCTTCCAGCACGCGGCCATCAATATCGGCGATCCTGGCCATGCCGGTCAGCGCCATGGTCACGCTCAACTCATTCTTGAGAATGTCGATGGCCTTGGCGACGCCTTTCTGGCCGCCGGCGCCCAGTCCCCACACGTAAGAGCGGCCAATCAAACAGGCGCGGGCGCCGAGCGCGAGCGCGCGGACGATGTCGGCGCCGGTGCGGATGCCGCCGTCGAACAATATCTCGGTATCGTTACCGATGGCATCGGCGACGCGCGGCAGCATCGAAATAGATGAGGACGTTCCGTCGAGCTGGCGGCCGCCATGGTTCGAGACGACGATGGCGTCGGCGCCCATCTTCACCGCGGTCTTGGCGTCATCGATGTCGAGGATGCCCTTGATGACCAGTTTGCCCGGCCAGTATTTCTTGATCCACTCGACGTCCTTCCAGTTCAGCGCTGGATCGAACTGGTCCTGCGTCCATTTGGCCAGCGAGTTGACGTTCTCCATGCCGGGGACGTGGCCGGAGATATTGCCAAAGGTCCAGCTTTTGGCGTTGAGCACGCTCCACGCCCAGGCCGGCTTGGTGGCGATGTCGATGACGTTCTTGATGCGGAATTCCGGCGGCACGGTCAGGCCGTTCCGCACATCCTTGTGGCGCTGGCCGAGCACCTGGAGATCGACGGTGAGAACCAAGGTATCGACCTTGGCGGCAATGGCGCGGTCCATCAGCTGCTTGGAGAAGCCGCGGTCGCGGATGACGTAAAGCTGGAACCAGAACGGTTTGCCGGTGGCTTCCGCGACCTGCTCGATCGAGCCGACCGACATCGTCGACAGGGTCCACGGAATGCCGGCGGCATTGGCGGCACGGGCGGACAGGATTTCGCCGTCGCCGTGCTGCATGCCGAGAAGGCCGACCGGCGCCAGGATCATCGGCGCGGCGAGCTTCTTGCCGAGCACGGTGGTGGTCAGATCGCGGGCCGAGACATCGACCAGCACGCGCTGGCGCAGCTTGATCGCCTCGAGGTCGGCGCGGTTGGCACGCAGCGTCTGTTCGCTGTAGGAACCTGAATCGGCATAGTCGAAAAAGGCGCGCGGCACCTTCGATTTGGCAAGGCTGCGCAGATCATCGATGCAAGCGACGTTCTTCATGGGACGGCTCTTTGGGGCGGCTCGTGTGGCTTGGGCTTCAGGCGGGGTCGCGCGGTTAACCGGTTAGCACAGGGTGCGGATACG
>CAITJJ010000178.1 GCA_903892675.1 uncultured Hyphomicrobiales bacterium | reverse complement strand
ATCGACGCCGCCAAATCCGGTTTTGCCAAATACGCGACGTTTGCCGGCCGGGCTTGTCGGTCCGTGTTCTGGTACTGGACGCTTTTTTCGTTTCTCGCCAATATCGTGGCAAGCCTGATCGACGCGGTTGTCGGTCTCGGTATCCTTAGCTTTATCGTGTCGCTCGGGTTGCTCATACCCGGCATCGCCGTATCGGTGCGCCGGCTGCACGATCTCGACCGTACCGGTTGGTGGCTGCTTTTGATGTTCACCGGAATCGGGATCATTTTGCTGATCGTGTGGGATTGCTTCAAGGGCACGGCCGGTCCCAACCGCTTCGGCCCGGACCCGCTTTAAGGTTCATCCCGCCCGAATGAGTTTGATCGCCTCGTCCTTGCCGAACAGATATAGCAGGTGCCGCAGCGCTTGCCCGCGCGCGTCCTGCAAATTCGGATCGCGCGATAGAATGAGCGCCGCGTCATCGCGCGCGGCGCCGAGATATTTGCCGTGCGTTTCTATGCGGGCAACATGAAAGCCGGGCAGTCCGCTCTGGCGCGTGCCAAGCAGATCGCCTTCGCCGCGCAGTTTCAGGTCTTCCTCGGCGATGCGGAAACCGTCCTCGGTCTCGCGCAGGATGGCGAGGCGGGCCTTGGCAGTTTCGCCAAGCGGCGCCTTGTAGAGCAACAAGCAAGTCGATTTGCCGGAGCCGCGACCGACGCGGCCGCGCAACTGGTGAAGTTGAGCAAGACCAAAACGTTCGGCGTGTTCGATCACCATGATGGTCGCTTCCGGCACATCGACGCCGACCTCGATTACTGTGGTGGCGACCAGGAGCTGCGACGTGCCGGCGGCGAAGCGCGCCATGGCGGCATCTTTATCGGCCGGTTTCATCTTGCCGTGGATGAGATCGACCTTGCCGCCGAAGCGCTGGCGCAGGTCCTGATAGCGTTCCTCGGCAGCGGCAAGATCGATCTTTTCAGATTCCTCGACCAGCGGGCACACCCAATAGGCCCGCTTGCCTTCGTCGATGGCGCGGCCGACGGCGTCCTCAACTTCGCCGACGCGCGATAATGGAATGGTGCGGGTATCGATCGGCTGGCGGCCGGCCGGCTTCTCGCGCAACTCAGACACGTCCATGTCGCCGAAGAAGGTCAGCACCAAGGTGCGCGGGATCGGGGTCGCGGTCAGCACCAGAACGTCGACGGCATCGCCTTTGTTGGTCAGGGCCAGTCTTTGATGCACGCCGAAGCGATGCTGTTCGTCGACAATGGCAAGCGCGAGATCGTGGAAGGCGACGTCGTCCTGGAACAGCGCGTGGGTGCCGATCAGCAAATCGATGTCGCCAAGCACCAGCCGGTCCAAAATTGTCTCGCGTTCGCCGCCGCGATCGCGGCCGGTGAGCAGCGCGACGCGGATTCCGGCCGCGTCGGCCAAAGGCTGGATGGTGGCGAGATGCTGGCGCGCCAGAATTTCCGTCGGCGCCATAATTGCGGCCTGCCGTCCGGCTTCGATAACGCAGGCGGCGGCGATCAGTGCCACCACGGTTTTACCGGAACCAACATCGCCCTGCAGCAGGCGTAGCATGCGTCGCGGCAGCGCCAGATCGTTGACGATGTCGTTGACGGCGACTTGCTGCGAATGGGTCAACGCATAAGGCAGGGCCTTCATCACCTTGGCGCGCAAATGGCCTTCGCTGGATGAGCCGCGTCCGGTCTGGCGGCGCATATGCGCACGCACCAGAGCAAGCGCCAGTTGGCCGGCGAGCAATTCGTCGAACGCCAGCCGTGTCCAGGCTAAACTCTCGGGCGCGACGTGGCTCGGCTCCAGCGGTCGGTGCAATTGCTGTAACGCCTCGGTAAAGGGTGGAAAGCGCTCGCGCGACACCCAGGCTTCGTCCTGCCATTCCGGCAAATCGGGCAGCCGCGCCAGCGCGCCATCCATTGCCTTGCGCACGACGCCGAGACCCATTTCTTCGGTTAGTGGATACACCGGCTCTACCAAAGGCAGATTGGCAAAACCCGCTTCGTCGACGACACGGTCGGGATGCACCATCTGCAGATTGCCGTCGTAGAACTCGGCGGTGCCGGAGACGTAACGCTTCTCGCCGATCGGCAGGAGCTTCTCCAGATAGTCCCTGCGGGCATGGAAGAAGGTCAGCGTCAAGGTGGCGGCCGTATCGTCGCCGGTGACGACGCGATAGGGCGCGCGCGGCCGGTTCGGCGGCGACGGCCGGTGTTCCAGAACGGTGACATCAACCGTGACGACCTGGCCCGGCAGCACCTCGTTGAGCTTCGGCCGGGCGCGCCGATCGATGGTGCCGGACGGCATATGCAACAACAGGTCGATGACGCGCGGCTGATCGCGCCCGAGCAGCTTGGCGTAGAGGACCTCCAGCTTCGGTCCGACGCCGGGCAGGCTGGTGATGGCGGCAAAGAGCGGGTTAAGGACGAGCGGGCGCATGGCCGCATGCTGGCTTTTGCGCCACGCGCGCGCAATGCGCCTGTGCATAAGGAGACGCTGACATCCCCATCTAACCACTCTATAAACCGGCTCCCGGCCCCGTCCGGGTTTTTGGCGTTGGAGAAATTTTTGAGCGGTACCAATCAATCAAGCAATGGGCTGGACCCGCGGCGGCGCCGGCTCAAGTTCCGGCTCTGGCACCGCGGTATCCGCGAGATGGACCTGGTGCTGGGCGGCTTTGCCGACGCCGAACTGGCCGGGCTGACCGACGCCGATCTTGACGAAGTCGAAAGCTGGCTGGACGTCCCCGACCAGCAAATGTTCGCCTGGGTGAACGGAGCAGAGACGCCGCCGGCTGAGGTCGATACGCCGCTGTTTCAAAAACTGCGCACCTTCCATGTTCAAGACCTGAAGGACTGATGGCGAAATCTCCGGCTGAAAACTTACGTCCCGGCAAGGCGCTGACCTTGTCGCAAGTGGCGGATGGCGCCGAAGGCATGGTGCTGGCCGATCTGGCGCGCGCGGTGGCTGCCCGGCCGAATGCGCCGGCGATATCGCTTGCCGTGATCTGCCGCGATGGCCAGCGCATGGCGACCTTGGCGCGGGCTTTGTCGTTCTTCGGGCCTGAACTTCAGACGCTGGAATTCCCGGCTTGGGATTGCCTGCCCTATGACCGCGTCTCGCCGAACGCCAGCGTGGTGGCGCAGCGTATGACGACATTGTCGCGTCTGGCGCGTGTCAAAGGCCGCGACAGACCGTCGGTCTTGCTGACCACGGTCAACGCCCTGTCGCAGCGCGTGCCAGCGCGCGACTTCACCGCGACGCATGCTTTGTCGGTCGCGCCCGGCAACGTGCTGGGCATGGCCGGCGTGGTGAACTGGCTGGAGTTGAACGGCTTCATGCGCGCCTCGACCGTGCGCGAGCCCGGCGACTATGCCGTGCGTGGCGGCATTCTCGACCTGTTTCCGCCCGGCCTCGACCTGCCGGTGCGGTTCGATTTCTTCGGCGACTCGCTGGAGACGATCAAGACATTCGATCCGCAGACCCAGCGCAGCGAGACGCCGCTCGGCCAGCTCGATCTGGTGCCGGTTGCCGAATTCCAGCTTATCACCGAGACCATCCGCCGCTTTCGCACCAGCTACGTCGCGCAGTTTGGCGCGGCGACGCCGGACGATCTTCTCTATGAAGCGGTGAGCGAAGGCCGGCGGCATCCCGGCATGGAGCACTGGCTGCCGCTGTTCCATGACAAGCTCGACACGTTATTCGACTACCTGCCGGGCACGCCGCTGGTGCTGGAAGCGCTGGCCGATGACGCGGCCCATGAGCGCTTCACGCAGATCAAGGACTATCATGATGCCCGCCAAGAGGCGCTCAAGGATGGCGTGACGCCGGCCTACAAGCCGCTGCCGCCGGACCGGCTGTATCTGTCGGAAAAGGAATGGACCGAGCGCCTCGACAAGGCGGCGCTGGCGCGGCTGACGCCGTTCGAAGCGCCACCGGGCAACGACGTCATCGATATCGGCGCGCGCGCCGGGCACAATTTCGTCGCCGAGCGCGCGGTCGAAGGCGCTAACGTGTTTGAGGCGCTCAGCAAGCACGTGATGGCCTTGCAGTCATCCGGCAAGCGCGTCGCCATCGCGCTGTGGAGCGACGGCGCGCGCGAGCGCATGGCGCATGTTCTGGCCGATCACAAATTGCACAATCTCGGCAATGCCGCGTCCTGGCCGCAACTCACCGCGATGCCGAAACATGTGGTTGCGCTGGTCGTGCTCGGCATCGAATCCGGCTTCGAGACCGACGACGCGGCCATCATCAGCGAGCAGGATATTCTCGGCGACCGCCTGGTGCGGCCGCGCCGGGCGCAACGCCGCGCCGATAATTTCATTCAGGAGGCGACCAGCCTCGCCGCCGGCGATCTCGTCGTGCATGTCGATCACGGTATCGGGCGTTTCGTCGGCCTGCAGGCGATCACCGCCGCCGGCGCGCCGCACGATTGTCTCGAAATCCATTATGCCGACGCCGCCAAGCTGTTCCTGCCGGTCGAAAACGTCGATCTGTTGTCGCGCTACGGTTCCGAGAGCGCGGGCGTCGAACTCGACCGGCTCGGCAGCGGCAACTGGCAGGCGCGCAAGGCGCGCATGAAGAGTCGCATCCGCGAAATCGCGGGCGAATTGATCAAGATTGCCGCCGAGCGGCAGTTGCGCGAGGCGCCGAAGCTGACCGTCGGTCCCGGCGCCTATGACGAATTCTGCGCCGGCTTTCCTTACGAGGAAACCGAGGACCAACTCACGGCGATCGACGCGACGCTCAAGGATCTCGCGTCCGGCCGGCCGATGGATCGCCTTGTCTGCGGCGATGTCGGCTTCGGCAAGACCGAGATCGCGCTGCGCGCCACTTTCGACGCCGCCATGAACGGCAAGCAGGTCGCGGTCGTGGTACCGACGACGCTTCTTGCGCGCCAGCACACCAAGAATTTCACCGAACGCTTCAAGGGATTCCCGGTCAATGTCGGACAATTGTCGCGGCTGGTGCCGAACGCGCAGCAGACCGCGACCAAGAACGGGCTGGCCGACGGCAGCGTCGATATCGTCATCGGCACGCATGCGCTGCTCGGCAAGGCGATCAAGTTCAAGGACCTCGGCCTCGTCGTGGTAGACGAGGAGCAGCATTTCGGCGTTTCGCACAAGGAACGGCTCAAGACCTTGCGCGCCGAGGTGCATGTGCTGACGCTCACCGCGACGCCGATCCCGCGCACCTTGCAATTGGCGCTGACCGGCGTGCGCGCCCTGTCGATCATCGCGTCGCCGCCGGTCGACCGGCTTGCCGTGCGCACCTTTATTTCACCGTTCGATCCGCTGATCGTGCGCGAGGCGCTGCTGCGTGAGAAATATCGCGGCGGGCAGGCATTCTACGTTTGCCCACGCATCGAGGATCTCGCCGGCGCCAAGGATTTCCTGGAAAAGAGCGTGCCGGAAGTCCGCGTCGTCGTCGCCCATGGCCAGATGCCGCCGACCGTGCTCGACGACATCATGACCGCTTTCTATGACGGCAAATACGACGTGCTACTGTCGACGACGATTGTTGAATCAGGCCTCGACATCCCGAGCGCCAATACCTTGATCGTGCACCGCGCCGACATGTTCGGCCTGGCGCAGCTTTACCAGTTGCGCGGCCGCGTCGGCCGCTCGAAACTGCGCGCCTATGCGCTGCTGACATTGCCGGCCAACAAGCCGATCACGCCGCAGGCCGAGCGCCGGCTCAAGGTTCTGCAATCGCTTGACACCTTGGGCGCCGGCTTCCAACTGGCCTCGCACGATCTCGACATTCGCGGCGCCGGCAATCTCCTGGGCGAGGAACAGTCCGGCCACATCAAGGAAGTAGGCTTCGAGCTGTATCAGCAGATGCTGGAAGAGGCGGTGCTGAGCGCCAAGGCGGGCCTGAGCGAGCCGGTCGCCGACCGCTGGTCGCCGCAGATCACCATCGGCACGCCGATCCTCATTCCGGAAGACTATGTCGCCGACCTGTCGGTGCGTCTGGCGCTGTACCGGCGTCTCGCCGACATGGAAATAGAGCGCGACATCGAAAGCTTCGCTGCCGAGATGGTCGACCGCTTCGGGCCTTTGCCGAAGGAGGTCGAGCATCTGTTGCAGATCGTGGCGCTGAAAGCGCTCTGCCGCCGCGCCAATGTCGAGAAGCTGGAAGCGGGACCCAAGGGCGTCGTGCTGTCGTTCCGCGACAACAATTTCGCCAACCCGGACGGGCTGTTCGCCTTCATCCGCGAGCAGGGCGCCGATGCGCGGGTACGCAACGAGAAGACTGGTCAGAAGCTGGTCTTCCTCGACGACTGGGAAAAACCGGACGAGCGCGTCAAGGGCGCAACGGCCATCGTGCGGCGGCTGGCGTCAATCGCGGAACAGGCCAAGGCGGCCTAGTCTTTACTCCGCGGCATCCGCCTCACCACTGGCGATGCGCTCGATAGCCTGCGCCAGATATTCCGGCGATTGCGCGCCAGACACCGCGAATTTTCCGGCGAAGATGAAGCACGGCACGCCCTCGATGCCGGCATTCTTGGCCTCTTGCGATTCCTGCTCGATTGTCTCGACGTCCTGATCGCTGGCAAGGGCCGCGCGGACCTCGTCGGCATCGAGGCCGACATCGGCGGCCGCTTGCACGAGGACATCGCGCTGGGTGAGATCGGCGCCTTCGGTGAAGTACAAATCCATCAGGCGTTGCTTCATTTCCGGCGACTTGCCGATGCTGCCTGCCCAGCGAATGAGACGATGGCAGTCGATCGTATTCGGCTGGCTCTTGATCTTGTCGGAAGCATAAACGAGGCCTTCCTCGGCGGCCGCGGCGGTGACGCGCTTGGCGATATCCTTGTAGCGGTCCGGCGAACCGAATTTGGTGGTGAGATACTGCTCGCGCGACATGCCCTCGCGCGGGATCCAGTCATTGAGGTAATAGGGGCGGTAATGCACCTCGACGGCGATGCCGGGTTTGAGCGCCAAAGCCGCTTCCAGCCGGTGCTTGCCGATGAAACACCACGGGCAGACTACGTCGGAAACGACGTCGATGCGGACGGGCTGGATCTGGGACATGGGGGCTACTCCTGTTCGGAGCTAACCTAATATCCGGATCATTCCGCCGCAACCATGCGGCTGCCCATGACGCGCTGCATCAGGCTGTCGAGCGTGTCGCCGTTTTTCTGCGAGGCCAGAGTAACATTGGCGGTGATCGGCACCGCGTCGCCGTTCGGCGAGGTCATCGCCGTCTTGATGGCGGCGGCGATGCGACGGGCGACGACATGGGCGGCGCGCAAATCGGTCTGAGTGAAGGCAATCAGGAGCGCGCCGTCGTCGTCGCGGCAGGCGAAATCGATATTGCGGATCAGTCGCGACAGCGCGCGCGCGCCGTCGAGGCGGGTGCGGGCGTCCAGTGCGCCGTCGAACGAATAGCGTGCGATCGACAAAGCCTGACTGCGGTCGGCGGCTTCCGCGACCGAGCGGGCCAATTCGCGCCAGAATGAATCGCGCGTCAGCAGGCCGGTATCGGGATCGAAGACGCCATCGGCATCGAGCGATTTGAGCATGCGCTTGAGGCGCGATTCAAAGGCGCGCAGGCGGACCAGCGGTATCATGCGTGAGACCAGCCGCGACGGCTCGGCGCCGACGTGATCGATATTGGGCAACAGCTCGGTAAAGTCGGCCGGTGCATCGCCGATCACGGCGATGGGAATTTCGTGAAACCGGCTGTCCTGCGCCAGCACGGTCAGAAAGGCCTCGACCATGCGCGGCGAGAAGCCGTCGCCAATGACAATGCCGTCGATGTCGCGTTCGTTGAGATGTTTGGCGGCGGATTCAACGCTGAGCGCGCCGACCATCTTGGCCTGCTCGCCCATGGCCACGCTCAGCGCGGGATAAAGGGGGCCGCGCCCGGCAACCAACACCGTTGCGTCGTCGAGCGCGTCCCCAATCGGCAGCAAGGGCATCTTGCCGCCATGTGAAGCGAATAGTTCGATGCGCCGCAGCACCGTCGTATGCAGCGCGCGCACGCGCATCGCCGATTGCAGGCGTTTGATCACGTGCGACAACGGCATGGCGGCGTCGGTGGTCAAAGCGAGCGGGATCGCGGCATCGTGCTCGTCATCGGCGAAGGCGATGGTCGGCACGATCGGTCCGGCCGCGGTCGCGATCTGCAGGCACAGCATGCGCGAGGAGGATTCGCTGACCGGCGGACCGGGCTCGGCGATGATCACGGCGGACGGCTTGACCGAGATAAACGCGGTCGGCGCGTCGGCCCATTTGGTTTCGACGACGGGGAATGCGCCGGCCTCGCCAAGCGCTTCAACGAGGGCGGTCGCCGGACTTTCGGCAACCACGATCAATGGACCTTGAAGCGACATTGGTGCGCACGCAGGGTTACAAAATACAGCCTGAAGCGTAGCGCCGGCTTGTTAATACCTCGTCAACGACAATTGGAAATGCGCAACGATCGGCGGAAATCGGCGCGGCTCAGGCGGCCCGGGCTCCGCCAGGCCGACGAAACGCGCCCGCAATCAGTGGGTTGGCGCCGTTTGCCAAAAGGCCCGCATGCACACGCGCGCTGTCGGGAGCGCTGCCGGCCAAGTGCTGGGCCAGCAGCCCACCAGGCAGCGCCAGCAGGGTCGCGGCCGGATCGACCGTTGCGACCTGGGCTTCGATCTCGGCGGCAAGGAAGCGATAGCCGCCAATGGCGGTGATGCCGCCGGGCGGGCCGGTCACCGTCAGACTTTGCGCCGCCACATCGAGACGGCAGGTGAAGCCGGTATCGACGAAGCCGGAATCGTCCGCCGTCAGCGTTGCGCCGGGACCAAATTCGGCGCCGGGCGGAAAAGCGTGTGCCGGCACCATGGTGCCGCGCAGCGCCAGCGTGCCGTGCTTGCCGCGTATCGCTTCGATTCCGGCACCGGCGATGTGTCGTGCACCAATTGCGCCGACTGGAATGTCCGCCGGCAAGCCATCGGCGGTGCGATGGGCCGCGATCAAACCGACTTCGCCGAAGCTCGAGAGATCGACCAATGCGCATTCGCCGCGCCAGCCGGCGGTGTTGGCCAATTGTTCGGGCGAGCGCCAGACCGCGACGAGCGTGGTGTTGCTGCCCGTGAAATAGCCGGCGGTCGAAAACGGTGTCAGCACCGGGCCCGGCAGCACGATCATGCCGCCAGCATGAGCGTGACATTGGTCGGCAAAAGTGAGCGGGTCGATACCGTGATGCAGGGACAGCGTGCCGCCTTCGAGCAGCCACGGCAGCAAGGACGCGGCAAGGCCTGCAAAGGACGACACCGGAATAGCGGAAAGAATACTGGCGTTGCGCGCGGCGCCGGCTTCGAGAAAAACAGCGGAACCGCCGGCCATCAACTGGCTATGGCTGCGCGCGGCGGCGACCAGTCCGTCCGGCGTGACATCGAAGGTGACGACCGCGACATGATCGGCGGCGTTGCCGGCGCGGACAGGGCGCTGCACGCTCGGCGATTTCTCGGCGATGAAAACATCGTCGAGCGGCACGACGCCATCGGGCAGGTCGGCGCCAAAGCCACAGATAAAGCGAACCGGGAAAAGGTCGCCCGCAACTTGCATGGCAATGCTGGCATGTTCGATTGCGCCGACATGCGCCATCGTCACGATGGCCTTGGCGCCGACGCTGCTTAAGGCGGCCTTGAGATCGTGTTGGCGCCACAGCAATGGCATCGGCGCGGCGATCATGCCGGCGCGCAACACAGCGAGCAGCGTGATGATCATCTCGACTGTGTTGGGCAGTTGGATCGCCACCACCGTATCGGCCTGCAGACCGAGCCGGCACAATTTTGCCGACAGCGCCGCAATGGCACGATCCGCCTGTGCATAAGTCAGCCGGCGCGGTGCGCCGTCGGTGAATGTCTCGCGGTTAGGCGGATCGATCAGGGCAACCGCGGTGGACGATTGCACGCCGGCGCGGCGAAACAATTCATCGAGTGTAGCGCCGCCGGGACCATGATTACGGGGTGTTTGGTCCTTGTCGCCTTGCAAAATCATGGGGCGCCCAATGCTCGATGAGACCTGTGCCACCACGTCTCAGGCAAATAACCAAAGAGCGAGGTCTTCAAGGGATGCTCGATTCTCGTCCAGCGCGCCACCCACTGCTTGGGCGGGAAGTAGAGGGGTACCACGTAAAATCCTGATAGCAGCACGCGGTCGAGTGCCCGCGTCGCTGCAACGAAGTCGGCCCGGTCGGTTGCCTTGAGCATCATCGCGATCATTGCGTCGATGGCCGGCGATTTCACGCCCATGTAATTGCGGCTGCCGGGCTGGTCGGCGGCGGAAGCGCCCCAATAGAACATCTGCTCATTGCCGGGCGACAGCGACTGCTCCCAGCGATAGTCCATCATGTCGAAATCGAAATTGATGCGCCGGCGCTCGAACTGTGTGGCGTCGATCGAACGCACCATGGCGTCGATGCCGGCGCGCTTGAGGCTGCGCGTGAAAACCAGCGCGACGCGCTCCTGGTCGCGCGTGGTGCAGAGAATTTCAAAGGTGAACGGTTTGCCGCTGGCGCGGTGCACCAGTTGCGTGCCGTTCAAGGCATAGCCGGCCTGGCCGAACAGATCGAAGGCGCGGCGCAAGGTGGCGCGGTCGCGGCCGGATCCATCGCTGACCGGCGGCGCCCATTGGCCCCGCATGATGTCGTCGCGCACGACGCCGGGAAAGGGCGCCAGCAATTCCCTTTCGCGCGCATCGGCCGGCACGCCATGGGCGGAGAGTTCGCTGGCGTCGAAATAGCTGGCGGTGCGCGCATAGAGATCGAAGAAATAATTGTGGTTGATCCACTCGAAATCGAACAGGCCGAGGATGGCCTCGCGCACGCGGACATCGGCGAAAATCGGCCGGCGCGTGTTGAACACCAGACCTTGCATGCCCTTGGGCAGGCCGTAGGGCAGGTCCTCCTTGACGACATTGCCGTCGCGCATCGCCGGAAAATCGTAAGCCGTCTGCCAGCGGCCCGGATCGGTTTCCAGCCGCACATCGTAAAGGCCTTTTTTAAACCCTTCGAAATGCGTGTTGCCGTCTCGGTAGTAATCGAACTTGATGGTGTCGAAATTCCATAAGCCCCGATTGATCGGCAGTGTGCTGCCCCAATAATTCGGATCGCGGCTGAAGGTGACGCTCTCGCCCGGCCGCACCGCGGTGATGCGATAGGGCCCGCTGCCGAGCAACGGCTCAAATGTCGTGTCTTCGAACGTGTCCGGATTGGTCGCGTGCTTTGCCAGAATGGGCATCAACCCGAGGATCAGCGGCAGTTCGCGATCGTCGGCGCCGGCGAGATCGAAGCGGACGCCGCGCGCGCCCGTCAATTCCGCTTTGACGACCTTGATGTAGTAGGTCCGGTAGTTCGGCCGGCCTTTGTCGCGCAACAATTCCCAGGAGAAAATCACATCGGCCGGCGTCACCGGTTTGCCATCGGCAAAGCGCGCCGCCGGATGAATGGTGAATGTCACATAGCTGCGCGCCGCGTCGGTCTCGACGCTGTCGGCGAGCAATCCATACAGCGTGAACGGCTCGTCATAGCCGCGCGCCAGCAGGCTTTCGATTGTGTAGCCACGGATATTGGCGGCCGACAGGCCTTTGACGATGAACGGATTGAGACTGTCGAATGTGCCGAGGACGCCTTGGGTCAGCTGGCCGCCTTTGGGCGCCGCCGGATTGGCATAGGTCGGGCCGGTAAACCCGGCCGGCCAGGCGGGCTCGCCCTGCATGGCGATGGCGTGCCGAGCGGCCGTTGTCCCGGGTTGACCTTGGGCCTGGTTGCGCCCGACGCCGCATAAAGTCAGTAGCGCGCCGATCAGAACGGCGCGGCGCGACGGCGCCTGCGGCGTAACCGTCGCCCTGTCCGTTAATTCGTCCGTTAAGGGTGTGAGCAATCGTTTGATGCGATTCGTCCCGGTTTTGTCTTACGCTTATCATAGGCGCGCAGGCCCGTGGCGTTGACCGGCGGGGGCGCACTTTCGTCGTATTCGTGGCTTTATTGCAGGGACAATATCGGCTATCAGGCTGCGATCGAATGTCACGCTCTCGCCGTATTTCCCTCGGAGAGAGCCGAACCGCCGTTTTGGCGCGGCCTGACGGTCGCCGACGGTTAATACAAAGGACGATTTGCAAATGGATCATCGGATCGCATCGGCCCGGCCGTTTGGCCGTGCGCTGACCGCCGCCGTCGCAGGCGCCAGCCTTCTGGGCCTCGGCCTGCTGGCAGCGCCGTCGGCGCAGGCTCAGACGCCCCCGCCGCCGGCGGCGGCCAAGAAGCCGGCCGCTCCTCCTGCCGCCAAGCCGGGTGCCGCGCCGCCCGCAGCAGCGCCGGCCGCTCCTGCTGCCGCCGTCGACCAGCCGCAGCTGATGTATTCGCCGTGGATGAAGATCTGCGGCAAGGGCCCGGACACCAACAACCAGCAGGTCTGCGTCATTACCAAGGATGGCCGCCTCGAAAACGGCATGCCGGTCGCCATCGTCCAGCTATTCGAGCCGGAAGGCGGACAGAAAATCATGCGCGTCACCGTGCCGCTCGGCATGCAGCTCGCGCACGGTACCCGCATGTTCATCGATCAGGGTCAGCCGGTGCAGGAGCCCTACAAGATCTGTTTCCCGGTCGGTTGCATGTCGGATTACCCGCTCACCGACGACGTCATCGGCAAGATGAAGAAGGGCCAGATGCTCACTGTGCAGGCGATCAACATGCAGGGCACGCCGATCAGCCTGCCGCTGCCGCTCGGCGATTTCGCCAAGGCCTATGACGGCCCGGCGACCGATCCGAAAGTGTTCGAGGAGCAGCAGCGCAAGCTGCAGGAAGAACTGCAGAAGAAGGCCGAAGAGGCGCGCAAGAAGCTGGAAGCGCAGTCGCCGGCTCCGGCTCCGGCGAAATAACCGGCCGTTCTATCGGATAAGCAAAAGGCGCGGCTTCGGCCGCGCCTTTTTTATGCCCGATGGCTCGCGGTGCTTAATTCAATTGGCCGTTGAGCGGCCGGTAGCCGCCGCTATCGTCCCACTCGAACACTTCGTCGACCTGCGGATGGCGGATCGGCGCGCCGGACGTGTCAGGCAACAGGTTCTGCTCCGACACATAGGCGATATATTCGGTTTCGGCGTTTTCCGCGAACAGGTGATAGAACGGCTGATCCTTGCGCGGCCGCACGTCGGCCGGGATTGCCTCCCACCATTCCTCGGTATTGTTGAACACCGGGTCGATATCGAAAATCACGCCGCGGAACGAGAACAGCCGGTGTT
>CAITJJ010000177.1 GCA_903892675.1 uncultured Hyphomicrobiales bacterium | reverse complement strand
GGCTGGTGCGCCAGGACCAAGCGGCTTGGACCGCTGATGAGGTCGTTGCGTCGCATCTCCGACGCCCTCACCAGCCACCGCTCCCCGCCCCAGCATCTGACGACGCTGATCAAACGCCCCTCGTTAGTTGGGACGGGATAGAACGTATATAGTCCTATCATTTTAAGTAGTCAAATAGATTTTTGATTTAAATCCTCTACCGGAGGCTAACTACCTGTTCCTAAAGGCTTCCGCCTCGGCGTAAAACCGCTTTTCCCAGGCTCTCTGGTTATCGGCCCCCTCGCGGATAAACGGGGTGAAGACCGCCAGATGCAAAAGCAGCCAGTTCAGCACATTGGCCGGAAAACGCAGCGGCTTGATGAAATCGACGAACAGCACGACGCGCGTCTTGTCGGTCCTATTCCAGGCTTCGTGCTCAAAGGCGTCGTCGAAGATGACGGCTTCGCCTTCCTTCCAGCGATAGATGTCCTTGTCGACGCGGATTCCGAGCTGCTCGCGCGGCTCGGGCACGATCAGCCCGAGATGTAGCCTCAGCACGCCGTTATAGGGACCGCGATGCGCCGGCAAATGCTTGCCGGGCTCAAGGATCGAGAACATTACCGTGGTCAGGCCCGGGATGGTCTGGCAGATGCGCCAGGTTTCCGGGCAGCGCTCGATATTGGCCTTCGCGCGGAAGCCGTAGCCGCACAGCAGAAAACTTATCCAGCCTTTGTCCTGGCTGATGGTGGCGACGTCGGGCGACAGTTCGTGAAAGCCGGGCAGCTCGCTCTGCCGGGTGAGGACGCGGTCCAACTCGGTGCGGATGGCGTGCCAGTCGCGCTCGATAGCCTGCGTCCACGGAAACACCGCGTTGTCGTAAATCGGCGGATTGCCGACCTTGCTGTGCGACAGATTGAGCCGCTCGACGAAGGCGACGACGGCCATGAACAGGCGGGTGACGACACTCGGCCGGTCCATCGCCGCGATGCCAGCGGTGCCGAATTGCTGGATCGGTGTTTGATCGCCGGGCGCCGGCCCGGGGGGCGGGTTGGCTGGTGATTGTGGATCGGCAACGCTGCTCACGCACATCTCCCGGATCGTCATGTCTCGGATCGCCAAATCTCGGATCGTCAAGTCTCGCATCGCAAAGGCCGGATGGGAATACTACCAATTCACCGGCGCGACGGATAGTTCCCCGGTACCTTCCGGATTGGCATTGGCCGGCGACTTGATTATCGTGACCTTCTGGAGACGCCGCATGACACGCGCCATTTTTCTGATCGGCCTACTGATCGGCGCCCTGTCGCTGCCGGGTGCAGGTTCTCGCATCGACACCGCCGCCGCGGCCGAGCCGATCTACCGGCCGGCGATGGCGCGGCCGCAAGGCCTGCCATTTCCGCGTAGCGAACGGGCGCAGTCGGTATGGGCTTCCGGCGTCTGCTGGAGCGAATGCGGGTCATACTGCGCATGGGGCGGCTCAGCCGATTGTCTTGCTCGTGAAGACCTTGCCCGTGACGATCTTGCCGGCGACAGCGTCCCGCGTAAAGCGCAGGGGCAATGCCTCAAGCTGACCGACACCTGCGACCGCTATTGCCAGCGCCAATGCCGCACCTCGGGCGGGCCGCTGCTGCCGCTCGACTTTTAGCTAATGGCTGGTAAATCCGGCGCGCAAACATGGCGCGGTTTCCGCAACCGGATGGAACATTTTTTGTGAGATGGTCTTCGTAAGCGGCCCGAGCAACGGAGCCTATGCGATGACCTTACGCGGCAAATTTATCGTTCTGTCGACCAGTCTGGCCTGCGCCTATACAGTGCTGGTGCCGACTTCGGCGCCAAGCCTCGGCACCATTGAATGCGCCGCGCCGCAGTATTTCGACACGCTGACCGGCGTTGCGCCGGCGCTCGAACAGGACGCCGGCATGATCAGCTTGCGCGAGCAAGCCGGGCTGGCCTTGGCGCAACTGCAGATCAGTCAAACGCGGATTGACATCGCCGCCACGCGGTAACGCGTTTTCAGCCGAATTCGCTCCACTAGTTCGCGGCGTTCATCTGTGTTTGATTGCCTGCTCTGCGCAGATAGCGCCGGGAAGAAAGCAGGATGAACAGCGCCGCGCCGATGGCCAAAGAGATTGTGCTCATCGGCGGCGGCCACGCCCATGTTCATGTGCTGGTCAATCTCGCATTGCGGCCGCTGCCTGGAATGCGCGTCACTTTGATCGCGCGCGATCTGGCGACGCCTTACTCTGGCATGCTGCCGGGTGTCATCGCCGGACACTATCGCGCCGAGCAAGCGCATATCGATCTTGAGCGGCTTTCCGCCGTGACCGGCACGCGGCTTATCCATGCGCAAGCCAACGGCCTCGACCGCGCCGGCAAACTGGTTCTATTGGCGGGCCTACCGCCTATTGCCTACGATCTCGTCTCCATCGATGTCGGCATTGAACCATCGCTGTCGCCGATCGAAGGCGCGGCCGCGCACGCGATCGCGGTCAAGCCGATCGGTTCGTTCCTGCAAAAGATCGACATCCTCATCGCGCGGGCTTGCGCGCCGGACGGGCCACGCAGAATCGTGGCGATTGGCGGCGGCGCCGGCGGCGTCGAACTGCTGCTGTCGCTGCGCACGCGGCTTATCGCCGACGCGCACGAGGCCGGGCGGGAGGCAGGCGCATTTTCGTTCACGCTGGTGACCGACGGCGAAATTCTGGCGACGCATAACGATCGTGTGTGCGCAGCATTCCGCCGCGTCTTTGCCGCGCGCGGCATGATCCTGCGCGAGAATCGGCGTGTGCGCGCCATCACCGCCGACACCGTTATTCTGGAAAGCGGCGAAACGATTGCCGCCGATGCCGTGCTGGTGACGACCGATGCGGCGGCGCCGGCGTGGTTTGCCGACACCGGGCTCGATCTCGACGCCAAAGGTTTCCTCGCCGTCGGCCCGACCTTGCAGTCGACCAATGATTCCGATGTTTTTGCCGCTGGCGATTGCGCCGCGATGGTAGCGAGCCCGCGCGAGAAGGCAGGCGTCTATGCGGTGCGGGCCGGACCGCCGCTCGCCGACGGATTGCACCGGCGCGCGCGCGGCCTGCGACCAAACGAATGGCATCCGCAAACGCGGCATCTCGCGCTGATCTCGACCGGCGAGCGTTACGCCATCGCGTCACGCGGAATTTTCAAGGCGGAGGGCGCCTGGCTGTGGACGCTGAAGGACTGGATCGACCGGCGCTGGATGCGCATGTACAAGGACACCGATGCGATGACGCGGTGGATGGCGGGGAGATAGGCGGGGCTGGCGGAAGGGGTGTCCCTTGCATGCCATTGATAAGACGAGATTATTTAGGCTTTTTCTCGACTGACCCACAAAGCTACCCTAGCGCAAGAGCCGGCTTTGGGCGAACAGTCACGGACAAT
>CAITJJ010000176.1 GCA_903892675.1 uncultured Hyphomicrobiales bacterium | reverse complement strand
CTAGCGCATGATCCCGAAAAATAGGAACCGGTCTTCGGAGAAGATCATGCGCGAAACTATTGACGCGTTGAGACGGAAAGTGTCGTTGGTGCAGTCTCTTAGCACTCTTTAGTGGAGAGTGCTAATTATGCGAGGGGAGATATTGCCTTAACGGTTAGGTGTCAAGCTTGGGTGATGACTGCGCCGCCAGCCGTAATACTGGCGTATAGGCCGGTCAGGAGAGCTCTCGCGGGCCCGCGCTTGCGCGGCCTGCCAATGAATCTCAAAGTTTGCTGGAAACGCGCCGCAGGAGCCCGAATGATCCGCCGTCAACGTCCCTCACTGCCGAAAATCGCGACTATGGCTCTGGTCGCGCTGGGGCTTGGATTCGGCCTTGCCGGCTGCGCCACCACCAGTGAGCCGGTCGAGCCGCCGCCACCACCCGTGATGCAGACCCTGCCGCCGTCCTTCCCGCCGCAGGACCTGGTCGGCAGCTATGGTCTGGCCGCCTATCACAAGCCTGAGGACAAGGAACGCACCGAGGCGGCCGCGGTCAACCAGTGCAATCAGCCTTATGTCATTACGATGGGCCCGACCGGCGGCGTCATGATGCATCTTGCCGATCAGCCGACACCGACCGAGTTGCGCGTCAAGGGCGCGCCCGGTGGCAAGAACTTCATCGGCCCGGCCGACGATCCGCCGGGCAGTTCGCTGGACCGCGAGGTCGTGCAGTTCGATGGCCGTGTCCTGATCCTGCGCTTTATGGACGCGGAAGTGCATGGCCGTTACGGCTCCATGGTCTATGTCCGCTGCCCGCCGGAAGGCGTGAAAAAGCCGAAGCCTGCGGCCAAGCCGAAACCGGCGGCGAAGCCGGCTGCGGCCAAGCCTGCCGCTGCGCCACGGCCGGTGCAGCCGCCGATCCAGCGGCAGTAGCCCGCCGACGCTTGAGCGAAGGCGGGCGGGTGAGGGGCATCTCATCTAGTCTGTGTGCTATCTGTAGCCGCCCCTCACCCCACCCCTCTCCCCGCAAGCGGGGAGAGGGAGACGCTACTGCCGGCGCTAGAAATCACTCATGCCTTCTCCCCGCGACTTCATCCACGGACCAATTCTTCGAGGACCCTGGCGCGCGGTGCCGGTGCTCGGCGTCACGCAAATTCTGGCGTGGGGCTCGATCTTCTACACGCCGGTTCTGATCGTGCCGCTGATCGCGGCCGAGCGGTCCTGGTCGATGGCGTTCTCGATGGCCGGATTTTCGATCGCGCTTCTGGCCGCCGGCCTGGTCGCGCCCTTGGTTGGGCGTTCGATCGACCGCTTTGGCGGCCATGTCGTGATGACCTGCGGCTCTTTGACCGGCGCGCTCGGCCTGGTGCTGATCGGCCATGCCGAACACCCTGTCGCCTATTTTGCGGTGTGGATCGTGCTCGGTGTGGCAATGTCGGCGAGCCTGTATGACTCCGCGTTCGGAACGCTGGGCCGCATCTTCGGCGCCGCTGCGCGGCGGCCGATCACGGCGCTGACGCTCGCCGGCGGCTTTGCTTCGACGGCCGGCTGGCCGGCAACGCACTTCCTCATTGAAGCCGTCGGCTGGCGCGGCACATACCTGGTCTATGCCGCGCTACTCGCTTTGGTCTGTGCGCCGCTGCATGCGTTTCTGTTACCGCGCAGCCGCGCCGAAACCGCCGTGCCGAAAGTCGGCGATGTCGAGGTGCCGCAAAAGCTGCTGCCGTCGCAGGGGCTGCCGTTCATTCTGGTCGCCTCGGCCTTTGCCGCTTACGCCTTCGTGCCGTCCGGTCTGTCGGCGCATCTATTGGCGATTTTCTCGCGCAGCGGTATCGACGCCGCCACCGCCGTGTGGATCGGCGCGATGTTCGGGCCGGCGCAGGTCGGCGCGCGGCTGATCGAATTTTCTTTCGGCAAGGATCTGCATCCCTTGTGGGTGGTGCGCTTCGCGCTCGCCACCTTGCTGTGCGCCTTCCTGATGCTGGCGCTGTTCGGTGTCTCGGTGCCGGCGGCGGCGGCCTTCGCGCTGATGTTCGGCGGCGCCAACGGATTGGTCACCATCACGCGCGGCGCGGTACCGTTGGCGCTGTTCGGCGCGCAAGGTTACGGACGGCTGATGGGCCGGCTCGCTGGCCCATTCCTGCTGGTGCAGGCGGCGGCGCCTTTGGTCATGGCTTTTGTGGTCGATCGCGCATCGGACTTCGCGGCGCTGGCGCTGGCCTGCGGTTTCGCCACCGTCGCGCTGATCTGCTTTGTGGTAATCCGCCGGCCAACCTAGAAATCAGCCGAACATCTTGTCGATGTCGCGCTGGCTGGCGTGGCCGGCGTCGCGGCCGAGCTTCGGGCCATTGAGCAGGCCGCGTTCGTGCGACGCTGACGGCGCGCCGGCGCGCGCCGCCGGATTGCCATCGCAGCGCGCCAGCATATCCGCCACCTGCCGCTCGACCGCCGCCAAGGTCGTCATCGCCTTGCCGATGCGCTGGCCGGCAATGTCCTGGAAATTGCATGACTCGTAGACGCGCAGCACATTGTCCTGGATATCCTGCGCCAGGCCGCGCTTGTACTTGTCCTTGATCGAGGCGGAAAGCGCCTTGGCGCTGTCGTCGATGGCTTCCACCGATTTGAGAATTGTCTGCGTCGCCGCTTCCATGCCGTCGATCGCGGCGCCCAATTCGTCGGCGGCGCGCGCCATGTGGCGTTCGTCGCCGTAACCGATAAGATTGCCGAGGTCGCGTTTGTGACCGGCAAGGGTGTCGCTCAGCGACGCAAGATCGGCAGCGGCGTGGCCTGGCGCGCGCGGCGGGCGTTCGCCGCTGGCGCGGCGATGACCGGCATAGGCCGCGGCCATCGGCCGCTTGCCAGCCAACATTTCTTCGACGCGAAAAACCTTACGCTGCACGAAAAACGTCCCCTGCAAACTGGTCGCTGAAAGTCCCCGAGGAAACACTATTGCGTCGTCCATTAACGCTGGGTTGCTCCGAGCCCGCCCGCGTAAAAAATAGCGAGCGGCGCAAACGGTGCATTAACCATGACGCCGCGCGCTTTACCCAAAATAAACGCTACGGTGACGAACGGCGCCGCCGCGCGCGCCAATGTGGCCCGACGGCCGGTATGGTTTACCAATCGGTGTTTGTTTGGCCGTGTACTGCGCGTGTCGATTTGTTTGTGAGTCATGTCATGCAGCGTTCGGTCCTGATCGGTCTTGCGGTGAGCCTGCTCGCCGGCACGGCCATAGCGAGTTTGCCCGTGAATTGCGCCAAGGCGCAGCAGCCGATGACGCCGCCGATGGTGCTGGTGGCGCAGCCGCAGCGCATGCAAGCCGATCTCGGCGGCGGCTTCATCGAATTCCTGTTCGGTGACAATGGCCGGCAACAACAATATGCGCCGCCACCGCGGCAGGGTCACTACGGCGAGCCGCCGCGCGGCGCCCAGCCGCTCTATGCCAATACCGGACCGGCTGTCGATCCGGCGGCGGGGCCGGACGGCTACCCGATCGATCCGGTTTATCTGCGCCAGGAAGTCTTTTATGACGGTCCGGAAACGCCCGGCACCGTTGTCATCGATACGCCGAAGAAATTTCTTTTTCTGGTGCAGCCCGGCGGCCGGGCGCTGCGTTACGGCATCGGGGTCGGCCGGCCGGGCTTCACCTGGTCGGGCATGCACACGATCTCGTCAATGAAGGAATGGCCGGACTGGGTGCCGCCGAAGGAGATGCTCGAGCGCCAGCCTTATCTGCCGAAATTCATGGCGGGCGGGCCGAACAATCCGCTCGGCGCGCGCGCGATGTATCTCGGCTCGACGCTCTACCGCATCCACGGCTCTAACGAGCCCTGGACCATCGGGCGCAACGTCTCATCCGGCTGCATCCGCATGCGCAATCCGGATGTCATTGACCTCTATAGCCGCGTCAAGGTCGGTGCCAAGGTCGTCGTTCTCTAGCGCGTGATCCCGAAAAGTGGGAACCGGTTTTCGGATAAGATCACGCGCAAAGAAAAAAGCGCGCTAGGCGTCGCCGCCGCCGCCATCGCCGCCGCCGAAGTCGCCGCCTGAATCGGCCAGATCGACGCCGCCGTCATCGTCGTTGCCGCTGTCGAACAGACCGGCGCTGCGGCCGCCGCCAATATCGTTCAATCCCGCATCGCGCGACAGTTCGCCGCCGGCCGCATTGCTGTCCCAGGGTGAACCCGAGGATGGCGAATTATCCCGCGTATCGCCGAAGGCGCTGCCGCCATGATGGCCGCCGAACAGCGAGCCGATCGAATTGAACAACATCGCGCCGCCAATGACGCCGGCCGCCGTCGCCGCCGCCGTGCCGAGAAACGATCCACCGCCGACACCAGGGGCAGGCGCCGCTGGCGCGGCGGGTTGCGCCTGCGGTGGCAAAGCTCCGCCTGTATTCCAGCGGCTGTCGCTTGCCGCCGGGCGCACGCTCGGCACCGAGCCGCGTCCGCCCAGCGCATTGCGCATCGTGTCGAGAAATCCGCCGCCGCTCGGCGCGGCGTCGCTTTCGCCGCTGAGTTCGCGAATGCGGGCATCGGCGCGCTTGAGCGCCTCGTCCTGCACCAGCACCGTCTGCACCAGCGCATAGAGCGCGTTGGGGGCGCGGCGCGCGCCATCGGCAATCGCGCGTTCGGCATCGGTATCGCGCGGCGAATTTTCCAGCCGCGCCAGGCGGTCGAAAAGATCGGCGACCAGTTGGCGTTCCTGCGGGGTCATCGGCATCCTCCCAAAAGTCGCGAAACAGCGTAGCGCTTTATCTAGGCAGGGCTGTCGTTTTCGCCAGTAGGCTTAAGCCAATGCGACGCCATGCCCGGCCAGCACGTCCAGGTAAGCATCCGAATTAAAGTAGGCGAATTCGTGCTCACGCAAGGTCGTCAGCGAATCGAGGCCTTGTAATGCGGTATCGACCAGGCCGGGATGACACATGATCAGGCCGCCATCCGACAGGCCCTTGAGAAACCGCGGGAAAATCCTGGCGAAATTGGCCTTGGGCTTAAAGCTGTAAGCGCCGGCAAAGGCCGGATTGGTGGCAAGGCCAAGCCGCTCCGCCTTGCCGCGAAAGCCCATGCTGAGAATATCGAGCACCAGGCCTTTTGAGTCATGCAGCGGCCGCGCGCCGCGCGGCCTGCCACATTGCCGCACCCAGGCATTGGGCGCAGTCTCGACCGCGACCCTGAGGAAGGCGTCGCGCACCTGCGGCAACAGCTGCACATGCTGGTGGCCGTCGAGAAAGTCGGGCAGGTGGCCGAAGATTTCGAGAAAGGCGCGCACTTGCGTGGCGATTTCGATCGTCAGCAAATCGGGATTAAGGCGCCGCGTCATGCTCAGGCGCATCAACTGCACGTGCGGCAGAAACCGGCCGTTGCGCGTTGGCGCAAAGCCGTCGCTCATTGGCGCAAACGGTGCGGTCAACGTGACATGCAGGCCGATGGCCGCGCGTCGTTCGCCGACATTGAGATCGGCGAGTGCGCGTGCTTCGCCGTCGCCCAGATACGCCGCCGGCATCATCACCGAGGTCGCGTTGATGCGTTTCCGAACGATCAACTGCCGGATGGCGTTATTGACGCCCGGCGCCATGCCGTAATCGTCGGCGCAGAGCCAGATGCGTCGGATGGGAGGCTGCGAAATGGCGGCTTACTCCGCGGCGCGCGCCGGCGACGGCCGCGCCTTGCCACTGTCTTTGGCGGGCCCGTCGGCGGCCTTTACCGTGCGTTCGGCGACGAAATAGACCGGCCGGCCTTTGATCTCCGACAAAAGCTTGCCGATATATTCGCCGAGCACGCCGATCATCATCAACTGCACGCCGCCGAGCACCATCAGCCCGACGACGAGCGACGGATAGCCCGGCACGTCCTCGCCAAACAGCACCGTCTCCATGACGATCCAGGCGCCGAACAGAAGCGCACTTGCCGCCATGACGACGCCGAGCAGGCTGGCGACGCGCAAAGGCGCCACCGAGAACGAGGTCAGCGCTTCGACCGACAGGCCGACCAGCGACCAGATGTTCCAGGTCGTCACGCCGTGCTCGCGCTCGGCCGGTTCATAATCGACGCGCACCTGGCGAAAGCCGATCCAGCTCGACAGGCCCTTGAAAAAACGGTTGCGCTCCGGCATCTGCCGCAGCGCATTGGCCGCACGCGGCGACAGCAGACGGAAGTCGCCGGCGTCTTCCGGAATTTTCAGCCGCGCCCGCCAGTTCAGCAACCAATAGAACCAGTGCACCATCGTCCGGCGCAGCCAGGGTTCGTTCTCGCGATGCGCCTTGGCGGTGTAGACCACGTCGTAGCCGTCATCGAGCCAGCGCGACACCAAAGTCTCGATCAGGCTCGGCGGGTGCTGGCCGTCACCGTCCATGAACAAAATGGCGCCGAGCCGGGCATGATCGAGGCCGGCGAGCAGCGCCGCTTCCTTGCCGAAATTGCGCGACAGCGTCACCACCTGGACGTCGAGCGGCATGGCCGGCAGCGCATTGGCGGTCTGGCTGGTCGCGTCGCTTGAGCCGTCGTCGACATAGACGACCTCGACGGCGAGGCTGTGCTTGCTGTGAAGAAACCGCGCCACCTCGGCAATGCGCTCGTGCAGGCGGGGCAGGCCCTTGGCCTCGTTGAACACCGGCACGACAATCGACAGACCTTCGTCCGGCCGCGGTTTGGCGGCCCGGACGGGGGATTTGGTGGTTTTTGCCGGCATTTTCGTCAACCTGAGAATTCCTCTTTTGCGCCGCGATCTATAGCGCAACGTGGTGTCCCTGTCGCGTCCCGGGAAGGCCCGGACCGCGGCCGGAACACCCAGCGGCCCACCGTCCGGTCCGGAAAAAGGCGGCGGATTTCGGGTAGGATCGTGCGCCAACTTAGTGCTATGGAAGCCGGATGATCGAGGCGTCCATTAAAAGCGTATTCAACCGGCTGAGCGTGGCCTGGCACGAGCGCGCCATCGCGCTCAAGGCGATCAGTTTCGCCCTCGTCGGCGTCGTCAATACGGCCATCGATTTCAGCATTTTCTGGACGGTCGTCGAATTTCTGCGCTGGCCTTTGGTGCCGTCCAACGTGCTGGCCTGGCTGGTGGCGGTGTCGTTTTCCTACGGCATGAACACCTTCATCACCTTCGGGCCGGAGTCGGGCCGTATCCTGCGCTGGCGCGATTATGCGACCTTTGCCGCCTCCGGTATCGCCGGCATGATCTGCTCGACCGCCACCTTGTTCGCACTGTCCTATGTGCTGCCGGTGGTGGTGGCGAAGCTGATATCGATCCTGGTCAGTTTCGTGATCAATTTCTCGCTGTCGCATTTCGTCGTGTTCCGCAAGCGCGGGCAATAGCCGCGCGGCCCTTACAATCTGCCCCCGGCCCGGAGTAATGTCCGCCGCCGGCCGTCCGGACGGCACTCGCCCTCTTTTCTTGTGAAATTCCCTTGCCCCGAAAACCGATCGCCGCCGGCGCGGCGCTCATTCTGGCCGCCGGCTTTCTCACTTTGTTCATCGGCGGCGGCGCGCGCTTCGCCGTCGGTCTGATGCTCAAGCCGATCGTCGACGATCTTGGCTGGGGCCGCGGCGAACTCGGTCTTGCCGTCGCATTGTTCCAGGTCGTGTCGGCGGCGACGATGTTTGCCGCCGGCTATCTCGCCGATCGCACCGGGCCGCGCCTGGTGTTGAGCGGCGGGTTGATCGTCAGTGCGATCGGCATCGGCCTGATGAGCGCGATGATGGCGCCCTGGCATGCGCTGGTGCTCTATGGCCTGATCTTCGCGCTGGGCAACGGCGCGGCATCGCTCATCCCGGTCAGCGTCATGGTCACGCGCGCCTTTCCCGAACGCACCGGCATCGCCAATGCGGTTGCCACGGCGGGCATGAGCGCGGGCCAGTTGGTGATGATCGCCGGACTGGCGGCCTTGCTGCTGACGGTCGGCTGGCGCTCGATCTATGTTCTGCTCGGCGTCCTGCATCTTGCCTTAGTGCCGCTGCTGATCTTCGGCATTCCGAAAACAACGGCGGCGCAATCCAAGGCAGCGCGGCCGGCCGATGGCATGGGCATTGCCGAAGCGGCGCGCACGCGGCGGTTCTGGCTGTTGCTGGCGGTCTATGCGATTTGCGGCTTCGACGACTTCTTCGTCGGCACGCATGTGGTCGCCTTCGCCCAGGACCGCGGCGTTGACGCATTCCTCGCCGGCAATCTTTTGGCGCTGATGGGTCTCACCGGGCTCATCGGCGTGGTCGTCGCCGGCGCTTACAGCGACCGCTCCGGCCCGGTATGGCCGACGGCGATTTCCTTCGTGGCGCGCGTCGCGGTCTTTGCGCTGGTGATGGTGGATCAGTCGGCGCTTTCGGTGGCGGTGTTCGCGCTGGTGTTCGGCGCGACCTTCATGGTGACGGCGCCGCTCACGGCCGTGTTCGTGTCGCAGAGCTTCGGCACCCGCCATCTCGGCGCGCTCACCGGACTGATCACCATGGTGCATCATGTCGCCGGCGGCTTGGGGGCCTATCTCGGCGCCGCCGTGTTCGACGGCACCGGCACATACGACATCGCCTTTGCGATCATGCTCGGCGCATCGGTGCTGGCTGTGGCGTTGAGCGCGATGTTGCGTCAACCCGCGTCACGCGCGGCCACTCTTTAAAGCCCGGCTTCCAGCTTCGCGTAAAGCGGATTGTCTTTCGAGAAGACGTAATCGAGGTCGGCGACCGCCACCGCTTCGGCGCCGTGCTCGCGCAGGTAACTGGTCAGCGCATAGACCTTATCCGGCGGGCAGTGCAGCGTCAGCATGCCGGACGAGGTCGGCCCGCCGAAGGGGGTGGCGACGCCGAATTTTTCCTTGGCGCTATCAACCAACCGAGCATCGCAAGCAACGAAGCGAGCACGCACCTCGCGAAACGCTTTGGCCCGCCCCTGCGCGGCGATGCGGTCGAGAATGACGCGCGCCGTCTCGCGGCAGCCGGCATCCCAGTTGGCGCGCCGCGACGCCACCAGATTGGCCTGTGAGCGCAGGATGACGCCGTCCTCCACGATCTTGAGGCCATTGGCGGCCAAGGTCGCGCCGGTGGTGGTGATATCGACGATCAGTTCGGCCGAGCCCGAGGCGGGCGCGCCTTCGGTGGCGCCGGCGCTCTCGACGATGCGATAGTCGATGACGCCGTGCCTGGCGAAAAAGTCGCGCGTCAGGTTGATGTATTTGGTCGCCACCCGCATGAGGCGGCCATGGGTGTGGCGGAAGGCGGTGGCGACGTCGTCGATGTCGGCCATGGTGCGCACGTCGATCCAGGCCTGCGGCACCGCCACCACGACGGTGGCGGAACCAAAGCCGAGACCTTCGAGCAGCACGACGCGGTCGTCCGCATCCGGCATTTGTTCGCGGACAAGATCCTCGCCGGTCACGCCCATATGCACGGTGCCGGCGCCAAGCTGAGCGGTGATTTCCGACGCCGACAGATAGGCGACTTCGATCGAGTCGAGCCCGACAACGGCGCCGCGATAATCGCGCGCGCCGCGCGGCTTGACCAGGGTCAGCCCGGAACGCGCGAAGAAGGCTTCGGCATTTTCCTGCAAGCGGCCTTTGGCCGGAACCGCAAGCACCAGGGGCGCACTCATGACGCGGCTCCGTAAGATGCCAGCCGCTCGATCCACACTGCGAAACCGACCGCGGCGATCGGCTCAGGCGAACCCAGCCGCGTCAGCAAGCCGTCATAGCGGCCGCCGGCGACCAGCGGATCGCCGGTGCGCGCCGGGTCGGTCAATTCAAAGACGAAGCCGGTGTAATAGTCGAAGCCGCGGCCGAACGCGGTCGAGAATTTGATGCGCTTGAGATCGATGTCGCGCGCGGCGAGGAATCCGTTGCGGCTTTCGAACAGGTCGAGCGCGGGCCCCAGTTCGTTGCCGAGACTGGCGTCGGCGGCCAGCGCGCGCAATTCGGCGGCCGATTCATCCGGGTCGCCGCCAATGGCGAGGAAGCGTTCGATCAGCCCGCGCACGTCGCGCGGCAGCTTGGTCGAGGCGCCCAGCGCCGACTGTTCGAGAAAACGGTCGGCGATTTCGGCGACCGAACGGCCGCCGACGGCATTGATGCCGGCTATCGATAGTAAATCGGTGACCAAAGCGTGCGCGCCTTTCGGGTCGGAGCCGGCAAGTGCTGCCAGCACGCCCTGATATTCCGGCCGCGCGTTATTACCGCCCAACATCAGGCGTTCGAGATCGAGCGCCAGATTTGTCTTGCGGTTGAAGTCCTTCACCAGCCGCCGCTTCCAGGCCGGCGCCAGTTCGAGAGCGGCGATCAGCGCGGCAAACAGCGCGACGTCGCCGGTGCGAATGTCCGGCGTCGCCAGGCCATAGCCGGCGGTGGCTTCCAGCCCGAGCGCCAGCATCTCGGCATCGGCCGCGGCGCGGTCGGGCCGGCCGAATGATTCGATGCCGGCCTGCAGGAATTCGGCTGGCTGGTCGTCGCGATGGCGGAAGACCGGGCCGAGATAGCAAAAGCCGGCGGCGCGGCCGGCTTGCGGCGAGGCGAGATAATCGCGCGACACCGGAATGGTCAGATCGGGCCGCAGGCACAACTCGGCGCCGCCCGGAGCGGCGGTCAGATACATGCGCTTGCGGATGTCCTCGCCGGACAGATCGAGAAACGGCTCGGCTGGCTGCAAAATGGTGGGCGTCACGCGGCCATAGCCGGCGCGCTCATAGGAGACGACCAAAGCCTCCGCGCGCGCATCTGGCCCGCCGGAGAGCTTTCCAGTCCTGTTTGGTGTCGCGTCCATTGCCGTCCTAATTACGCTTACGTGCGTCATTACCCTTGCGCGGCCTAAGCCTCACGGGCGGCCTTTAGCACGTCAGGTTTAAGGTTTCGACGTCCAATAACCGCCGCCCTTGCCCGGGTGTCCAGGCAAATATCTGGTATCGTTAATGAAATTCGTCCGGCCGGCGGGGCGCGGAATTTATTGCACCGCAAGGGTGTGACCGGACCGGTACGATTATCCTGGGAGGTAATGAATTTTCAACGTTACCCGCGTTGAGTAGGCATCGGCGAGGTCAAACCGATGACTTACACAGTGTCACGCGCGGTGGTGAAGGCTTTTTACGCGGCCTATGCCAGCCATGATACCGCTCGCCTGGCGCCATTGCTGCACGACGATATCGAATGGACCATCAGCGGGCCGGTCGAGGTGCTGGCCTGGTGCGGCAAGCGGAGCGGCAAGGCGGCGGTCATCGATCTGGTCGACCGCCTGGTTCCGAGCCTGTTTCGGGTCGTCAATCTGGTGCAGGAAGCGGTGCTGGTCGACGGCGACCGCGTGGCGACGCTCAACCGGATGTCGGCGCGGCGCTGTGGCGACGGCCGTGTCATCAGCTACCGGCTGGCGCATTTTATGCGCTTCAAGGACGACCAGGTGATCTCGAACCTTTCCCTGATCGACAGTTTCGACGCGGTCGAGCAGATGCTCGGCCATTCGCTTTCCATCCACGATGCTTCCCGGTCGAGCGATCTTGTCGCCGTCTGAGGCCAAAAGAAAAATCCGGAGTTGAGAAATGGATGACAACAGGCCGGTGCCGCGTTCGGTCGTTGAGGCATTCTATCGGGCCTTCGATACGCGCGATGGCGACAAGATCGCCGAATTTCTCCACGACGATGTCGAATGGAGCGTCTACGGTCCCGCTGAAATCATGCAGGTCTGCGGCCACTGGCGTGGCAAAGCCGCCGTGATCGACCGGTTTGCGCGCGTCGTGCCGAAAGTCATCGACTTCAAGAGTCTCGAGCGCGAATGTCTGCTGGTCGACGGCGATCAAAGCGCGATGATGGGCCGCGTCACCAGCCGGCATCGCGGCACCGGCCGGACCATCAGCCACCGCACCACGCATTTCGTGCGCTATTGCGACGACAAGGTGATTTCGGTTCGCGTGATCAGCGACAGTCTGGATGCGGTCGAACAATTTTCCGGCCATCGCATCGACCTGGGTGAAGGCACCGGCAGTCCCGATCTGGTGGCGGTCTAGGCCGGCAGCTTCTCCGGCGCGGCCGGCGCATTGGCATTTTGCGCCTCGTTCTGAATGTCGATTTGCTCCTTGATCGCGCTCGGCTCGACCGCTTGCGCGGGCGGCGCGACGGCCTCCGGCCGGCCCGAAGTCACCGTCACCTCGACCGTCATGCCGAGATAATCCGACGGCGTCGCTGTGAAGGTGCCGGAGATCGGAACAGCCTGCGACGGATCGCGCGTCACCGCGATGCGGATGAGATTGTCGCCAGCGATCAGCCCATTGGTTGGATCGTATTCGACCCAGCCGGCGCCGGGCAGATAGACATCGGCCCAGGCATGCGTCGCGCCGGCGCCCTGGATGCCGCCCTGTGCGCCATCGAGTGCCGGATCGTACAGATAGCCGGTGATGAAGCGCGCGCCGAAGCCGAGACTGCGCACCGCCTCGATGAACAGCAGCGCGAAATCGCGGCAGGTGCCGCTCATCTTTTCCAGCGTTTCGATCGGCGACTGCGTGCCTTCCTCGTAGCGGGCGTTATAGCTGAATTCGTTCTTGATCGCCGAATTCAGCTTGGCCAACAGATCGTAGGTCGGCATTGGGTCGCCGGGGAAGAAACGCTTGGCCCAGGCATCGACCAGGCCGTGCGGATCGGGATAATGCCTTTCCACCAGCCGTCCAAGATCGCTGCGGTCCGAAGCCGAATAGACGAAGGGATAGTTCTGCGCTTCCGGTGCGATCGACACGGCCAGCCGCGGCAGCCCGTAGCTTTCCAGATGCAAGGTGCTCTCGATATAGAGCTCGGTCGCAGTCTGGTTGAATTCGACCAAAGCGACGGAATTGCCGAACACGTCGTGCATCCAGCGCGTCGCGCCGGGCGGCGACAGCGTCAGTTCGGCATCGACCAGCCGCAGATCGTGGCTGTCGCGCGGACGGATCATGAGGCGATGCGGCCCGAAGGCGGCCGGCCGCGCATAATTGTAGCGGGTCGCGTGGCGGACCGTGAAATATCTCATGGGGCAACCGGGTGGTAAAAAGGATCAATCTTCGGAGTTCGGATCAACATCGCAATGCGGCTTTGGTTCAATCGACTTTACCCCATCGTCCGATTCTCCAGCACCAGTTTTGGCGGCCGGGACAGGCGTTTTAGGCACAGATAATGGCTTGATGCGGCTGCCGGTCTGGCGCTGCATCGATTGTGAAATTGGATATGGCCAGCGATCTTCCGCCACCCCGAACCCTTTTTTTCTGATTGTTGTTCGCAACAGAAAAACGCGACGGAGCCTGATAGGTTCCATTGTAGGGGCCAAAAGGCGATTCGCGGTGGTAGCGGGCGGTTAGGACGGTTAGGACGTTTTGTGACGCGCCAGCAGCTTGGTCACGGCCACGACAAGGTCGGCTTCGGGCACCGAAAACTGCGCTTCCGCCTGTTTCTTCAGATAGTCGTCGCGCTCGGTGGAGAGCCCGGCGATCTCGGCGCCTAGAACCAAGTCCTTGATCAGCACCTCGCCGCGCGCTTTTTCGTCCGAGCCCTGCATGATGACGCAAGGCGAGCCGCGCTTGTCGGCGTATTTGAGCTGGTTTCCCATGTTCTTGGGGTTGCCGAGATAGAGCTCGGCGCGGATGCCGGCGTTGCGCAGGCTTGTGACCATGCGCTGATAATCGGCGGTGCGGTCGCGGTCGAAAATCGTGACGACAACGGGGCCGGGCTCCGGCCTGGTGTCGAGCTTGCCGAGCGCGGTGAGCGCCGCCTGCAAGCGCGAGACGCCGATGGAGAAGCCTGTCGCCGGCACCGGCTCGCCGCGAAAGCGCGAGACGAGGCCGTCATAGCGTCCGCCGCCGCCGACCGAGCCGAAGCGCACCGGGCGGCCTTTGTCGTCATTGATCTCGAAGGTTAGTTCAACCTCGTAGACAGGGCCGGTGTAATATTCGAGACCGCGGACGACGGAGGGGTCGACGCTGATTTTATCTCGAGTATAGCCAGCGCTGTCGATGAGTTGCGAGATTTCCAAAAGCTCGGAAATGCCATTTTTGAAGAGTTCGCTGGTTGTAAAGCCAAGCTCTTCAAACATTCCAATCGCAACTCGTCTAAAGTGGTCTATTGCCGCATAATTCGATGAAAGGAATTCAGATTGAGCGTCTTTTTGACGCTCCGCTTCCGGCGCGAAGGTTCTTTCAATTTTGGGCATCGTAAAACCAGGCTGGAAAAGCAAGTGGATTAAGTTTGCTCTTGGCTCGTCCAGTCCCGCGCCTTTAGTAAAATCACCAATTCCTTCTTTGCCTCCGTCCCAGCGACCATTCATCAAGAGATGAAGAACACCTTCTCTTCCCAGCCGATCACTCTTGTCGATAGAGCGAGCAATTGTCAGACGGAGATTGGCATTTTCGTCGCCACCTAATCCGATTGTATCCAAAACACCATCAAGTATTTTTCGGTTATTCACCTTCACCACATAGCTGCCGCGCGGAATGCCGAGCGCTTCCATCGTGTCGGCCGCGAGCATGCACATCTCGGCGTCGGCCGCCATCGTCGGCGCACCGATTGAATCCGCGTCGAACTGCATGAACTGGCGGAAGCGTCCCGGGCCCGGCTTCTCGTTGCGGAACACCCAGCCGAAACGATAGCTGCGATAGGGCAGCACGAATTTCTCGGTGCCGTAATTCTCCGCGACGTGCCGCGCCAGAGGCGCGGTCAAATCGTAGCGCAGCGACAGCCACTGCTCGTCGTCGTCCTGGAACGAGAACACGCCTTCGTTCGGCCGGTCCTGGTCGGGCAAAAACTTGCCGAGCGCGTCGGTGTATTCGATCGCCGGCGTCTCCACCGGATCGAAGCCGTCGCGCTCGAACACGGTGCGGATCGTCTCCACCATCGTGCGCGTGGCGGCGATCTCGGCCGGGCCGCGGTCGGCCAGGCCGCGCGGCAGGCGCGCTTTCAGTTTCTGCGGCTTTTTGACGGGAAAATCGGCCATATGCGCTCAGGAAATGAGGGGGTATGGCCGGTTGGTAGCAGCGCCGCCGCGAAGCGGCAACCCACCCGCTATGGCGCCGCCTCTAACGCCCGCCGGACAGCGATTTGCGGTCGCTATTGACGCCGTCATTGAGTACGACACTCAGCAGCGCGCTGTTGACCTTGATGCGGCCGTTATATTCGACCAGGCCGAGGCGGCGAAACTTGTTCATGAAAAAGCTGACGCGCGAGCGCGTGGTGCCGATCATCTCGGCCAAGGTCTCCTGGCTGATCTTGGCGAGCACCGGCTCCGGCCTGCCCTCCTTGCCGAAATTCGCCAGCAGCAGCGTGCGGGCCAGCCGCTTCTCCGATGAATTGAACAGCTGATCGACCAGATCCTCCTCGATCCGGCTGTTGCGATGCACCAGGTGGGCGATGAACATCTCGGCGAATTTTGGCTGGTCATGCAATTCGGCGAGCATCGTGGCCTTGTCGATGCGCATCACTGCGCAGTCGGTCATCGCGTACACGGTGGCCATGCGCAGCGGCTGGCCGTTCAGGCAGCCTTCGCCGAAAAAGTCGCCGGCGTCGACGATCGACAGCACAGCTTCCTTGCCGCTCTCGGCAGTGACGGTGATTTTGATTTTGCCCTTTTGCAGGAAGTAGATCGCATCGGCCACATCGCCCTGCGCGTAGATTTCGGCGCCGGCGTGGAAATGCAAATTGGCTTTGCCGGTCCCTGGCTTGGCCAGGAAAACCTTGGCATCGAAGGTTTCAGCTATTGGCGGCTTTCTCATCGGCTTCGTCCCTCTGAGCCGTGCGCCCATCTCCGTCAAATGCTTGCTTGCATAGAGTACCACACTATGTCTGGTAGAAGACATAAATCGTCAACTTCCGCGCGAAGTTTCGTTCGCAACCGCTGGACGGGCTGTAAGAAGACGGCGACATGCGGATAGACAGCGCTTATGCGGTTGTGCGGTTTTAACTCGCCTGATTTCGCTGCTACGCTGACGAAAGCAAATTTGAATGCCGGCCGCCGCCGGCGCAAAGCCGGCATTCAAAATGCCGGCGGAGGTTGGAGAATACCTATGGCGTTGCCCCGCGAGAGCGCTTCATCGAGCGTGCCGAACGATCTCGAGCCGTTCTGGATGCCCTTCACATCCAACCGCGCCTTCAAGGCGCGGCCGCGATTGCTCTCTGGCGCCAAGGACATGCACTACTTCACGCCGGACGGCCGCAAGATTCTCGACGCCTCGGCCGGCCTCTGGTGCACCAATGCCGGGCACAACCGCGCGCCTATCGTCGCCGCCATTCAAAGCCAAGCGGCGGAAATGGATTTCTCGCCGACCTTCCAGTTCGGCCATCCGAAGGCGTTTGAGCTCGCCTCCCGCATCGCCCAGTTGGCGCCGGGCGATCTCGACCATGTGTTCTTCTGCAACTCAGGCTCGGAGGCAGTCGACACTGCGCTGAAAATCGCGCTGGCCTATCACGCTGTGCGCGGCAATGCGTCGCGGGTGCGTTTGATCGGCCGCGAGCGCGGCTATCACGGCGTCGGCTTCGGCGGCATCTCGGTCGGCGGCATGGTCGCCAACCGCAAGCAGTTCGGCGTGGCTTTGGCCGGCGCCGATCATTTGCAGACGACCTATAACCGCGCCGAGCAGG
>CAITJJ010000175.1 GCA_903892675.1 uncultured Hyphomicrobiales bacterium | reverse complement strand
CGGAATCAAAATCCGCTGCCTTACCGCTTGGCTACGCCCCAATCCGTCGCTGCACGCTTTATTTGCGCATGATCTGACCCGAAAACCAGTTCCCACTTTTCGGGATCATGCGCCGGGGCGGACCATAGCGGCAGGGCCAGCGCCGATCAACGTCTGGCAGCAGGGTTTAACCCGCTGATTTTGAGGCCCTTCCGAGGCCGGTTTGACCGGCGCGCCAGCGCGGCTAGATTGCGCCCATGACATACCGCGCCCCGGTTGCCGACATCGCCTTTGCCCTCAAACACGCCGCTGGGATGCGATCCGCGATCGCCGACGGCATTTATGGCGACCTCGACGAGGACACGATCGATTCGGTCCTCGAGGAAGCCGGCAAATTCGCCAGCGACGTGATCGCGCCGCTCAACCGCATCGGCGACACCTTCGGCACCCCGTTCAAGGACGGCAACGTCACCACCCCGCCCGGCTGGAAGGAGGCCTACACATCCTGGGCCGCCGCCGGCTGGAATGGCCTCGCCTCCCCGGCCGATTTCGGCGGCCAGGAACTGCCGCACGCAGTCAACGCCGCCTGCGTCGAGATGTGGAACGCGGCGTCGATGGCCTTCGGCATCGGCCCGGTGCTGACCATGGCGGCGGTCGACGCGCTGCATGCCTATGGCTCGGACGACCTCAAGCAGAAATATCTCGAGAAGCTCATCAGCGGCGTGTGGATGGGCACGATGCAGCTGACCGAGCCGCAGGCCGGCTCCGATGTCGGGGCGCTGCGCACCAAGGCCGAACGCGCCAGCGACGGCAGTTACAAGATCACAGGCTCGAAAATCTTCATCACCTATGGCGAGCACGATTTAACCGACAACATCATTCACTTCGTGCTCGCCCGCCTGCCCGATGCGCCGCCGGGCACCAAGGGCATTTCGCTTTTCCTCGTGCCGAAATTTCTCGAAGACGGCACGCGCAACGACGTGCGCGCGCATTCGGTCGAGCACAAAATGGGCATTCACGCCTCGCCGACCTGCACCATGGTCTATGGCGACAAAGGCGGCGCGACCGGCTGGCTCATCGGCGAAGAGCACAAGGGCATGCTGTGCATGTTCACGATGATGAACCGGGCGCGGCTCGCCGTCGGCCTGCAGGGCGTGGCGATTGCCGAACGCGCGCTGCAACAAGCTTTTGCCTACGCGCGCGACCGCAAGCAGATGGGCAAAACCATCATCGATTACCCGGACGTCAAGCGCATGCTCCTGACCATGCGCGTCATGACGGGCGCGGCGCGCGCCATCTGCTACGCCACCGGCGTACAACTCGACCGTTCGATCCGGAGCCAAACCGACGCCGCGCGCAAGCTCGCCAATGAACGCGCCTCGCTGCTGACGCCCGTCGCCAAGGCTTTCTCCACCGATGTCGGCATCGAGGTCGCCTCGCTCGGCGTGCAGGTGCATGGCGGCATGGGCTTCATCGAGGAGACCGGTGCCGCGCAGCATTACCGCGACGCCCGCATCGCCGCGATCTACGAAGGCACCAACGGCATCCAGGCGATCGATCTGGTGACGCGCAAGGTGCCGCTCGAAGGCGGCAACACCGTGCGGCTTTATCTCAACGAATTGCGCGAGACCGTGAAGGCGGTGCAGGCGAGCAATTCGCCGGCCTTCGGCGAGACCGCCGCGCGGCTGAACGAAGCGGTCGACAGCCTTGAGCGCGTGACGCAATGGCTGCTGTCGCAAAAGACATCCGATGCGACGTTGGCCGGCGCCACGCCCTACTTACGCCTGTTCGGCAATGCCGCCGGCGGCTGCATGCTGGCCGATCAGGCGCTGGCGGCGTTGCGCGAGGCCGGCGATGCGCCGGCGCGGGTGGCGCTGGCGCGCTTCTTTGCCGAGAATATCGCGGTGCAAGCCTCGGGGCTTGAGCGCAGCGTCGTCGACGGCGCGCAGAGCATCACCGACGCCGAAGCGGCGCTGGCCTAATTTGTCGTCCCCGCGAAAGCGGGGACCCATAACCAAAAGATGAATGGAGGCGACTTATGTCACTCAAGGGCAAGACCCTGTTCATCACCGGCGGTTCGCGCGGCATCGGCTTGGCCATTGCGCTCAAGGCCGCGCGTGACGGCGCCAATGTCGCCATCGCGGCAAAAACCGTCGATCCTCATCCGAAACTGGAAGGCACCATTCACACCGCTGCCGCCGAGATCGAGAAAGCCGGCGGCAAAGCCTTGGCGCTCGCCGTCGACGTGCGCGACGAGGCGGCGGTCAAGGACGCGCTCGACAAAACCGCCGCGCATTTCGGCGGGCTCGACATTGTCGTCAACAACGCCAGCGCGATTCAACTCACGCAAACGGCGGCGACCGACATGCGCCGTTTTGACTTGATGCACCAGATCAATGCGCGCGGCACCTTCATGGTGTCGAAATATGCGCTGCCGCATCTTTTGAAATCGTCTAACCCGCACATTCTCATGCTGTCGCCGCCGCTCGACATGCAGGAAAAATGGTTCGCGCCGGCGACCGCTTACGCGATGGCGAAGTTCGGCATGAGCCTGGTCGTGCTGGGCCTTGCCGGCGAACAGCGCGGCAAGATCGCGGTCAATGCGCTGTGGCCGCGCACCACCATCGCCACCGCCGCGGTGCGCAATCTTTTGGGCGGCGATGTGCTGATGAACATGTCGCGCACGCCGGACATTCTCGCCGACGCCGCCTGGCGCATTTTCCTTAAACCCAAGACCTTCACCGGCAATTTCATCATCGACGACACGTTCCTCGCGTCCGAAGGCGTCACCGATTTCGACCAGTACCGCGTCAATCCGAGCCAGCCTTTGCAGGTCGATTTCTTCGTGCCGGACAACATCCCCGCGCCGGCGGGGGTGAGTTTGAAGGCGCTGAAATAATGCGGCCATGACAAATCGCCGCTTCAATGATATCGTCTTCGCATGCTCCTGATCGAAACCGAACGCGAAGAGGATGGCCGCTGGCTGGCGGAAGTGCCGGCGCTGCCCGGCGTTCTTAGCTATGGCGCGACCCTTGTCGAAGCACGCTCGAAGGCCACCGCGCTGGCATTGCGGGTCGTCGCCGAGCGGGTCGAGAACGGTGAAGCGCTGTAAGGCGGGTTAGCCGAAGGCGTAACCCGCCGTTCTTTTACGCGAGTGGCGGATTATGCTTCGCTAATCCGCTCTACGAGCTAGTCAAAATAATTTTGATTCAAACGCTTACAGAACCGATAATGGCACCAAACTACTCATGGATTACCTCACTTGCCGCGCTGGGTATATCGGCGCTTGCATTGGTCATTACATCAATAACTGCCTGGTTGACTTTGTTCAAACGCGGGACGGTCAATATGACCCAGCCAACAGTTGTTTTCTTTGGGCCTGATGGCCAAGATTCGAAACAGCTCAAAGTTTTTTTGCGCACTCTTTTATTTTCAACTGCCAAGCGCGGACGAATTGTTGAAAGTATGTACGTGAGTCTTCAGTGCGAAGACATTTATCAGATTTTTGACGTCTGGGCTTATGGCGAAAAAAATGATCTCGTAAGGGGAAGCGGACTTTTTGTGAGCGAGACCGGTGTTGAGGCCAACCATCACTTTCTAGCCTCTAGAAATAACGAACCAGTTGTATTTATTCCCGGAATGCACCAACTCAGTGTTTATGTGAATTTACTCGGTGAGAAAAAGCAAAAGTTGCTATTCTCAGTAGCTCTATCGGTCTCGCAAGAAGAAGCGGACGAAATCGGGCTACACGGGACCGGATTGTATTTTGACTGGGCGCCTGAGGACAGGGACTACGTCAGTCATATACATCGAGGTCCTCGATCATTTTGGGAATCTACAAAATCCTCATGAGGCTACGGCTCGCGGATTGCGTTATCAAATATGGCCCGGGTGAAGCGATCGCGAAGTCCAAGGACACACTTCCCGCATACCGCTTCGTTCCATGCGGAATAGCGAAACTCCGCCGTCATGCCCGGGCTTAGCCCGGGCATCCACGTCTTTCTGAACAGCGCGTTGGCAAGTAAATCGTGGATGGCCGGAACAAGTCCGGCCATGACGGAGAAAAACCTGACGTCAAAAAATAATCCATCTTCCCCCTTGACTACTATCCTATGCTATTATACCTATATCCGTGTCGGTTCCCCCTGAGGGGCATGATCCGGTAGCGCCGGCTCGTGGGGAAAAGGATCGGCGTCCGCGGGCGCGGGGTTAAGCTGACCCCGCGCGCTCGGGCGGTGCCGGGGCTCCACCCGGGGACACTAGGATCCCCCGCCGGGAGCCGGCTGACGGTGCGTAGCCGTTGGCCTTGCCGGGGCAAAAGGGTTTCTCGATGCCCAAAAGGGTCGAGAGCCCGGCCGCCCTGGGAGGCCAATAGCCGCCGGAAGCGTGGCCCGGCTGCCGCGAAAGCGCCGGACGGCGCGCCGAGAGGCGCCACGCATCTCGAAAGAGGTGCGTGTGATGAAGGAAACGTCGCGCCTTTCGGTGCGCCGTCCCCCTCTTCTTTTTAAGAAGAGGGATACTTGCAAAGCTCGGGCGCGTTCGCGTCGCGAGAACGCGAGAGCTTGCCCGCCTGAACCAGCCGGCGAAAACTTGACCGGCACGGTTTGCAACACCCCGCCACCAGCGTTACATGATGAAAATGTCCACACTCCTGATCTCGCACCCCGCCTGCATCGACCACCAGACCCCGCCGGGCCACCCGGAGCGGCCGGACCGCATGCGCGCCGTCGAGCAGGCTTTGGAAGACGAGCGTTTCCAGATCCTGATGCGCGAACAGGCGCCGATGGCGACCGAGGAACTGATCACGCTGGTGCATCCGCTGGAATATTTCCAGGAGATCCGCAACGCCTCGCCGTCGGAAGGCATGGTGCGCATCGACGCCGACACGACGATGTCGCCCGGCAGTTTCGAGGCGGCGTTGCGCGGCGCCGGCGGCGCGTGTCTCGCCGTCGACGAAGTGATGAACCAGAAGGCGTCGAACGCCTTCGTCGCCACAAGGCCCCCCGGCCATCATGCCGAGACGGCGAAGCCGATGGGCTTCTGCTTTTTCAACAACGCGGCGATCGCGGCGCGCCACGCGCAAAAGCGCTACGGCGTCGAACGCGCGGCGATCGTCGATTTCGACGTGCATCACGGCAACGGCTCGCAGGATATTTTCTGGTTCGACAAGAGCGTCTTGTATTCATCGACGCACGAAATGCCACTTTATCCCGGCACCGGCGCGATCGGCGAGCGCGGCGAACACAACACCATCGTCAATGCGCCGTTGCGCGCCGGCGATGGCGGCGATCAGTTCCGCGATGCGTTTGAAACAGTGATCCTGCCGCGCCTGCGCGATTTCCGTCCGGACATTCTCATTATCTCGGCCGGCTTCGATGCGCACACGCGCGACCCTTTAGCCAATCTCAATCTGCTGGAAGCCGATTACACCTGGGTGACGCAGAGACTGATGGATGTCGCCAACGACAGCGCGCAAGGCCGCGTCGTCTCTATTCTGGAAGGCGGTTATGATTTGCAGGGCCTGGCGCGCTCGACCGCCGCGCATGTCACCGCGCTGATGCGGGGGTGATTTGCTAGCGCGCCGTCAGCCCGCCATCGATCGGCACATCGACGCCGGTAATGAACGCGGCCGCATCCGACAACAGATAAGCGCACAGGCCCGCGACTTCCTCAGGTCTGCCGAGCCGCGCCAGCGGAATATCGCCGGCGAAATTCTCCCGCGCTTTTTGCGGATCGCGCGCACCGGCCGCGATCTCGTCGACCATCGCGCCATCGATGAAGGCCGGGCAGATAGCGTTTGCGCGCACTGGCGGCTTGTAGCGCGCGCCGTTGAGCGCGACCGATTTGGTCAGCAGCGACACGCCACCCTTGGAGGCGCTGTAAGCGGCCAATCCGGCGCTGCCGACCAGTCCGAGAACGGAGGACAGGTTGACGATCGCCCCGCCCTGCTTGCGCAACAGCGGAAACGAATATTTGCAGCCGAGGAACGTGCCGTCGAGATTGATCGACAATACGCGCCACCAGGTGGCGAAATCGGTCTTCTCAATCGTGCCGACCACGGCGATGCCGGCGGCGTTGACCAGCCCGTCGAGGCGGCCATGCTTTTGCATGATATCGGCGGTGACGCGCTGCCAGTCTTGTTCCGATGTGACGTCGAGCGCCACGTCGATGCCGCTGCCAGCCTTGAGGTCCGAGGCGATGGCGATACCGCCTTGCGCTTGCACCGCCGCGGCGACCGCGCCGCCAATCGCGCCGGCGGCGCCGGTGATGAGAATGATCTTGTCTTTCAGCCCGGCCACGCGCGGTTACCTCGTCATTGCATTACGCCGCATTGTCGCGCATTCATGACGCCATGTCAGCCAATGGTTCCAGCATGCAACCCGTCTGTCTGATCACCGGCGCATCCTCCGGCATCGGCGCGGCGCTGGCGCGTGAATTCGCCAGCCACGGCCACACACTGGTGCTGACGGCACGGCGCGCGCCGGAACTGAATGCTTTGGCCGACGCCATCGCCGCGAAAGGTCACGCACGGCCGCATGTGATCGCCGCCGATCTCGGCCAGCCAGAGGGCGTGGAGAAGCTTGTCGCAGCAATGCAGGCTGCGGGCCTCGAGCCCGCCATCCTGGTCAACAATGCCGGCGCCGGCCTCCTGGGCGACGCCGCTTTACTCGACCGCGCCCAGCAGCTTGCCATCGTCGACCTCAACAACCGCGCGCTGACCGATCTGACATTGCGCTGTCTTCCCGGCGTAACGCGGCACAAAGGCGGCATCCTCAATGTCGCGTCCGTCGCCGGCTTCATGCCCGGCCCGGGCATGGCGGTCTATCACGCCAGCAAGGCCTTCGTCGTCTCGTTCACCGAGGCGCTGCACGAGGAATTGAAGGTGGACGGCGTCAAGGTTTGCGCGCTCTGTCCCGGCCCCGTGCCGACCGAATTCAACGAACAAGCGGGCGTGCCGCACGACTATTTGCCGGCGGCGCTGGCGCGCCCGGCCGAAGAGGTGGCGCGCGCGGGCTATGCAGGCTTCATCGGCGGCCACCGCATCGTCGTCCCGGGCAAGCCGAACCGAATCGCCACCTTGCTGCCCCGGCTGCTGCCGCGCGGTCTGATGCTGGCCGGCATGGGCTGGCGCTGGCAAAAGGCCCGTCGCCGCGGTTGACGGGAGGCCCTATATTCGCCATCCCAGAACGGGATACCCTGCCGCTCGCGACAATCGCTGCCGGATAACGACCATGGCCGAGACCAGTAACGCCGATATCAAAAAGCTGACCTTCGAGACGGCGATTGCCGAGCTTGAAACGATCGTCAAGCGGCTGGAGGAAGGCAAGGTGCCGCTCGAGGAATCGGTGGCGATCTACGAGCGCGGCGAGGTCCTGAAAAAACGTTGCGAGGAACTGTTGAAGCAGGCGGAAGCCCGGGTCGAAAAGATCACCCTCGACGCTTCCGGCAAGCCCACCGGCACGACCCCGCTCGACGTCGAATAGCACCGTTTCTTGAGGGGCCGGACGGCGAATTGCCCGGCCTGCCTCAACGGTGTAAGTCTCTGACGCCCCGGGTCGAATGCAGCCATCCGGGCTTAGTTTGACGACCGGAGTTCCATTTTGTCCGAGGCTTCCAAAACCCCGCTGCTCGACCGCGTCCATATCCCGGCCGATTTGCGCAATTTCTCCGCCGAGCAGCTCAAGCAGCTGGCCGACGAACTGCGCCATGAAATGATCGACGCGGTGGCCAAGACCGGCGGGCACTTAGGTGCTGGTCTCGGTGTGGTCGAACTCACGGTGGCGCTGCATGCGGTTTTCGAGACCCCCGCCGACCGCCTGATCTGGGACGTCGGTCACCAGGCCTATCCGCACAAGATTTTGACCGGCCGCCGCGACCGCATCCGAACCTTGCGCCAGGGCGGTGGGCTGTCCGGTTTCACCAAGCGCGCCGAGAGCGAATACGACCCGTTCGGCGCCGCGCATTCCTCGACCTCGATCTCGGCCGCGCTCGGCATGGCGGTGGCGCGCGACCTCAAGGGCGACAAGAACAATGTCATCGCCGTGATCGGCGACGGCGCCATGTCGGCCGGCATGGCCTATGAGGCGATGAACAATGCCGGCGCGCGCAACGAACGCCTCATCGTCATTCTCAACGACAACGACATGTCGATCGCGCCGCCGGTCGGCGCCATGTCGGCCTATCTCGCACGCCTCGGATCAGGCCGGACATATTTGAAGATCCGCGACGTCGGCAAACAATTGACCAAGCATCTGCCGAAATCATGGGACCGCGCCATCACCCGCGCCGTCGAACACGCGCGCGGCTATGTCATGGGCGGCACCTTGTTCGAGGAATTGGGCTTCTATTATTGCGGACCGATCGACGGCCATAATCTCGATCACCTGCTACCGATCCTGCGCAATGTGCGCGACGCCGAGATCGGACCGATCCTGGTGCATGTCGTCACGCAAAAAGGCAAAGGCTACGCGCCGGCCGAAACTTCGGCCGACAAATATCACGGCGTCGTCAAGTTCGACGTCGCCACCGGCGCGCAGGCGAAATCGAAACCCGGCGCACCGCAATACACCAAGGTGTTCGGCGAAAGCCTGGTCAAGGAAGCGCGCAAGGACGCTCATGTCGTCGCCATCACCGCGGCAATGCCATCCGGCACCGGGCTCGACGCGTTCGAGAAGGAATTTCCGGCGCGCACCTTCGATGTCGGCATCGCCGAGCAGCACGCGGTGACTTTCGCGGCGGGACTTGCCACCGAAGGCTTCAAGCCGTTCTGCGCTATTTATTCGACGTTTCTCCAGCGCGGTTACGATCAGGTGGTGCACGACGTCGCCATCCAGAAATTGCCGGTGCGCTTCGCCATCGACCGCGCCGGATTGGTCGGCGCCGACGGCCCGACCCATGCGGGCGCATTCGACGTCGCTTATCTCGGCTGCCTGCCCAATTTTGTCTTGATGGCGGCGGCCGACGAAGCCGAACTGGTCAACATGGTGGCGACGCAGGTCGCGATCAATGACCGCCCCTCCGCCCTGCGCTATCCGCGCGGCGAAGGCACCGGCGTGGCGCTGCCGGACGAAGGTGTGCCGCTCGATATCGGCAAGGGCCGCATCGTGCGCGAAGGCCACAAGATCGCGCTGTTGTCCTACGGCACGCGGCTCGGCGAAGCGCTGAAGGCGGCCGACGAATTGAAGGCGCTCGGCCTCTCCACCACGGTCGCCGATGCGCGCTTCGCCAAGCCGCTCGATACCGACCTTGTTTTGCAACTGGCGCGCAATCACGAAGTGCTGGTCACCATCGAGGAAGGTTCGGTCGGCGGCTTCGGCTCATATGTGTTGCAGACGCTTGCCGAGAACGGCGTGCTCGATAGCGGCCTCAAAGTGCGCTGCATGGTGCTGCCGGACGTCTTCATCGATCAGGATACGCCGGCGGCCATGTATGCGGGCGCCGGTCTCGATGCGCGCGGCATCGTCGTCAAGGTGTTCGAAGCGCTCGGCAAGGACCACGCGGCAGAGACCGTGAAGCTGGCTTAGGGCCGGCGCCGTGACCGCGAAAAAAGATCGCGCCGACCGTGTGCTGGTCGCGCGCGGCCTGTTCGACAGCCGCGCCAGGGCGCAGGCAGCCATCGAAGCCGGCCTTGTTACTGCCGACGGCAAAGTTGTCGCCAAAGCATCCGAACTGATTGCGGCTGAAGCAACCATTGAAGCGAGCGCGGCGCATCCTTACGTCTCGCGCGGCGGTCTCAAGTTGAGCGCCGCGCTGGACCGGTTTGGCTTCGACCCGAAAGGCCGCGTCTGTCTCGACATCGGCGCTTCGACCGGCGGCTTCACGCAGGTTCTCATCGAGCGCGGCGCGCGCAAAGTCTACGCCGTCGACGTCGGCAGCGGGCAATTGCATCCTTCGTTGCGCGCGCGGCCCGACGTGCTGTCGCTGGAACAGACCGATATTCGCACTCTGTCCCCTGCGGCATTCGACGCGCCGCCCGCTCTCGTCGTCGCCGACGTCAGCTTCATCTCGCTCAAGCTCGTTCTGCCGCACGCCCTTGCGCTGGCCGCGAAATCGGCGCAACTGGTGGCGCTGATCAAGCCGCAATTCGAAGCCGGGCGCGCGCAGCTCAAAAAGGGCATCGTGCGCGACGCCGCCGTTCAAGCGGCGGTCTGCGACGATATCAGCGCTGTCGTATCGGCGCTCGGCTGGCGCATCCTCGGCGTAATGCCGTCGCCGATCAGCGGCGGCGACGGCAATGTTGAATTTCTGCTAGGGGCAATCCGTGACTGAGCAACTCAAGATCGCCCGCATCGGCCATCGTGGCGACGGCATTGCCGACAGCAACACCGGCCCGGTCTATGTGCCCTATGCGTTGGCTGGCGAAACCGTCACGGTCGAGCCGGTCGGCGGCCATCCCGACCGCCGCCACTTGCTGCGCGTCGATCAGGCCTCGCACGAGCGCGCCGTGCCGGTGTGCAAGCATTTCGGCGTGTGCGGCGGCTGCGCCATGCAGCACTGGTCGCTGGCCGAATATCTGCTGTGGAAGCGCAATCTGGTGGTCGAAGCGCTTGAACATGCCGGACTGATCGCGCCGGTCGAGGCGATTATTGACGCGCATGGCAAAGGCCGCCGCCGCACCGTGCTGCATGCGCGCCGCGGCCATGGCGATATTCTCGAGGTTGGCTACGCCGCGCAACGCAGCCACCAGATCATCGGCATTGACGAGTGCCCGATCCTCGCGCCCGGGCTGAGCAAAGCCATTCCGGCCGCATGGGCTTTAGCCGAATTGTTCAAACCGGTGAGCAAGCCGCTCGACATTCATTTTACCGCCACCGGTTCAGGCCTTGATGTCGACCTGCGTGGCGCGTCGGCGCCGTCCTCAAAACAGACAACCGCTCTGGCGCGGCTGGCCGAACAGCAGCGTCTGGTGCGCGTGACCCGCAACGGCGAGTTAATTTTGCAAGGCGAACAACCGATGTTGAAAGTCGGCCGCGCGATGGTGCCGCTGCCGCCCGGCGCGTTCCTGCAGGCAACAGCCGAAGGCGAAGCGACATTGGCGCGGCTGGTCACGACGCATATCGGCGAAAACAAAAAGCTCAAGCGCGTCGCCGATCTGTTCTCCGGCATCGGCACATTCGCGTTGCGCCTTGCGGAAACCGCGCGCGTCACCGCGATCGATACCGAAGCGTCTGCGATCCGCTCGCTCGAGCGCGCGGTAGCGATGACGTCCGGCCTCAAAGCGGTGGAAACGCAAACGCGCGATTTGTTCCGCAGCCCGCTGATGGCGATCGAATTGAAGAACTATGACGCCGTGGTGTTCGATCCGCCGCGCCAGGGCGCGGAAGCGCAGGCGCGTGAATTGGCCTTGAGCAAAGTGCCGGTGGTGGTCGCGGTGTCGTGCGACGCAACCACCTTCGCGCGCGACGCCCGTATCCTAATCGACGGCGGCTATAAACTGATCGCGGTTACGCCGGTCGATCAATTCCGCTATTCGCACCACGTCGAACTGGTGGCGAAATTCACCCGATAGCTATCTGAAATCCATAGCTATCTAAAATCCATACCGCCGCCCCAGCGGTCCTGCCACATCTTTTCGCCGATGGTGCAGGAGATACGCGGCTTGTCGGCGCTGGCCGGAATAATCCGCGCCTCCGGTTCGCGACTGGCGATTTCGAGCACCAACTTGGTGCGCGTCGCCTTGACGAATTCAGATCGGTCGCGGATCGGAATGACGAATGACCCGGCGCCGCCGGTGACGCAATCCTCGTAATAAATATCGAGTTCGTTGATATCGACCGAACCGAAATTCGGCCGGTTGAGCATGATCGGCAGGCCGTTGATGGTGATGCCGGCGGAAAGCACATCGTCGCGCGTCAACGCGACCAGATCCCCGGAATTGTTGGCGCCGTCGCCGGACACATCGATGACGCGGCGCAGGCCGCGATAGCCGCTATTGTCGAACAAGGGCTTGGCGAATTTCAAAGCGCCGGAAATAGACGTGCGCGAGGCGCGGCGATAGGGCGCGCGCGCTATCTCGGCAGCGACCGCGTCGGCCGCTTCCGGCCCGTCGATCAGCCGCCACGGCATGACGATCTTCTGGTCGTTCGCGCCGGCCCATTCAAAATAAATGATGGCGATCTTGCCATTGGCGCCCTCGCGCAATGCGGTCAGAAATTCGCGCGAGGTCAGCGCCTGGATATAGCCCTCGCGCTGCAGCGCCTGCTCTTCCGGGTCCATGGAATAGGAAACGTCGACCGCGATCACCAATTCGACATCGACCTGGACGGCACCGGGCGAGCGGTCGGCAAAACGCGGATGGGGCGCGGCCAAGGCCACAATCGCGAAAGCCGCGGCGGCAACGCCGCCGGCGATGGCACCATAAAGACGAAAACGCCTCATGCCCGCTCCTTGCCGTTATCCGCCGCAAGGCGCCGATGGTGGCACGAAGCGCGGGCGGAAAAAAGGCCACCCTCCTCGCGGCGGGAAAACGTCAGACCTCGAGCGCGTCCGTCCCTGCGATCTCGATGCCGAAGCCGCCGAGGCCGACATAAGTTCGCTGCGTCGAGGTTTGCAGCCTTATCGAGGAAATGCCGAGATCCTTGAGAATCTGCGCGCCGAGGCCGACATCGCGCCATTGCTGCGAGCGCGCCGCGTCGGTGCCGGTGTCGCCCTCATGCGGGATCGCCGCGACCGGCACGCCGGCGGTGCCGTCGCGCAGATAGACGATGACGCCGCGGCCTTCCGCCTTGAAGCGGGCGAGCGAAGCGCGGATCGCCTTGGCGCCGCCGAACACGTCGCCGATCACGTCGGCGCGATGCAAGCGCGCAGGCACGTTGCGGCCATCGCGGATGTCGCCGTAGACGAAGGCCATGTGATGCACCTGATCGAACGGCGTCACATAGGCGTAACCCTTGAGCGTGCCGATTTCCGACGCCGACGGGAATTCGCCGACGCGCTCGACCAGCTTCTCGCGGCTCTGACGATAAGCGATCAGTTCAGCGATGGAGATGTAAATGAGCTTGTGATTGTCGGCGAAGGCGGCGACCTGCGGCCCGCGCATCACCGTGCCGTCGTCGTTCATCAGTTCGGACAACACCCCGACCGGCGGCAAATTGGCAAGCTTGCACAGATCGATGCAGGCTTCGGTATGGCCGGAGCGCATCAGCACGCCGCCCTGCCGCGCGACCAGCGGAAACACATGGCCGGGGCGCACGAAATCGGACGCGCCGCTATTGTCGTTGGCGAGCGCGCGCACGGTGTTGGTGCGCTCCTCGGCCGAGATGCCCGTGGTGAGACCATGCTTGACGTCGACGGTGACGGTAAACGCCGTGCCGAGCGGCGCGTCGTTCTTGGCCACCATCGGATCGAGATGCAGGCGCGTGGCGTGCTCGGCGCCGAGCGGCGCGCAGACGATCCCCGACGTGTGGCGGATAATGAAGGCCATCTTTTCCGGCGTGCACAGAGATGCTGCGACAAAGAGATCGCCTTCGTTCTCACGGTCGTCATCGTCGGTAACGACCACGAGTTCGCCTTTGGCGAAGGCCTTGATCGCCGCTTCAACTTTACTGTGGGTATTGGGCACTGAAGTCTTACCTCTTAGGCGGCATCAGGCCGGCTTGGTGAACGGCCACTCGACGCCATCGCCGACCTGACCACGATGCATCAGATAGTGATCGGCGAGTACCGCCGCCACCATGGCTTCACCGATCGGCACGGCGCGGATGCCGACGCATGGATCGTGGCGGCCCTTGGTCATGATCTCGGTGTCGTTGCCGTAGCGGTCCACCGTCTTTTTCGGCGTCAGGATCGACGAGGTAGGCTTGACCGCGAAACGCGCGATGATCGCCTGGCCGGTCGAAATACCGCCGAGAATGCCGCCGGCATGGTTCGACAGGAAAACCGGTTTGCCGTCATTGCCCAAGGTTGGATCAGGTTTGCGCATCTCATCGGCATTGTCCTCGCCGACCATCGCCGCGGTATCGAAGCCGTCGCCGATCTCGACGCCCTTGACGGCGTTGATACTCATCAGCGCGGCGGCGAGGTCGGCGTCGAGTTTGGCATAGACCGGGGCGCCGAGGCCGGGGGGTACCCCCTCGGCCACTACCTCGATTACCGCACCGACCGAGGAGCCGGACTTGCGGATGCCGTCGAGATACGTCTCGTAGAATTTCGCCTGCACCGGGTCAGGGCAGAAGAACGGATTATTGTCGACCTCGTTCCAGTCCCAGCGCGTCCGGTCGATTTTATGCGGCCCCATCTGCACGAGGGCGGCGCGGACCGACAGACCGCGGATGACCTTGCGCGCGACGGCGCCGGCCGCGACCCGCACCGCGGTCTCGCGTGCGCTGGCTCTGCCGCCGCCGCGATAATCGGTGATGCCGTATTTGACGTCATAGACATAACCGGCGTGCCCGGGCCGATACTTGTCCTTGATGTCGGAATAGTCCTTGGAGCGCTGGTCGACATTCTCGATCAGCAACATGACCGGCGTGCCGGTGGTGACCTGGACGCCGTCCTCGCCGGTGAACACACCAGACAATATCTTGACCGCGTCCGGCTCCTGCCGCTGCGTGGTGAAACGCGACTGGCCGGGACGGCGCTTGTCGAGATGGACCTGGATGTCGGCTTCGGTCAGCGGAATGCGCGGCGGGCAGCCGTCGACCACGCAGCCGATCGCCGCCCCATGGCTTTCGCCGAAGCTGGTGAACCTGAACATATGGCCGAAGGTGTTGAAGGACATGATACTTCCACGCTCAACGGGTGTCGTACCGCGAGCCCAATCTGCCGTCAAATTTGATCGTAAATAACGGGCGGGCCGCTCTGCGGGACAGTATTCAGGGGGCCTTGAGCTGGGTTATTGTGCGTCGCCCGCTGTGGGCATTAGGGAGGCTTACGTGAAATATCTCGTCATCGCTTTGGCGCTCCTTGCTGTCGCTGCACCGTCCAGTTCGTTCGCGCAGAAAATGAACGCCGATGACGTCAAGTGGGTTAACCAGTGCATTGACGACAACAAGGGCGAAGCCGGCGGCACGCCGGTCATCGTGCGCGCCTACTGCTCCTGCATGAACGAAAAGATGGACAGCAACGAAACCCGCTCCATCTCGACATGGGAAAAAGCCAACCCCGGCGCCAGAAAGGCCTGCGAAAAGCAGGCGGGCTGGAAGTAACTGCAATCACGACCGGCAGCGCGCGGGGCACATGGGTTTCGCGTGCGCCGCGCTTTACGAGGTCACGCGTATCGCTTGAGCTTATCGCCCTGAAAGACGTAAACCTCGCCTTGAATGATATCGATCAAGGGCGCCGCCGCCGGCCTGGCGATGCCAAGGCAGGCCATCAGCCCGCGGCAGGTGCCGCCATGCGAGATGGCGACGACGTCGCCTTTGAGGCCCTCGTACCAGCGCTTCATCCGGGCCGCGACCATCTCGTAGCTTTCGCCGTTGGGCGGTACGAAATGCCATTTGTCGTGTTCGCGCTGCGAAATGCGCACCGGGTCGTTCTGGTGCAAAAGCGCGATGGTCGAGCCCTCCCAGTCGCCGAAGGACAACTCGATCAATTGCGGCTCGCGGCGATAGCCTTCCGCCGGCAGGCCGAGCTTGGGGCGCAGCAGCTCCATCGTCTCGGTGGCGCGACCAAGCGGGCTCGATAGGTAATCGAGACTTTGCGGATCGCGGCCATCGCGCGCCAACAGGTCACGCAGCACCTCGCCGCAATGGGCGGCCTGCCCCCTGCCCTTGTCGTTGAGCGGAATGTCGCGGTGGCCCTGCAGCCGGCCGGCCACGTTCCAGTCGGTCTCGCCGTGCCGGACGTAATAAACCGTCGGCGGAGCCATATTCTATTTCACGGTGAAGTCGGGAGCGTCCGGATGCTTGATGCCGACAATATGGTAACCGGCGTCGACATGCTGAACTTCGCCAGTGACGCCGCTCGACAGGTCGGACAGGAAGAACACGCCGGCCTTGCCAACATCATCCAGCGTGACGTTGCGGCGCAGCGGCGTATTGAACTCGTTCCACTTCAGGATATAGCGGAAGTCGCCAATACCGGAGGCGGCCAGCGTCTTGATCGGGCCCGCCGAAATGGCGTTGACGCGGATATTCTTGACGCCGAGATCGGCGGCCATATAGCGCACCGAGGCCTCCAGCGCCGCCTTGGCCAGACCCATCACATTGTAATGCGGCATCCACTTCTCGGCGCCGTAATAGGTCAGCGTCAACATCGAGCCGCCATTGGTCATCAGCTTCTCGGCGCGCTGCGCGATCGCCGTGAACGAGTAGCAGCTGATCAGCATGGTCTTGGTGAAGTTTTCTTCCGTGGTGTCGACGTAACGGCCGTCGAGCTGGTCCTTGTCGGAAAAGGCGATGGCGTGAACGATGAAATCGAGCGAGCCCCAGGCTTGCTGCACCTGCGCGAACACCGCGTCGAGGGAGGCCGTATCGGTGACGTCGCAATGGCCGACCACCAGCCCGTCAACCTCCTCGGCCAAAGGCTCGACCCGCTTTTTCAGCGCGTCGCCCTGGTAGGTAAAAGCCAGATCGGCGCCGTGGTCACGGCAGGCGCGGGCAATGCCCCAGGCGATCGAGCGGTTATTGGCGACGCCCATGATCAGCCCGCGTTTGCCGCGCATCAGACCTGAGATTTCCGCCATTGCCGTCCTCGTGATCGCCGGCCGGAAGCCGGTCGGCACCGTATGGCATAGGGTGTCCAGACCATCAAGCAAGCCGGCTGGCTGGAGCCGAAATTGGCGTTAATTCAATTCAGTTCCGGGAATATGTCTATAATCAGGGGGGTTTTCTAACCATAGGGGCATCGAGTGGCGCAGGCCCCGGGTGTTCTCGGCTAGTCTGATCTGCCGGGCTTCAGGTAGCGCGGATCAAGGAGGGCCTTTGGCCACGTTCCGGCAAAGCGTAGAGCTGACAATTCCCGCCCTGCGCCGCTATGCGCGGGCGCTGACGCGGGACGCCGATATTGCCGACGATCTGGTGCAGGACACGTTGGTCCGCGCGCTGCGTTCGGAACATTTGTTTCTCGGCGGCGACGTGCGCAGCTGGATGTACACGATCCTGACCAATCTCAATCGCAACCGGCTGCGATCATTGTCGCGGCGCCCGGCGATGGCCTCGCTCGAGGATCACGACGCACCGGACGCTTCGGGTTCGGAAGCCGGTGCCCGCGATATCGAGCGCGCGCTGGCGAGTCTGGTGGAAGACCAGCGCCACGCTTTGTTGCTCGTGGTGCTGGAAGGCCTGAGCTATCGCGAAGTGGCCGATGTGCAGGGCGTACCGATCGGCACCGTGATGTCGCGTCTGGCGCGGGCCCGGGCGCAGATCAGAACATTCCTGGATGGCGAGCGTCCGACGCTGCGCCGGATTAAATGAGAGAGAAAGCTTAGCCATGATCGATCGCGAATTTCCCGTGACCGAGGACGAGTTGCACGCTTATGTCGACGGCGAATTGCCGGTCGACCGCGGCGAAGCCGTCGGCGCCTGGCTCGCCGCCAATCCCGACCAGGCCGCGCTGGTTGCCGCCTGGCGGGCTCAGGCCGACAGCATCCGCGCGCGTTATGGCGCGGTCGTCAACGAGCCGGTGCCGGAACGCCTGCAACTCGACCAGATCATCAAGAACGACATCACCTATGGCCGCGCGCGCGGCCGTTCTTTCGCGGCGATGGCGGCGGCGGCCGCGCTTGTTGCTTTTATCGCCGGCGGCGGCGCCGGCTGGTATGCGCACGGCCTGGCGTCACCGGCGGCGGCGGTAGCCGATACTTTCGCCGCCGAGGCGCTCGATGCCTATCGGCTTTACGTCGTCGAGGTGCGTCACCCGGTCGAAGTGCCGGGCAGCGATCTCGCGCATCTCAAGCAGTGGCTGTCGAAGCGGGTCGGCCATGACCTGAGCATTCCCGATCTTTCGTCGATGGGGCTCAAGCTGGTCGGCGGCCGGCTGCTGCCGGGACCGACGGGAGCCGCCGCGTTCTATATGTATGAAGGGCCGTCGGGCGAACGCTTCACGATCTACTGCGCCAAGTCGGGCGGGCCGGAAACGGCGCTGCAGTTCCGCAGCGCCGAGCAGCTGGCGTCGTTCACCTGGGTCGACGACAAGATCGGCTATGTGGTGAGCGGACCGGCCGACCGCGAGCGGCTCGAGGCGGTGACCAAGACGGTGTACGAACAGATCGACAAGAGCGCGTCGAAGAAAAGCTGAAGCGTCAGCCCAAATCCTTCCTCGGATCGTAGGGCGCGGCGTCGCGCAGCTTCTTTGCCAGCTCTTTGAGTTCATCGCTGGTCTTGTCGGGCAGCACCACGCGCACGGTCACGAACAGATCGCCATGCGCGGCTTTCGCGCCGCCTTTGACATTGAGACCCTTGCCCTTGAGACGGAAAGTGCGTCCGGCATTGGTGTCCGGCGGGATCGCCAGTTCGACCGCGCCGTCGAGCGTCGGCACCCGCACCTTGCCGCCGAGCACCGCTTCGTAAAGCGTGATCGGCAGTTCGATGCGCAGATCGTCGCCGTCGGCCTTGAACACCGGATGCGGCGCAACGGTAATGGTGATGATGGCGTCACCCGCGCGTCCCGACGGGCCGGCATAGCCCTGGCCCTTGAGCCTGATCTGCTGACCGGTGGTGATGCCGGCCGGGATTTTCACCTCGACCTCTTTGCCGGTCGGCAGATGCACGCGCGCCTGCGTGCCTGCCGCCGCCTCCGGCAACGTGACGGTCAACTCGGCAATCAAGTCCTGACCGCCGGTTTGCGCGCCGAAATCCTCGGCCTCGAACTGATTGGAATGGCCGCGCGCGCCGCCGCCGGGGGATGCCCGGCCGCCGAACATGCCGCGCAGCAAATCCTCGAAACCGCCGGCGCCGGGGCCCGCACCTGCGCCACCGCCGCGGCGCTGGAAGCCATCCGTGCCGAAACTGAAACTCTCGAAATGGCTGTTGCCGGGACCGCCACCCTGGCCGAAGCCCTGACCGAAACCGCCGCCCGGCTGCGCGCCCTCGAAGCCGCGAAAGCGCGGCTTGCCCTCGGCGTCGATCTCGCCGCGGTCGAAGGCCTTGCGCTTGTCGTCGTCGCCGACGATTTCATAGGCCGCGTTCAACTCGGAAAAGCGCGAGGCCGCCTTGGCGTCGTGCTTGTTGGCGTCGGGATGCAGTTTCTTGGCCAGCTTGCGGTAGGCGGCTTTGATGTCCGCCGCGCTCGCACCCTTGGAAACCCCCAGAATGGTGTAGGGGTCGCGCATCGCTTCGCCTCTCCGTAAAACCGGTTTGAATTAAGCCCCTGCCCGCCGGCGCTCGTGCCGGCGAATCGAACTTAATGTGGGGTTCCGACGCGCGAGTTGCAACGCGGACGGGTCAGATTACGACCGCTTCCAGGGCTTCATCGAGCGGACTTCCCAGGCGGCGCCCTCGATCGGCTTGCAGGCTTCGCCCTGCAGCCAGGACTGCGCCGCGCCCTTCACATAGCTGGCCAGGAAGTCGTGACAGGTGCGGTCATCCTTCTGATAGGCCGAGGCAATGGGCGTCACCGTGCCGCGCGCGCCGGTCGCCGGATTTTCCCAGGGCTGGCTGGAATCCTTGCGGCCATGTTTGAGCACTTCGCTGACGGCGGCGCGGGCAAAAACCAGATCGGCGGCCGGCGGCAGATCGTTGGATTCCTTGGTGCCCGGCGGCGGCGTGATCGAGCCGGTGGTGTCGAGCGCGGACGGGGCGGCGAAAACCGAGTCGAACTGCGACGACAGGCTGCAACCGGCGCCGGCCAAGGCGGCCCCCAGCGCGACAGCGACCGCCGCGCCGCGCCATAGGCGCGCGGCCCCGCATCCACTATATAGAGCGGAACAGCGGAACTTTTGGCCGATTTGCCGAGGGGTCCAAAGACCGTCCACGCGAGCGCTCCGACGATGTCCGATACACCACCAATTGAACGCACAACTTGGTTAACGAGTGGTGATTTCACAGAGGCCGACGAGCCGATGAGGCTGTTTGCCGCGTGGCTTTCAGACGCTACCGCCGCGGAACCGCGCGATCCGACCGCCATGACTTTGGCGACCGTCGATGAAAGCGGCTTGCCGAACGCCCGCATGGTGCTGCTCAAGGGCGCCGATGCGCAGGGTTTCGTCTTCTACACCAATGTCGACAGCCAGAAGGGCCAGGAACTGGCAACCGCGGCCAAGGCCGCTTTGGTGTTCCACTGGAAATCGCTCAACCGCCAGGTGCGCGTGCGAGGCCACGTCGAGCGCGTCACGGTGGAAGAAGCCGACGCCTATTTCGCCTCGCGGCCGAAGCAGGCGCAGATCGGCGCATGGGCTTCGCAGCAATCGCGGCCGCTGGAAAGCCGGCTGGCTTTTGAAAAAGCGGTGGCGATCAATGCCGCCAAATACGCCATCGGCAGCGTACCGCGCCCGCCCTACTGGTCCGGCTTTCGCATCGTGCCGGCGCAAATCGAATTCTGGCACGACCGGCCGTTCCGCCTGCATGACCGCATTGTGTTCAAGCGCGCAGCAGCAGGCGAGCCGTGGAGCAAGACGCGGCTTTATCCGTGAGGTAAACTGACGGGACGCAATAGCCGCGCGCTGTCTGGACTAGTTTCAAGAAAGCCATAACGAGCAATGCCCACTTCGCAATCCAACCAGCCGCGCCGCACGTTGCTTTTGACCGGCGCCAGCCGTGGCATCGGCCACGCGACCGTGAAACGTTTTTCCGCCGCCGGCTGGCGCGTCATCACCTGCTCGCGGCATCCGTTTCCGGAAAACTGCCCGTGGGACGCCGGGCCCGAGGACCACATCCAGGTCGACCTTTCCGACGAAGCCAACACCACCGAGGCTATCGCTGAGATCAAGCGAAGGCTCGATCATGGCGAACTGCATGCGCTGGTCAACAACGCGGCGATATCGCCGAAGGCCGACGGCGGCAAAAGGCTCGGCTCGCTCGACACCGATATCGGCACCTGGCAGCGCGTCTTCGCGGTGAACTTCTTTGCGCCGATCATGCTGGCGCGCGGCCTGGTCGATCAGCTCAAGGCCGCCAAAGGCTCGGTGGTGAATGTCACCTCGATTGCCGGCTCGCGCGTGCATCCTTTCGCCGGCGCCGCCTACGCCACGTCGAAAGCGGCGCTTGCCTCGCTCACCCGCGAAATGGCGAGCGACTTTGGCCGCCTCGGCATTCGCGTCAATGCGATTGCGCCGGGCGAGATCGACACCGCGATTTTGTCGCCGGGCACCGACAAGATCGTCGAGCAGATTCCGATGCAGCGGCTGGGCACGCCCGACGAAGTCGCCAAAATCATCTATGTGCTGTGCACAGAGACAAGTTCGTATGTGAACGGCGCGGAAATTCACATCAATGGCGGCCAGCACGTTTAGCTGATACTTCTCAAGACGCGCGCGGCGTGTCCTGCTTTGGCGCGTTGCGCATATCACGATGCGGACCGGCATAAATCAGCCGGTGCGTCTCACCGCAGGCGCAGGCGAACAGCACTGTCTTGTTGTTCGGCCCCGCCACATCCTCAAAAGCAAAGTTGCTGATGACGGTGACGCCGGTCTTTGGACAGGTGACGACGATGCGTGGCTTTGTCATGCGTTGGAAACGCGCGGCGGTGACGCCGGGTTTCCTTCGCTTATCGTTATCACGAACACGCGGCTTCGATTGCCGGCGGCCTTCGATTCAAATTGTCAAACAGCCCGCCTTCGCGAAGGCGCTTCGGCGCGGCATGCGCGCGACTCATCGCCCGTATTGTTTGCGGCCCCGGGCAAGCCAACTTCTTTTTCGCTTCCCTCAAGATATCGAGGGTGTGGCGCGCCAAAGGGCGCTCCATTATTTCCGTGTGTGAGCATCTCTTGCGGAGATGCCCGCGCCTTTCGGCGCGCCACGGCGGCGTCTTCCGGCAGCCGGGCCGCGCTTCTGGCGGCTGTTGGCCTTCCCGAAGAACCCAGTGATCCGTCCCCTTGCGGAGGGATCAGTCCGAGCATCGGGCAAAGCCAAGGGCTTCGCACCATCAGCGAGCTCCTCGCAGGAGGTCCTAGTGCCTCCGGGCGGGGCCCCGGCACCGCCCGAGCGCGTGAGGTGCGTTTCCCCACGCCCGCGGGCGCCGCGCCCTGCTCCACCATCCTGACGCCTCATGACAGCGCCCCCGATAAGCAGGACGAACGCAGGATTATATATCTAGGATTTAATGTCAAGCGGCGCACCCAGCCGGCTTGACCAGCCTATTGTAAGGCGTAAGATGGTAAGTTACATATATCGCCATGAACCGACCGACGCGCGCACCGGCCTCGTTTTCCAAAGTCTCGGTGAAAAGCCAGACGGTATTGCCGCGCGACGTTCGCGAAAAACTTGGCATCAAGCCGGGCGATATATTGCGTTATCGACTGACCGAAGATGGCGTGCTTATCGACAAGGCCGCCTCTGAGTCAGACGACCCATTTGCATCCTTCTCAGAATGGTCGAGCGCCGCGGACGAAAAAGCCTATGGCAAGCTCTGATCGTCCGCGCTTTGCCGCGTTCGACATTGTCGTTGTACCGTTTCCTTATGCCGACCGGCTCGCGGAAAGACGACGCCCTGCGCTGATAATTTCAGGCCCCAAACTCGCATCTTACGATCTTGTCTGGGTGGCGATGATTACGAGCGCGGAAAACGAACGCTGGCCCAGTGACGCCAATATATCCGATCTCGATTCCGCCGGGCTACCCGCAGCCTCGGTGGTGCGCCCTGCCAAGATCGCCTGCATCGAGCCGGCACGCATCGAACGGCGCATCGGTCGCCTCGACAAGCCAACTGCCCGGATTGTTGCACAGCGATTGCGCGGGTTTTTAGGCGCGCCTTAACGACCCACTTTACAGCCACTTCTTCCACTTGAAAAACACCAGCGGCAGCACGGCGACGACGAACATCAAGAACAGCGCCCACACATAGCCGTATTGCCAGTCGAGTTCGACCATGCCGCCATGAAAGTTCATGCCGTAGATCGAGGCGACCAAGGTCGGCGGCATGAACACCACCGCCATGATCGAGAAGATCTTGATGATGGCGTTCTGCTGGATGTTGACGACGCCGAGCATGGCGTCGAGCAGGAAGGTGATCTTGTTCGACAAAAACGAGGCGTGGTCGGTGAGCGAGAGCACGTCGCGCTGCATCGATGTGATCTGCGTGCGCGCTTCCTTGTTCCACTTGAGTACCTCGGCCTCGTGCACCAGGAACGACAACAGCCGGCCGACTGAAACCTGGCTCTCGCGCACCTTGGAGGTGAGATCGCCCTTGCGGCCGAGCGCCTTGAGGACATCGTTGTAGGACGCCTGCACCATGTCGTCGTCCGGCTCGAAGATCGAATGCGAGACCTGATCGACTTCCGCCGCGACGCGCTCGAGAATATCGGCCGAGCGGTCGATGACCGCGTCGAGCAAATCCATCAGCACGGTGTCACCGGAGACTTTCGGACCGCAGGCGCGGCCGAGCTTGTTGCCGACAATGGCGAAGGGCCGCGGCTCGTCATAGCGCACGGTGCACAGGCGATGCTTGGACAGAATGAAGGTGACGGCGGTGGTCTTCGGCGTCGCGGTGTCGGACTGGCACATCAGGGTCGCGGTCATGTAGCGCGCGCCGCTCTCGACATAGAGCCGGCTGGAGACCTCGATCTCCTGCATTTCCTCGCGCGTCGGCACGGCGATGCCGAGCAGCGCCTCGACCATGCGGTCTTCCTG
>CAITJJ010000174.1 GCA_903892675.1 uncultured Hyphomicrobiales bacterium | reverse complement strand
TTGGTTCAAAAAAGCCAGGTCAGGTCACCTTATTAACAATCTCGGCGACTCTCAGGGGCACGTGACTGGGTTTGGCGAAAATGTTCTCAGTGGAAACGATGACGGTTCGACCGGGGCGATCGACATCAGGTCTGTGTTCGGAAGCGCCGGTATCAATTTCTTCGGAGATTACTACAAGTTTCTTTACGTCAACAACAACGGCGACATCACCTTTGGCGGAGCGAATGCGACCTATACGCCCGGTGTGATTACCGCTGGACATTTTCCGATCATTGCGCCGTTCTGGGCCGACGTTGATACGCGTGGCGGTTCGACGAGTTCGGAGGGCACGGGACATTCGACCGGCTCGAATCTGGTTTATTACGATCTCGACTCGGTCAATCATGTGATGACAATCACCTGGGACGATGTCGGCTATTACAACGGCCACACCAATCTCGCCGATGCGTTCCAGCTTCAGTTGATCGGCACCGGAGACGGCGATTTTGACATCGTGATGCGTTACGAGTCGATAAACTGGACCGCGGGCGATGCAAGTGGTGGACACGGCGGCCTTGGCGGAACGGCGGCGCGCGCCGGGTACAGCGCGGGCGACGGTGTCGCTGCCCACAAATACGAGTTGCCCCAGTCCGGCGATGAGACGGGCATGCTGGCGCTCGATTCAACGGTGGGAAATTCTGGCATCGCTGGTGTCGATATCTTCCAGGTCCAGTCGGGCAATGTCAGCGCCGCCGCTACGATTAGCGGTGCGATAGCGTTTAGCGATCCCGATTCATCCGATACGCACACCGCAACCGTGCAGGCGCGCAGCGAAGGCAGTATAGGAACCTTCGCGCTCGACGACCCGAATAACAACAGCAGGCATGTCACGGAAGCCAACGGCGCCGGATCGGTCGCATGGCATTTTAACCTGACCAGCGCGGAAACCAGTAACGTTCTATCGAACGGCGCCGCCATGCAATCCTACGATGTGACAGTTGCCGACAATCATAATACGACAGCAACGCAGGCCGTGTCGGTCTCATTCGGCTCGAATAGCGCCGATACGTTCTATTTCAATCCCAACATGCATCTCGGTGCGGACACGATTCTGAATTTCAATCCGAGCGCTGACACGATCGTGCTTGAGGGCTATAATGCGATACCCGACAACGGTGCGCTCTCGTCCAACAGCTACGGCGATGCGGTTATCAATCTTGGCTCAGGCGACAGCATTACTGTCGCTGGCGTGACCCAGACCGATCTGCATCAGCACCTTGACCATGTTCTGACGGGTGGTCTTGCCTAGGTCGCTGGCGATTCCTTTTTCAGCCGTGCAAATTCCGTCGCCGGGACAAGAGCCGGCCGCCATGATATAATTCATAAATAGCTCTAGGATATTGATAGTGCTAATAATTCCGAGAACTTTCGGGATCTGATTCCGCGCACAAGGGCTTGATCGATAAATGGCATCGCACGGCGGCACGCTGCCCAGGACATCGAACCGCTCCGAACTCTCGGCCGCGCTCGCCGCCTGCCGTGGCGCCTTCGTCGGCACCGCGCTGCTCAGCGGCATGAGCAACATCCTGATGCTCTCCGGCGCGATGTTCATGCTGGAAGTGTATGACCGCGTGCTGCCGAGCCGGTCGACGCCGACGCTTGTCGGCCTTACCATTCTGGTCGCCGGGCTGTTCGCGGCGTTGGGCCTGATCGACGCCATTCGCGGCCGCATTCTGGGCCGTATCGGCGGTTCGCTCGACGAAGCGCTCAGCGGCCGGGTCTATGACACCATGGTCCGCCTGCCGTTGCGGGCGGGAAACCGGGGCGAGGGCAATCAGCCGCTGCGCGATCTCGACAGCATCCGGTCTTATCTCTCCAGCCTCGGCCCTGTCGCATTGTTCGATCTGCCGTGGATCCCGCTTTATCTGGCGATCTGCTTCATCTTTCATCCCCTGATCGGCCTGACGGCGTTCGTTGGCGCGGTCGTCCTCATTGCGCTCACCTTGCTGACCGAGTCACTGACCCAGGCGCCCGCAAAGGCGGCGATGGAGTCGTCGGTCGCGCGCAACAGCCTGGCCGAGGCCAGCCGGCGCAACGCCGAGGCGCTTATCGCCATGGGCATGTTCGGCCGGATGGCGGAACGCTGGGGCAAGGCCAACAGCGACTATATGAGCAACCAGCAGCGCACCAGCGATGTCGGTGGCGGGCTCAGCGCCATCTCCAAGGTGCTGCGCATGATGCTGCAGTCCGGCGTGCTCGCGGTCGGCGCTTATCTCGTGATCAACCAGCAGGCCACCGCCGGCATTATTATCGCCGGGTCTATCCTCAGCGCGCGCGCGTTGGCGCCGGTCGATCTGGCCATCGCGCACTGGAAGGGCTTTGTTGCCGCGCGGCAAAGCTGGCAACGCCTGAGCAAGTTGCTTGAGGCGATGCCGGCGCAGGCGCCGCCGATGGCCTTGCATCCGCCGTCACATCGCCTGACGGTCGAGAGCGTCAGCGCGGCGCCGCCCGGCGTCAACAAGGTCTTGCTGCACGACGTCGCTTTCAAGCTGGAAGCCGGGCAGGGCCTCGGCATTATCGGCCCGAGTGGCTCCGGCAAGTCGTCGCTGGTGCGGTTGCTGGTCGGCGTCTGGCAGCCGCTGCGCGGCAAGGTCCGGCTCGACGGCGCCGCGCTCGATCAATGGTCGGCAGACGTGCTCGGCCGTCACATCGGTTATCTGCCGCAGGACGTCGAACTGCTCACTGGCACGGTGGCGCAGAACATCGCGCGCTTCGAATCCGAACCCGACCGCGATGCGGTGATCGCGGCGGCCAAGGCCGTCGACGTGCATGACATGATCGTTGGCCTGCCGCAGGGCTACGACACGCCGGTCGGCGAGTATGGCACCTCCTTGTCGGCCGGGCAGGCGCAGCGCGTCGCGCTGGCGCGCGCGGTGTATCGCGATCCGTTCCTCATCGTGCTTGACGAGCCGAATTCGCATCTCGATGCCGATGGCGATGCCGCGCTAACGCGCGCCATCCTCGGCGTGCGCGAACGGCGCGGCATCGTCATCGTCGTCGCGCATCGCCCGAGCGCCATTGCCGGCGTCGATCAGATTTTGGTGATGAAGGACGGACGGACGCAAGCCTTCGGGCCGAAGGATGAAGTTCTGAGCAAGGTGTTGCAACGGCCGGCGGTGCCGCAGCCGCTGAAGATCGTGCCGGAAAGCGGGAGCGGCGGAGCATGATTGCGCAGGTCCGCAAATATGCCGCCGCCAGCTGGCAGGCCGCTAAAAGTGAGTTTGCCGAGCGGCCGACTGGATCGCGTGCGTCGATCCGCCGCCATCTTCTCGCCAGTGTCGCCATCCTGCTGCTGCTCGGCGGCGGCGTCGGCGGCTGGGCGGCGACGATCCAGATTTCCGGCGCGCTGATCGGGCAAGGTTCGATCGTCGTCGATCAGAATGTGCAAAAGGTGCAGCATCCAACCGGCGGCATCGTCGGCGAACTGCGCGTGCGGGATGGCGATCATGTCAA
>CAITJJ010000173.1 GCA_903892675.1 uncultured Hyphomicrobiales bacterium | reverse complement strand
CGGTGGAGGCAATCACCAGCGTGATCGGCCGTGTCGGCCATTCCTCGGCCGCGGCCGGGCGCGGCGCGCCACCGAAAACCGCCACCGCGGCCAAATGGCCAATAGCGGGGCTCAGAAAGGCTCGACGCAACGATTTGCCCATGGCGCAGTCTCTCATGGCGCGGACTCCAGCGAGGTCACAGAACCGCACTCTCGCCCGGATTGCGGCGCCAATCAATATATACGAATGGCAGAAGAAGGCGCTTTTCCCCCTGCAACCGTCTCCCCAGCGACCGGCCCGGCGCGGCGGATCAGTCTGCGCTGCCCTCGTCCATCTCGCCGATGTGCTTCTGCGAATAAAGCTCGACGCCGATTTTCGACACCAGATCGAGCTGGGTCTCGAGGAAGTCGATGTGGTGCTCCTCGTCCGACATCAGCTTCTCGAACAGATCGCGGGTGACGTAATCCTTGGCGCCGTTGCAATAGTGCGCGGCCTCCTGATAAAGCGCGCGCGCCGACATTTCGGCGGCAAGGTCGCAGTCGAGGACTTCCTTGATGTTCTGCCCGATGTGCAACGGATCCAGCACTTGCAAATTGGGGAAGCCGTCGAAGAATATGATGCGCTCGATCAGCTTGTCGGCGTGCTCCATCTCCTCGATGGATTCCTTGCGCCACTGCTTGGCGAGATCCTTGAGGCCCCAATTGTCGAGCAGGCGGTAGTGCAGCCAGTACTGATTGACCGCGGTCAGTTCGTGACGCAGCGCCTTGTTGAGGTACTCGATAACCTTGGTATCGCCCTTCATGGCGCAGATCCTTTTGATGGTTTGACGTCGGCTGCGGCCGATCGTTTTACTTATGCGCGGACGGGTGGGCGGCGCAAGCGCAGCCGCTCGGGCATCCGGCTCCGGCCAAAGCCTCGTCCATGATCTTGCGGATCGAACGGGCGCAGCGGCCGCACTGGGCGCTGCAGCCGAGACAGCCATAGACCTGGCCGGTGGTGCGCGGCGCCGACGTGGCGCAGGCGTTGCGCACGGCGTGGTCGCTGATGACATTGCAGGAGCAGACGATCATCGAAATCCCGGCGCATTTAACGTTGGCAAATCGCAGTATGGCGATTTGGCTAACGGGTCGCTTGCGCCAAGTCAAAGGAAAACGCACTTTAAAATAGGTCTAAAGTATTGAATTAAAAGGACTTTTTAGTTCGCTCCAGTTTGGAATAGTTCTGTGCAACCAACAAAGCGCTGGCTTTGGAAGGAGTTAATCGGCGCGCCGTATTTCGTCGGACAACGCTATTGGTTGATCTCAGGCTCGACCAGCTTCGCAAGATTTCGCAACGACTCCTGCCAGCCGAGATAACAGGCTTCCACCGGGATGACGTCGGGGACGCCCTCCTGCACGATGCTGACGTCAGTGCCGACGGACACCTTCTTGAGCGTCACCGTCACCTGCATTTCGCCCGGCAGATTGGGATCGTCGAACGTGTCGGTGTAGCGCAGGCGCTCGCCCGGCACGAGTTCGAGAAACTTGCCGCCGAAGGAATGGCTGTGACCTGTGGTGAAGTTGCGGAACGACATCTTGAAAGTGCCGCCGACCTTCGCCTCGAATTGATGAACGGTGCAGGTGAAGCCGTTCGGCGGCAGCCATTTCGCCATCGCGTCGGCCTCGATGAAGGCGCGATAGACCTTGTCCGGCTTGGTCGGCAGAACGCGGTGCAATCTAACGGTGCCAGGCATGGTCGAACTCCTTGAGGGCACGCTGCGAGAGCGCAAGGGACCGGCACCTTATACCTTTCAGATTGGCATTTTAACGGCAAGCGTCAGGAACCGGGTTCCGGCTCTGTAGGGCGGATTAGCGCAGCGTAATCCGCCATTTAATACATCGACACGGCGTCAGACGCTTTGCTGCCACTCCTAAGCTTCACCAAATTCGCCGTCCACCGAGGGCTCCCCTGCCCAATCCTTTGCGAAAATGCCGCGGTGCACATCCCGGTGAAACGACGAATGCGGCCAGTCGCTGACACGGGAAACGAGGCCATGCTTTATCGGGTTGATGTAACAATACTCGACATGCCGCGCGTAATCGGCGTCATCGCGGATCAAATGCTCCCAGAACCGGCGTTGCCAGATGCCGCGTTCGTTGCGTGCCTTTCGCACAGCGCTGAGGCGCTCTTGGTTCGGCAAGGTTTTGGCAAAGCGGGTCTTGATAAGCCGCCAACGGGTCGAAAAGTCAGCGTCATTTGACGGCAACGTCAGAACAGCATGCAGATGTTCCGGCAGAACCACGATGGCATTGATGTCAAATTGATAACGTCGCCGGGTTTGTGAAACGGCATTCCGCAGAATATCGATGTGATCGACCAGAAGCGTCCGCCGCCGCTCCAGCAGATTGACGGTGAAGAACCAGCATCCGCCGGGGGCAAAGGCGCGGCGATAATTCGGCATGCTCTATGATTGCATAAAATGGCGGATTACGCTCCGCTAATCCGCCCTACGGGCTACCGAATTATCAGGTCTCGCTTTGAAACACTTAGTCGTCGGAGCCGGTGCAACATTCGCTGAAGCGCGGGCGCTTGGTAATCCAGTTGAAAAATGCCCGCCGCTCATTCGCGATTTCGCACGGAAGATGTGGGACAACTACACGCCACATCCATATCTCGAAGAGTATCTTAAAAAGATCGGCTATCCAGACTTCGACGCTCGTGATCCCAGAAAACTCTTTTTTGAACTTGAGGATCGAGGCATCACGAACGTTGAGCGTTTTATGGAATTCGCGTGGAAAAACCGCGACACGAATTTCCCCATCAGTGAAATTCCGCCCGCCGGCTACATATCCGGATTGCATATTAGGGTCGCGGGCGAGACCTATGGCCCGAATGGCGAGCCATCGCCCGCCTTTTGGACCGATATGCAATATCACGGGATCGGAAACGCACTGACGACTTATATCATTCAGTGTTTCCATGAGAATGGCGTCGGCTGGCGAGATTTGGCGCTGACGAAATCTATTGCGAAGTATTACGGGCCAGGGGACTTGGTTCTGAATCTAAATTACGACACCGTGTTCGAAATGGCTTTGGACCAGTTAGTCCATCCGTTCGCCTACAGCCCAAATAAACCAACGGCGAACGAGCTACTCATTTGCAAACCGCATGGCTCTCTGAATCTTGTCACAAACGATACGGGCTTCGCCTTCGGACAATCTGATTGGTTAGGAACACCTGAGCCACAGGGATTCAGTAGCTTTCAAGGCTTTATCCCTCCGCGACTTAATAAGAGCTACGAACAGCACCCAATTGCCAAGATTATGTTGGATTCGATACGTGGCAGACACCCTGAGCAGGTCGCCATGTGGGGAATTGGCTTGACGGAAAGTGATGCAGACCTGCTCGCGCTGTATACCGCATGGGCAAGACGTTCAGGTTCCGTTGATATTATAAACCCATCTCATGAAGTTGCTGCAAAGGCCGAACAACTATTCAAATGTTCTGTTCGCCACTTCACCGATGTATCGGGCTGGATTTCGTCACTCTAATACTCGTGGCCGAGTATTTTTGATTCGACGCCCTGGCCACTGCCCTACGCCGCGACCTTGCTCAGCGCGTCGATCACATCATCCACCGCCGCCTCGACCAGTGCCTTGTCGTCACCCTCGCCCATGACGCGGATCACGGGCTCGGTGCCCGACGGCCGCACCAGCAATCTCCCGCCCTGGCCGAGCTTCTTCTCGGCGCTGGCGATCGCGGTGATGACCGACGCGCTTTCCATCGGCTTGCCGGCCTTGTAGCGCACGTTCTTGAGGATTTGCGGCAATGGCTCGAAGCGGTGGCACAGTTCCGACACTGGCTTGTTGTGCCGCTTGACCACGGCCAGCATCTGCAACGCGGCAACGAGGCCGTCGCCGGTCGTCGAATAATCCGACAGGATAATGTGGCCGGACTGTTCGCCGCCGACATTATAACCATCGGCGCGCATGCGCTCGAGCACGTAGCGGTCGCCGACCGGCGTGCGCACCAGTTCGATACCGATCCCACCAAGATAGCGCTCCAGGCCGAGATTGGACATCACGGTGGCGACGACGCCGGGGCGGCTGAGGCGGCCGTCTTCCTTCCAGCTCGCGGCGATGACGGCGAGCAACTGGTCGCCGTCGACGACATGGCCGAGTTCGTCGACGATCATGACGCGGTCGGCGTCGCCATCGAGCGCGATGCCGATGTCGGCGCGCATCTCGCGCACTTTCCTGGTGATGGCGCCGAGGTCGGTCGAGCCGCAATCCTTGTTGATGTTCATGCCATTCGGTTCGTCGCCGATGGTAATGACGTCGGCGCCCAGTTCCCACAGCGCGCCGGGCGCGACCTTGTAGGCGGCGCCATTGGCGCAATCGACGACCACGCGCAGGCCGGAAAGATCGATGTCGCGCGGCAGCGTGCGCTTGGCGAATTCGATGTAGCGGTCCTGCACGCCGTCAATGCGTTTGGCGCGGCCGAGGTCATCGCCCTTGGCCAACTGCTTGTGCAGTTCGGAATCGAGCAGGTCTTCGAGTTTGCTTTCGACCTCGTCCGACAGCTTGAAGCCGTCCGGTCCGAACAGCTTGATGCCGTTGTCGGTGTAGGGATTATGCGAAGCCGAAATCATCACGCCGAGATCGGCGCGCATCGATTTGGTCAGCATCGCCACCGCAGGCGTCGGCATCGGGCCGAGCTGCAGCACGTCCATGCCGACCGAGGTGAAGCCGGCG